>CAUJFI010000048.1 GCA_963170125.1 Deinococcota bacterium | reverse complement strand
GGCCGTTGCGCTCGAGGCTGGCCAGGGCGCCGAGGTGGGCGTAACCGCGCGCGCTGCCGCCGCCGAGGGCGACGCCGAGCCGCACATCGCCACGCTGATCGTGTTGGTCGTCGGACTGCACGACCAGCATGCTAAGCCAGGAGAGGTGAGACACGTGTGGCTCGAGGCCACACTTGAGTACCATGCGCTCGTGACCTACCGCAGGAAGGCCCCTTGAGGTGAGCGCAACGCGGCAGCCGGCGGCGACTACGTCGGCGCCCACCGCGCGCCCTGTGGCCGCCGCACGGCTCACGGTGGCCGTGGTCCACTACCGCACGCCCGAGCTCGCCACCGCCTGCCTAGAGCTCGTGAGCCGCTCGGCCCCCGGCGCCGACGTGCGTCTCGTCGACGCCGACCCCGACCCCGGCCTCGCCCGCGCGCTCGCAGGCAGCCACCCTGACGTCGCCTACGTCGGCGTTCCCAACCGCTCCTACGCTCACGCCGTTAACGCGGGCCTGGCCGACGCCTCGACCGAGTACGTCGCCTTCATGAACGCAGACGTCATCGTGGCGGACAGCACCTTCTCGGACCTCGTCGCCGCGCTGGAGTCCCGCCCCCTGGCCGCGGCGGCGGGGCCGTTCGTCGCGGACGGCGACGGCAAGCCCCAGGGGCTCGGACCGCTGTACGCCAGGTACTACCGGCGGCTGAGCCGCTCACGCCCGTCAGGCGGGGCGCCGGCCGCCGTAGCCGTGCCGTGGCTCTCCGGCTGCCTGACGGTGGCGCGGCTGCGCGACTGGCGCGATCTAGGCGGCTACGACGAGGCGTTCCGCTTCTACAACGAGGACCTCGACTTCGGACTGCGGGCCTCGGAGGCAGGGCGCTCGAACCTCCTCGTGGCGACGCCTGTCGTGCATCTCGGCGGCACCTCGACCCCCTCGCATCCGGCGTTCGCCCTTGAAGGGCGGCGCGGCGGGCTCCTGGTTGGTAGACGCCACTATCCGGCTTGGCTGCGCACGGCCCAGGTCGCGTTCGTGGCGAGCGAAGCCGCTCTCGGCGTGGTGCTCGCACGCACGCCGGGCCGTCGCGCGGCCAACGCCGAGCTGTTGCGGATGCTGCGCGCGGGCGACCTCGACGCTACGCCCTTCGGGCCCACGCTCGACGAGAGGCCGGACTGGTGAACGGCGCACTCGCTAGATCAGACGCTTGGCAGCGGCTCGGATCCGACCCGGTCCTCTTCTACTCGACGTGCGCTGCGCTAATCCTCGTCCTCATCTCGTTGGGGACCGGCGTGGCACGCGGCGACGTCCTGGTGCTCACGAGGCCCAAGGTGGCGCTGCGCGTCCTCGGGGCGGTGGTCGTCGCCTTCCTGCTCGAGGCGCTCTCACAACGGTTGGGCGCCTCGCCGCCCTGGGTCGTCGCGGCGGCGAACGGCGTCGCCGCGGTGCCCGTCCTCGTGGTCGCCCTCGCGTACGGTCCGAGCCTCGGTCTCTTGGCGGGCGGCCTCTTCGCCGCGTCCGTCGCGCGTGGGGCGTTCCCAGGGCTTCACGAGGCGTTCCTGACCTTGGAGCTCGTGATCCTGGGGTGGCTCGCTATCTACCCGTCACCCAGGTCGGTGCGCTGGGCCGGGCCTCTGAACGCGCTGGTCGCCAGCGCCCTGACATGGGGGACGGCGGGCACCGCGTGGCTCGCCTTCAGTGGCCAGTCGATCCAGCTGCACGACCTCCTCGCCATCAGCCGCGCCGCGTCCGCGGAGACGGTGGTGACGGTCGCGCTGCTCTTCGCCGTCGGCCCGGCGGCCTACGCGCGCCTGTTCCCCTGGTCGCGCATCGCCCCCACCCCGGCCGCGTACGACGCCGCCAAGCCGCCTGACCAGATGCGACGCGAGGCGCCTGCCGACGCCCTCGCGACTGCCGAGTGGTCGCAGCTGCCACGCCACCGGGCGGAGCTCGTCGCCCCGGCGTTGGCCCCGGACGATCCGAACGCCTGAGGCGGTCGGCACGCGCGAGGCCCGGCTGCCAATCGCGCTCGCTCCCCGGCACCGCCGCTACGCTCCGGGCACGCCCCCGCGCCTCGCCCGGCCCTCGCTGGCGACGCGCGCCGAGTTCAGGCGCGACTCGCGAGCGGGACGCTGAACCCGAACGCGTTACCCACCGCGCCACCCGGCCCGTCGCCGTCTCGGCGACCCCCGTCGCCAGCGGGCCCGGGCGGCCCCGCCCCGTCCCGTCCGGCGCCGAGCGGCCCGCCCCACACGGTGCCGCCCCAGCGCTGCACGATCGTCCTGACTATGTAGAGCCCAAGGCCCGCGCCCTGGCCGCGGTGGCGGCCCTGCGTGTGTGGAGCGAACAGCGCCGGCACGCCGCCGGGGTCGAGCGGCACGCCCTCGTCGCGCACCTCGAGCCGGGCCATGCCGTCCGCGCGCCACGCCGCGACCGCGACGACCCCGCCCCGGGGCCCGTGCACGGCCGCGTTCTCCATCAGGTTTAGGACCACCTGGAGGAGCTTGTCCTCGTCCGCCCAGACGAGGAGGTCGCCGAGCTCGGTCGCGAACCGGACGCCGGCGGCCTCGGCCCGCGCTCGCAGCAACGCCTCGGCCTTCGCGACGACGGCTCCGAGCTCGACGCTCCTCTCCCTCGGCGGGCGCGACTGGACGGTCAGGTCGTCGAGCAGGCGCGAGAGGCGCTCGGCCTCGGCGAGCGCGAGCGCGAGGAAGCGTTCGCGGAAGCGCACCTCGCCCGGGTCGCCACCGTCCGCGGCCGGTGCTTCGAGCGCCTCGAGCGCCCCACGAACGGTCGTCACGGGGGTGCGCAGCTCGTGCGAGAGCACGGAGAGTAACTCCGCGGCGTCGCGCTGGCCAAGCCGGAGCTCGCTCACGTCCTCGAACGCGAGCCCGCCCGGGAACGCGGTCACCCTGACCGCCTTGGAGCGGAGCTCGATCTCACCGCCAACTCCCGAGCGCCACATGGCCTCGAGCCGGTGGTCGCGGAGCACGCCGATCGCCGCCGCTCCGCGCGCCCGTTCCCGGTCGGCGTCGAGGAGTCGGGCGGCCGCTTGGTTGAGGTCGAGCACGCTCTCGCCCTCGAGCCGGACGACGCCCTCCTTCAGGAAGTCCCACCAGGGGAGCGCGGCGCGCGCGCTGCTGTCCACCTAGCGCTCCGCTCGGCCAGGGGGGCTAGCGCCCGGGAGGTCGGCGACTCGAGGCTCGCCATGGTCGGCGCCTCGGCACTCGCCCAGGCGGTAGCCACGCCCTCTTACCGTGACGACGACGTCGTCGCTAACGACGGCGCGGAGCTGAGCGACGTGCTGGTCGACGGTCCGCTCCGTGCCGACGAACTCCTCGCCCCAGACCTTGTCGAGGAGCTCGAAGCGCGAGTACACGCGTCCGGGGTTGGCGGCGAGGAAGGCGAGCAGGCCGAACTCCCGCGGCGTGAGCCGACACCGTTCGTCGCGCCACGTCACCTCACCGGCGTCGGCGTCGACGCTCAGCTGACCGACGGTCACGCGCTTGCGTGGGACGGCCCGGCGCAGGAGCGCGCGCACGCGCGCCACGAGCTCCGCGGCCGAGAACGGCTTGGTCAGGTAGTCGTCCGCCCCCGACTCGAGCCCCTCCACACGCTCCGCCTCGCGGGCACGGGCGGTCAGCATGAGCACGGGGACCTCAGAGGCCGGGGAGTCGCGAAGCCCTTTCAAGACGGTGAGCCCGCTCGCGTCGGGCAGCATCCAGTCGAGCACGACTAGGGAGGCGTCCGGCACGGCGGCCAGGGCCTGCGCGGCATCGGACGCCTCACGAACGGCGAAGCCGGCGCGGCGCAGGTGGAACGCGACCACCTCGCGCACCGCGTCGTCGTCTTCGACCACCAGGACCGTATGGGCGGCCATGTGGTCATTCTACGAGCGCTCTGTCATGGTCTCGTCTCCCCGCCCTGACATCGCCCTGACCCTGCCGCGCTACGCTACCGGCCACATGGCGACCCCATCGTTGACACCACTCGAGCTCGACCTGCAGGCCATCACCGGCGACCTCGTCCGCATGCTCAGCCTGGTCAGGGAGAGCTGTGAGTGGGCGCGGCGCTCGCTCATCGACGCCGACCCGGACGGGGCGCTGCGCTGCGCTGAGCTCGATGACCTGGTGGACGGCATCCAGTCCGACCTGGAGGGGCGGGTCCTCACCGTGATCGCGCGCCGGCAGCCGGCCGCCCGCGACCTCCGCTTCCTCGGCGCCGCCCTGCAGATGCTGGCCGACATCGAACGCGCCGGCGACTACGCCGAACACGTCGCGGAGGCCGGCCACCAGCTCGCGAAGCAGCCGCCCATCAAGAAGTACCTGGACATGCAGCGGATCTTCGAGGTCCTGTTCGTCATGCTCGACACCACGACCAAGGCCGTGGCGGAGGCCGACGCGGAGGCGGCGCGGCGCGCCCACGCCTTGGATTCCGAGATCGACGACCTATACGACCAGATCCAGCGCGAGCTCCTGACCTACATGCTCGCGGACACGGGTACCATCGGACGCGCGTCCGAGCTCTCCGCGATAGCCCGGTACCTCGAGCGCCTCGGCGATCACGTCGAGAACGTCAACGAGCACATCATCTACTGGCTCGAAGCAGTGCGGTTATGAATCGCGGCCAGTGGCCGGCTCCTGTAGCATCTGGTCGTGACCGGCGAGGAGCGGCGCGACCCACTGGCCTCTCGGCCGCCGCGCACCGCGCGGCCGGCCGACGACCGCGCTGAGTCGGAGGAGCGGCCGCCGGGGCTGCTGCGGCGGCGGAAGCTGCTCGGCCGCGGCTTCCTGGTGGCCATGGCGCTCCTGCTCACCATCAACGTGGCGGCGGCGGTACGCGAGCGGGGCGGCGAGGTCGCGGCAGCCACGTTCGGCATGGTGACGGACGGCCTCAGGCGCGTGGTGCAGGCGTTGCCGGGTGCGAGCGAGGTGCGCGTCTACCGCGCCGGACCCGTGCGCTGGCTGGCCAACCGCGTCCTCGGCCCGGTGAGGATCGGCCTGCAAGTCGGCCACCTCGACGCCGGCTCCCAGCCGGACGAACTCGCCGCCCTCCGTTACAGCACGGGCGGTCATCACGCCGGCCTGGACGAGGTGAGCGTGAACGTCGCCATCGTCGACGCCCTGGCCGCCAGGCTCCGCGGCCGCGGCGCGGTCGTCGACGTGCTGCCGGCCACCGTTCCGCCGCGCTACCGAGCCGATCTCGTGATCTCCGTACACCTCGACTCCAACCCGGACACCGCGCGCTCCGGCTACAAGAGCGCCCACTTCTGGCCGGCCCGCAACCCGCGCGAGCCACAACTGAAGCTGATGATCGACCGGGCGGTCCTCAAGGCCACGCGCATGAGCGACGACGATGCCAACGTGTCCGGCAACATGTTCGAGTACTACGCCTTCAACGACCGGCGCTTCGAGCACGCCGTTGACCGCGGCACGCCCGCCCTGCTCGTCGAGCTCGGCTACCTCTCGAACCCCGCCGACCGTCGGGTCCTGGAGACGCCTGACACGCTGGCCACCGCCCTCGAAGACGGCATCGTCAAGTATCTGATCAGCATGGGGCGCGTCCCTGCCAAGTGGTAGCCTGCCGGCGTAGATGGCCGCAACGCACCCCGTCAGTGATGCGCTCCCCTCCCGGCGCTCGGTCCGCACCCCGCCACGGCTGGCCGTGGCGTTGCTGTTGCTGAGCGCGCTGCTGGCGTTGGCGGCCTGCAAGGGGCCGAGCGCCGGTGCCGAGAGCGGCGCCATCAAGGTCGCTACCCGGCTCGCCGGCGAGGCGCGCCCCGGCAACGTACCGGTCGTCATCGAGGTGTCGGAGGGGGGTGCGCCCGTGCTCGGCGCGAAGGTCGAGGTGGAGGCCGACATGACCCACGCCGGGATGGCGCCGGCCATGGCGACGGCAACGGAGGTCGGCGGCGGCACGTACCGCGCCGACGCCCTGGTACTCGGCATGGCGGGCGACTGGGTCTTGAGCGTGAAGGTGACCACCACGAGCGGCCAGCGGGCCGTCGGTGAGCTGCTGACCACCGTCCGGACGCGATGACGCCCGCGCGCGGCGCCGGTGCCGTCGAGCTGCCGCTCGCTGCCGGTCCCTACGTCGATCAGCCGCAGGGCTTCGACCTCTTCAGGTTGCCTGGAGTACGGCGGTTCGTCCGCTGGAAGTACGCCAGGTTCGCGCTGCAGCTCCCGCTCCTACTGCTCGCCCTGTTCGTGATCGTCGACGGGCTGACCGGGCGGCAGCTGGCGCCGCGCAACGTCGCCACCACCGTGACGTGGCTGCACTACCGCGGCCTCGTCGTCCTCGCCCTGGCGCTCTTCGGCAACGCCTTCTGCGCGGCCTGCCCGCTCATGCTCACGCGCGGGGCGGCGCGCGGCCTGAAGCGGCTCCTCCGGGCGGACCTCCGGTTCCCCCGCGCCTTGCGCAACAAGTGGCTGGTCCTTACCATCACGCTGGCCTACTTCATCGCCTACGAGGCGTTCGACCTCTGGGCGAGCCCGTGGCTTACCGCCTGGCTGGCCGTCGGCTACTTCGGGTCGGCGCTGGTCGTAGACACGCTCTTCCCGGCCGGCACGTTCTGCCGGTACGTCTGCCCCTTGGGCAACTTCAACTTCGCGCTCAGCGCGGCTTCACCCACGCAGGTCGTCGCCGTGGACCCGGACGTGTGCCGGCGGTGCGTCCACAAGCCGTGCCTGCACGGCCGCGTGAGCGGCGCGAGCGCTACGGCGGCGACCGGGGCCGGGTCGTCCGCCGTCCGCACGGCGCCCGCTAAGACGGCGTACATACCCGTGAGCGAGATCGTGAGCCCGAACGGGAGCGGCTACTTCCCCGGCTGCGAGAGCGACCTCCTCGTGCCCACCATCACGTCCAACCTCGACTGCACCTTCTGCTTCAACTGCGTGCGCGCTTGCCCGTACGACAACGTGGCGTTGAGCGTCAGGGCGCCCGGACGCGAGCTGAGCAAGGAGCCGTGGCGCAGGCGGTTCGGGGCGAGCGCCTTGGCACTCGGCGTGCTGCTGACGTTCTGGGGCGTCGTGAACGCGTTGGCGATGACCTCACCCTTCTACACGTTCACGGGCCGGCTCTCGGAGGCGTTGGGCACGCGCAGCGAGGCGCTCGTCCTCGGCCTGACCTACCTCGGGGTGACGGCGGCCGGACTGCTCGTCGCGGCCGCGGCAGCGTGGGCGGCGGACCGGCTGGGAGGGAAGCGCTCCTCGGTCCTCACGGCGTTCCGCAGGTGGGGTTACGTCACGGTCGCGCTCGGCTTCGGTTTCTGGGGGGCGCACTACGTATTCCATTTCTTGACCGGCGCGCTTAGCGTGGTGCCTGTGTTCGAGCACTTCTTCGAGTACCGCGGCTTCCCGCTTGATCCTCACTGGCGCCTCGCGCAAGTCGTCCCCACCAGGTGGCTCTTCCCCATCCAGGCCCTGCTGGGCGCCGTGTACGCCGGCCTCGGTCTGGTCACGGCCGTGCGCATCGGCATCCGCGACTTCGGGCTGCGGCGCGGTGTGCTAGCCATGTGGCCGCTGGCCATCTACGTCCTCGGCTTCCTGGCGCTGCAGCTCGTCATCCTGGCCCAGCCCATGGAGATGCGCGGCACCCTCGCGGGGCCCGTGCCGTGAAGGCGGCCAACGACCGGCGTCCGGAAGCCCCGGCGTCGAGGCGACCCCGACGCCCAGACCGACGTCGCGCCCTGCGCGCCCTCGGCGCCCTCACGACCCTCGCCCTCGTCGTGGTCTGGACGGCGGTGGCGTCCGGCGCGTCCGACGGGCGGGCCGATCCCGCCACCGGCGCGCAAGCGCAGCAGACGAGCGCGGAGGTAGACCCCATGCCGGAACCGGTCGACGCGCAGCGGGCCTCCTCGCAGGAGCGGTCGGCCTGCGCCTACGCCGACGACGCCGCCCCGTTCGGGACCACCGACCAGTGGCCGTACACGGTCCTCGACACGCGCTTCAGGCTGGCGAGCGACTACGCGCCCGATGACCTGGTGGAGCTCGCCGTGGCCCTCGCGGACGTGGCGCCAGGGGCGGCACCGGCGGGCATGAAGCTCAGGGCCGTCGTCCTGGCCGACCTCCGCGCGCTCCTGAGCGCGGCCGCCGCGGCCGGCTTGGAGCTCGCCATCCAGTCCGCGTACCGCTCCTTCGCCTACCAGGAGTCGACCTTCGCCTACTGGGTGAAAGAGGAAAGTTACGACCAGGCGTTGCGCTCGAGCGCCAGGGCCGGCCACTCCGAGCATCAGCTCGGCACGGCCATGGACCTACGCAGCCTCACCGGGCCGGAAGCGTGGGACCTCGACGACTGGGCCACCACGCCGGAGGGGGCGTGGGCCGCCGAGAACGCCTGGCGCTACGGCTTCGTCATGAGCTACCCGCCCGGCGAAGAGGGCGTCACCTGCTATATGTACGAGCCTTGGCACTACCGCTACGTCGGGCGCGCGGTGGCCGCGGACGTCCACGCGTCCGGCCTCACCCTGCGGGAGTACCTGCTGAACCGGTGGACTAGCGATGCTCGCTGACGCTCGGGCGCGCGCCGCGCGTCGTGTGGACGCACGCCTGGCGGCGACGCGTCCGGTGCCGCGCGCCGACCGGGCGCTTGGGTGCGCCGGCGCGCGCCTGGCGGCTGCGCTGGCATGCGCCACTCTCCTCGCGTGGCAGCCGGCCGACGCCCACGCAACGCTCGTCATCGGGAAACTGAGTGTCACGCCCGACCCGCCCGTGGCCGGCGCGCCCATGCAGGTCGACCTGACTCTGGAGGACACGCTCCTCACCCCCGTCGAGAAGGCCCGGGTGAGAGTCGAGCTGCGCGCGCTGGACAGCGACGGCCCCGCGGTGCCCGAGAGCGTCGTCGGCACGGAGGCGAGCGCGTTCCTAGCCGTCGTCCCCGACGAGGCCTCTGGCCAGTTCGCAGGGGGCGAGGCGGAGGGGAGCTACTACGGCACGCTCCGGGCCCCAGCCGCCGGCAGGTACACGCTCAGCGTGCGCGACA
>CAUJFI010000047.1 GCA_963170125.1 Deinococcota bacterium | reverse complement strand
CGCGCTGGCGATGGGGGAGACCTTCGCGGCGCAATCCGGGCTGGCCGAGTTGAAGCGGGCCAATCTGGAGGGCCGGGTGCCCGAGGCCAAGCGGGCGGAATTCGGTGAGTTGTTGCAGGCCGAGGCGCTGGTGGTGCTGTTCACCTTCGCCAATGCCACGGCCTATCTGATCGCGCCGCATGTCGGGCCGGGGACGGTGGAACTGGGCGAGGTGGAGGAGGTGCTGACCGACAACGCCCCGCTGGCCCTGCAAGGCGTGTTGTGGGAACTGGACCAGGACATCGGCGCCTTGGCGACGGATGACGCCCGGCTGGTCGCGGCGGTGGCCCGGACCGCCGCGCCCGAGTCGGGGCCCCACCCCAGATCCAGCGCGGACGGGGCTCCGGCGGGCGCCTACTCGTCCGCCAACGGCACGCTCAACACGGGGACCTTGCTCGACCGGATGAGGGCGTCCGCGCGGCTGCCGAGCAGGAGGCCAGCGGCGGCGCGGTGCTGCCTGATCCCGATGGCGAGGAGGTCCGCGCCGACCTCCGCGGCGAGTTCGGGCAGCACGGTGACGGGGTTGCCGGCCCGCACGACGATCCGCGAAGCCTCGCCGCCGGAGAGCTCGCTCAACTTGTCCGTGACCGACTGGATGTGAGCGGCGTCGTCCCGGACGCGCTCGTCGTCGACGACGTGCGCCAGGATGAGTTCCGCGCCCTCGCCTACGAGGTCGCGCACGAACCGCCAGGCGCCCCAGGAAGCCGCGCCGAAGTCCGTCGCGACGAGCACGCGCCGGACCCTGCCGACGTCGGCCTCCTCGCGCACCGTGATCACCGGGAGGTAGCTGCGGCGCACGAAGCGGCCGGCCACCCCGCCGAGGAAGACGTTGTCGAAGCGGTTGGCGCCGTGCGCGCCCATGACCACGAGGTCGAAGCGGTCCTGCATAGCGAGCAGCTCGACGACCGGGTTGCCCCAGACGAGCTCGCTCGACGCGTCAGGACTGGCGAGGTGCGACAGCATGCCGCGTAGGCGCTCGACTTCCTGACCGCGGCCCTCCTCGACGCGCCGGTTCAGCTCCAGGTTGAGGCTGTCCAACTGCGGCCGCAGCCGGGCGCTATCGGTCTCGAAGCGCTGCTGCACGTGCACGACGTGCAGCGTACCGTTGGTGCGGCGGCGCAGGTCGCGCGCCAACGCGAGCGCCATCTGCGCAGGCTGCGAGAAGTCCGTCGGGTGCAGGATCCGCATGCGTACCTCCATCGCGTTTCTCGCCCCATCATACGGTCGGAACCGGCGATGCCCGCCTCGGGCGCTCCGCCCACGCCCGTGTCCGCCGAACTCCTACGCGGGGCCGGGTCGCATGACCACGCGGGCGCACGTCCTGCCGGATTACGCTGGGGTAGGGCCAAGGCCCGTAAGGAGGCTGAGCATGTACCAGAAGATCCTGATGCCGACGGACGGTAGCGCGAGTTCCGACCTCGCCGTCGCGCAAGGGCTGGAACTCGCCAAGCAGCTTGGCGCGGAGGTCACTTTCCTCCACATCCTCGAGAACCCGCTCACGGCCGGCTACGCGACACCGGAGACGCTGCCGTACGCCGCAGAGCTGTACCAGGACTTGCGCGAGGCGGGCGGACAGCTCCTCGAGCGGGCCAAGGCGAAGGCCACGGCCCTCGGCGTCACGGCGAGCACCGTTCTCGTGGAGCACCACGACCCCGTGGAGGCCGTCCACGCTGCCGAGGCGGACCACGATCTCGTCGTCATGGGCACGCACGGCCGCAGGGGCTTCAACCGCTGGATGTTCGGCTCGGTCGCCGAGGGCGCGTTGCGTCGCTCGACGAAGCCGTACCTAGTCGTGAGGGCACAAGACACCGCCGATTGAGGCTTCGGTCGGCTCGGGAGGCACGCATGAGTTCAGTAGTGAGGAGTGAGCGGGTGCGGGTGCTCGTCCCGCTCGACGGCTCCGAGTTCGCTCGCCAGGTGATCCCGTACGCCATCCGCGTCCTGCGGCCGGAAACACACGTGCTCACCCTACTCAAGGTCGCTCCTGTGCCGGAAGGGTACAGCTCGGTGGCTCCGCGACCCCTGACGCTGGAAGGCTGGTCGGCCCGCGACGGCTGGGCGGCTGGCGAGCCGCCCGTCTACTACAGCCAGGTCTACGATAGCGCCGTTGCCAACCTCGAGGAGGAGGTGTTCGCCGACGCCAGGCGGCTCGTCACCGCCGGCTTCGAGGTGACGCCCGAGGTGCGTTTCGGCGACCCGGCCGACGAGATCGTCTCGCTCATCGAGGAGGGGGGCTACGACCTCGTTGTGATGGCCACCCATGGGCGTTCCGGGCTCGGTCGCGTCCTCATGGGGAGCGTCGCGGGGGCCGTCCTCAAGCGCGTGCACGTCCCCGTGATGATGGTCAGGCCGCTGCCTGAAGGCGCCGGGGAGGGGCTCGGGGCCGTCGACCGGGTGCCGTCGCGGGCGGCGACCGACGTCACCACATGAGAGGCTGAAGGGCCGACCAGTGTCCACCGCCGACGCCGCGCTCCTCAGGGCCACGCTCGCCGCTCAGGATCAGGAGCGGGCGCGCATCGCGTCGGAACTCCACGAGGACGTCGGGCAGGCGCTGAAGGCCATCATCCTGGGGCTCGACCGGCTCGGTCGGGCGGACGGCGCCGCCGCCACCGCCGAACGCCAGCGCCTGCGCACGGCGGCGGTGCGGAGCCTCGAGGCGGTCAGGCGTATCGCGCTCGACAGCCGCCCTCCGACCCTCGACGAGCTCGGGCTCGCGGCCGCCATCCGGGCTCTGGCCCGTGACGCCGAGGGGCGCGGCGCACCGCCCGTCGGCGTGCTCGTCACGACCGCGCCGACCCTGGCAACGGCCGCCGAGGCACCCGGCTCGCGCCGCGGGCAGTCGGGCAAGGCGAGCGAGGTCGAGGTCGCCCTCTACCGCGTCGCCAAGGAGGCGCTCGCCAACGTCGTGCAGCACGCGCGGGCCGGGTCGGCGTCCGTGGTCGTGTCCACCACGCCGGACAGGTGGTCCATCGTGGTCGAGGACGACGGCGTCGGGTTCGACGTGGCTGCCCTCGCGCCTGACAAGGGGCTCGGCTTGGCGTGCATGCGCGCCCGCCTCGTGGCGCTCGGCGGCAGCTTGGACGTCGAGAGCGCGCCGGGGGGAGGAACGTCCGTTTACGGCAGGCTCGGCGCGCCTTAGCTTGGGGCATGACGCACCGAAAGGTTCGACTCCTGTTAGTGGACGACCACGCCCTGGTCAGGTCGGGGGTCAGGGCGCTGCTCGAGGCGCACGATTCGCCGGCCACTACGCTCGCCGTCGTGGGCGAGGCCGCCACTGCCGAACAGGCGCTGCAGCTCGTCGGCGCGCTGGCGCCTGACGTCGTGCTCCTGGACCTATCGCTGCCGGGTCGCAGCGGCATCGCCGCCCTCCCTGACCTGACGGCGGCCGCGCCCGGCGCGCGCTTCATCGCCCTCTCGATGCACGAGGACGCCGAGTACGTCCAGAGCTTCCTCGCCGCGGGCGGCTCGGGTTACGTGCCGAAGACGTCGCTGGAGACCGAGCTCGTCGACGCCATCCTGGCCGTCGACCGCGGCGAGTACTACGTGCCCGCCAGGCTCCTGGCCGCCCTGACCCGCGAGCTCGCTCACCCCGACCCGCGCCGCGCCGCTCAGCTCACGGAGCGCGAGACGGAGGTGGTGCGCGGCATCGCGTCCGGCTCCACTTACCGCGAGATCGCCCGGACCCTCGGCCTCAGCGAGAAGACCGTAGCCACGTACCGCGAGCGCGCCAGTGAGAAGCTCGGCGCGGGGTCACGCGCCGAGCTCGTCAGGTGGGCGGTCGAGCGCGGGCTAGTGTGAGCGGCTGATTCAGGCCCCTTGTAGCTTCTTGAAGAGCCCGCCGCAGAACCCGCCGTAGCCCGTTTCGGGCACGCCGCCCCAGAGGGCGTCGATCGTGGCCAGGATGATGATGTTCGTCCAGTTCGTTTCAGGGCCGAAGGCGAGCGCGGTGTTGACGCCCGAGCAGACCGTGGTGAACACGCACTCGGCGAACTCGTCGTTGACCCCTTGCGTCTGGCCTTGTAGGGGCATCGAGAGCATGATGCCGAGGCAGCGCCCGATCGAGGCGTACTGGTTGAGCACCGTGCGGAGCTGCAGGACGATGTTCACGCCCTCCGTGTACTCGGAGAACGCCTGCCCCCAGCCGCGGTCGCCGATACCGAGCACGGCTCCCGTGGACGGGTCGAGGCGCCACCAGCCCACGGCGCCCGCCCCGCCCGGCGGGACCACGGCCAGTCTGCCGGCGCTCAGGTCGCCCACGATCCGCGCGCGCAAGTCGGGGCTCAGGTCCGGCGCGGCGGCGTCCAGCTCCGCGACCGTGCTGACGACCGTCCAGGCGCGGCCCGCGGCCAGATCGGCGGAGTAGGCGACCGCGACGGCCGCCTGCCCCGCGGCCGGGACGGCGAGGTCCGCGTACCGCTCCTGGAGGACGGCCTCCGTGACCGTGTCCCTCACGCCCTGGACGAGCGCTGGGTCATCGCCACCCGGGCCGGCCGCCACGGCGCCAGACACGATGTCGAACGCCGCGCTGCGGCTGAGGTCGGGCTCGAGGCTCTGGTGGTAGGCGACGACGAGCGGCCCGGTCGGGCTCCCCGTCAGGTGGTCGGTCCTGAACTGCTGGAAACGCTCGAGCGGCGTGACGAGGGCGGCCAGGTCCGCAAGACGGTCGGCCACGACGCGCGGGCCCAACGTGCCACCCTGGAAGTAGAACTCCGTCCACTCGGCGCGCTTGTCCAGCAGCCTGGCGGCCGATGCGAGCTCGATCGCCGCGGCGGGCAGGCCGGCGCCCGTCACGACGATCTCCGTCTGGCCCGAGAGGGCGACGGCGCGCGCCAGCTCCTGCGCCTCCGTCAGCTCGACGGCCGTCACGCCCGCGGCGCGCGCGGCGGGGCCGATGAGGTCGAACACTTCCCTGCGCTCCACGCTCTGGAAGGCGCCGGCCGCCGTGACCGTGTACTCGAGCCACATGGCGGTGAACGCGCCCGCGCCCTCGTCCCCGTCCCCGGCGGCCGCGCCGCCGAAGCCCCCGAACATGCCGCCGATCCCCCCGCCGAGCATGCCGGCGTTGCCCGCCGCGCCCCCGCCGCTACGCCCCCCTTCGCTCAAGGTGCCGTCCGCGCCCACGGTAGTAGTGCCGACGGTCTTGTCGTCGACGAACAGGGCCGGCTGCCACGTCCTCACCGCCAGCAGCGCCTGCCGGTATGCGTCGGTCGGGCGCTCGGTCGTGTACAGGTCGAGGTCTTCCGGGAAGTCGCTCGGGATGGCGGCGAACGCCACCGTGCGCCCGAGCCCCTCCGCCGCCAGGAGGTCGGTCGAAGCTACCTCGGTCTCTTCGAGCGACTCGCCGTCCCACGTCTCGACGATCACGGCGACGCGCACGCGGTGCAGGCGGTCGCCGCACGAGAGGTCACGGCACGAGCCGTCGACGGCAGCGAGCAGGCGCAGGTCCGTCAGGTCGAAGCGCAGCTCGGCCGGCGCCAGCACGTCGCCGACGGCGCTCGTTGGCAGCGTGGGGTCGAGGTCGACCCACGCGCCGTCCCGCTGCACCTGGAGCCACCAATGGTCGACCGCGTTCGCCGCCGCGTCCCTGCGCGCCGTCGGGGCCGAGGCCCCGGCCGCGGCCAGGGCCGCGCTCAGCGCCGCGCTCTGGTAGGCGGTGCGCTCCTCGATGCTGCGGTCCAGGGCCGCCTTGGAGGCCGCGAGCTCGTCGAGGCGCGCACCGACCTCCTGGGCGTCGAGGCCGTAGAGACCGGCAAGGCGCGCGGCGCCGTCGGCCACCGGCTCGGTCGGTGCCGCGGCGGGCTTGCCCTGCCGCTCGGCGGCGACGGCCGTGGCGGCCGTCTGCGCGTCGAGCACCGCATGCGCCACGATGGCCTGGGTGCCGTTGGCCGCCAATAGGGCCTTGAGGAGCAGAGCCCGGTCGAGGGCGTTGCCCGTGCGGTCGACGAGCACGCCCGCAGGGCCCTTGAGCGCGCCACGGTACGGCACGAACCCGATGTCGTCCCGGACGAAGGCGAAGATCGTCTCGAGCGCCACCTCCCCGGGCGTGCCGAGCGCGGCCAGGGCGGCGGCGACGTCGAAGCCCGCCGCGGGCACCCCGGCGGCGGCCTGCTCTAGCTGGGCGAAGAGCGTGTCCGGCTCGGGCGGCGTCTGCGCAAAGGCCGAGCCGACCACGGCGAAGACGACCAGTAGCGCGAGGGCGGCGCGGTGCCAAGGCCGCGGCGAGGTGGCTGCGGGGCCCCTCGCGAACGGGCGTCGCTCCGTAATGCCGTGCTGGGCTCCGACGGGCAGCGCGTGCTGCGGGTGCTGGGGATCGGTTCTCACGGGCGCCTTCACCTCCATGGTCGGTTCGGGGGTCAGGCACT
The DNA here is from genome assembly GCA_963170125.1 of Deinococcota bacterium. Lineage (GTDB taxonomy): Bacteria > Deinococcota > Deinococci > Deinococcales > Trueperaceae > JAAYYF01. The sequence goes on along the minus strand of CAUJFI010000047.1, from coordinate 1,097 downwards.
CACTGTAGCGTCAGGGCGGAGAAAGGGCGTCAAAAATACGTCAAAGGCCGGGAGGCCGACACTCCCCGGCTCTCGGCGTAGGGCTTAATCCGACACGGGCGTAGGCGGAGCGCCACGGCGCGCGCCTGGGGCGCTCGCGTAACGTTCAGGGGAGTCGCGGCACGAGCCGGGCCGCTGCGAACGTCGCGGCGGCCGCACTCAGCGCCGCATGCGCTAAGGAGGCGACGTGAGCTCGAGGTTGGCAGGCAAGGTCGCGGTAGTGACGGGCGCTGGTTCGGGCATGGGGAGGGCCATGGCGGTGCGGTTCGCCGCCGAGGGCGCGAGCGTGCTCGGCGCCGACTGGAACGAGGAGGCCCTGAAGGCGGTGGTCGACGAGGTGACCGCGGTCGGCGGGACCATCAAGGGCGTTAAGACGAACGTGGCGGACCGCGCCCAGGTCGAAGCGATGGTCCAGGCGGCCGTCGACGCGTTCGGTAAGCTCGACGTGCTAGTCAACAACGCGGGTGTCATGGACCTCAACCAGGGCGTGGCGGAACTCGACGACGACCTCTACCGGCGCGTGATGGGTGTCAACGTCGACGGGCCGACGTTCGCCAGCCGGGCCGCCATCAAGGCCATGGGCGAGGACGGCGGAAGCATCCTCAACATCGCGAGCGTCGCCGGTGTGGGCGGCGGTGCGGCCGGCGCCGCGTACACCATGTCCAAACACGCCGTGATCGGCCTGACCCGCAACACGGCGTTCATGTACGGCCCCAAGGGGATCACGTGCAACGCGATCATCGTGGGCGCCGTGGCTACGAACATCATGTCGAGCATCGACCCGACCAAGCTCGATCAGTACGGCATGAGCCGCTCGCAGCGCTACTACGGCCTGATTCCCGCTCAGCTCCAGGCGGACGACATCGCGAACCTGGCCCTCTTCCTCGTGTCCGACGAGGCCAAGATGGTCAACGGCGCGCTCGTCGCGGCTGACGGGGGTTGGCGCGCGGCCTGAACGCACTCTGACCGGGCCGTGAACGAACCTTCGGCCGCGAGGGGGGGGCGGGGGCTGGGGCGCCCCCGCGCGGGGTCAGGGGGGGGGCGGGGGGCGGCGGGGC
>CAUJFI010000046.1 GCA_963170125.1 Deinococcota bacterium | reverse complement strand
TAGGGGCGTTCGTCGGCACCCTGGGTGGCACGGTCGCGAAGCTCGTGATAATGGTGGTCATCGGCGTGATCGTGTTCCCGAGGTTCTTCTCGGGCTGACGCGCCTCGAGGGAAGCGTCGCCGCGTGGACCACGTCGGCCCGCGGCGTTAGGAGTCGCATGGATCCGATCCTCATCCAGTTGGGCCCGCTCGCCATCCGGTGGTACGGGCTGCTCATCGCCCTCGGCGTGCTCGTGGGCTCCGGCCTGGCCCTGCGCCACGCCGAACGCCGCGGCCTCGACCCGGAGAAGCTGCTCGACATGGCCGTCTGGCTCGTCATCGCGGGGATAGTCGGCGCCCGCCTCGTCTACGTGCTCACGAGCCCGTCCGCCTTCTTCGGACCTGGCGGTAGTCCCATCGACGCCATCAAGGTCTGGGAGGGCGGGATCAGCATCCACGGCGGGATCCTCGGCATCGTCCTCGCCACCTGGTGGTACTGCCGCGCGCACAAGCTCGACATGTGGGCGTACCTGGACGTGATGGCGCCGATCGCCGGGCTCGGCATCATCGGTGGGCGCATCGGGAACTTCATGAACGGCACCGATACCGGCGGGCGCCTCACGAGCTGGCCCATCGGCTTCACGTGGCCGGAGCCGGGTACCGAGACCCTCGGGGCCTTCGGTCGCCTCGTGTTCGGCCGCGACCTCTGGAGCGCCTTCCCGGGCGTCTGCTCCGACGGCTCGTACATCCCGCTATGGCAGTGCACCGGCGAGATCGTGCGCGGGCCCGTGCACCTCACGCAGGTCTCCGGTGTGGTCATAGGGGTGATCGTCCTCCTCGTCACCTTGTGGGCGCTGCGGCAGCGGCGCGCCTCCGGCTTCGTGTTCTGGCAGATGGTCCTCTGGTACTCCGTGCTCCGCTCCGTGCTCGAGGAGACCTTCCGCGACAACCCCCTCACCCTGAACGTCGTGCTCGCCGACGGGCTCGATAAGGCCGGCATCGGGCTCTTCACGATGACCCAGCTGGCGAGCGTCGTCATCATCGCCGCTGCGGCCTACATGCTGCTGAGGCTCCGCGCCACGCCGCCGCCCGCTCCCGTCGCCAGGGGCGCCGCCGGCCCGGGTGGCAAGGGCGCGGCCGCCAAGGCAAGCGCGCAGACCGCCTCGAAGCCGGCGGGCGAGCGGAAAGGCGGGGGGAGATGACGGACGCACGCGCTTCCGGGCGGCCGCCGCTGGCCGTGGTGGTGCTGGCCGCGGGCGAGGGGAAGCGGATGCGCTCCAAGCTCCACAAGGTCTTGCACGAGGCGGCCGGCGCGCCGCTCCTGCGCCACATCCTCGCCGCGGTGGCCCCCCTGAACCCGAGCCGAACCGTCGTGGTGGTCGGCTTCTCGGGCGAGACCGTTCGGGAGCGCTTCGAGGGCGCCGGGGTGACGTTCGTGACGCAGGACTTCGCGACCGGTTACGGCACGGGTCACGCCCTGCGCGAGAGCCGCAAGGGGCTGGAAGGCTTCAGCGGCAACGTGCTCGTCCTCAACGGCGACGGTCCGCTGCTGCGGAGCGAGACGTTGGCCGCCCTCGTCGCCCTTCTCGGCGGTGGGCCGGGCATGGCGCTCCTGACGTGCGTGACTGACGATCCGACCGGGCTCGGGCGCATCGTGCGCGGCGCGAAGGGCGAGCTGGACGCGATCGTCGAGGAGAAGGACGCGACGCCTGAACAACGCGCCATCCACGAGATCAACCCCGGCGTCTACCTTTTCGACGACGACGTGTTCAGGCGGGCGACCGAGCTGCGCAACGACAACGCGGCGGGCGAGTACTACATCACGGACTTGCCGCGGGGCTACCTGGCCGACGGTCTGAGGGTGCGCACGCTGCTCGCGGACGAGCGGGAGCTCCTGGGCGTGAACGACAGGCGGCAGCTTGCCGTCGCCGAGCGGCTACTCCGGGAGCGCTACGTCGACGCGTGGCTGAAGGCCGGCGTGACCATGCTCGACCCGGCGACCACCTACCTCGACGGCACGGTGGAGTTGGCCGCAGACGTCGTGCTGGAGCAGGGCGTGGCGCTGCGCGGCAGCACGCGGGTGGGGGAGGGCGCGCGCGTCGGCGCCTACTCGGTGCTAACGGACGCTGACGTGCCCGCGGGCGCCTCCGTCCCGCCACACACGGTGAGGACCGGCCGGGACTGGTAGGGTAGTCGCGCGATGTCACTCCTGAACAAGCCCCCCGCGCTCCTCGCCCTCGAGGACGGCACCGTCTACTACGGCTACGCCTTCGGCGCCAACGGCAAGTCCGTCGGCGAGATCGTGTTCAACACCTCGATGACCGGCTACCAGGAGATCCTCACGGACCCCAGCTACCACGGTCAGATCGTGACGATGACGTACCCCCACATCGGCAACTACGGGGTGAGCGTCTACGACATGGAGTCGAACAGGCCGTACGCGCGCGGCTTCATCGTCAGGGAGTTCAGCCGGGTCGCGAGCAACCACCGCGCCAACCAGGACCTCCAAGCGTTCATGGAACAGCACGGCATCGTCGGCATCGAGGGGATAGACACCCGCGCCCTGACGAGGCGACTGCGCTCCGGCGGGGTCGTCAAGGGCGTCATCTATCACGGCCACACGGACGACGCCCTCGAGGCGCGGCTCGTCCAGGAGGCCAAGGACCACGAGGACATCGACGGGCGCGACATGACGCCGGAGGTGACGACGCCCCTGCCGTACGCCCGGCCGACGTTCCAGGACCACCCGCGCGTCGTCCTCATCGACTTCGGCATCAAGCACTCCATCGTCTACAAGCTCGAGCAGTCCGGCGCCGAGGTCATCGTCGTGCCCGCCCAGACGACGCCGGCGCAGATCATGGCCCTGAACCCGTACGGCCTCGTCCTCTCCAACGGTCCCGGCGATCCGGGCGGACCGAAGTACGCGCACGACACCGTATGGCAACTCCTCGGGCTGTTGCCGACCTACGGCATCTGCCTCGGCCACCAGCTCCTCGGGCTCGCCGTCGGGGGCAGAACCCGCAAGCTGGCCTACGGCCACCACGGCGCCAACACGCCCGTCAAGAACCTCGTGACCGGCGACGTCGAGATCACGAGCCAGAACCACAATTACGTGGTCGACATCGACTCCATCCCGGGTGGTCAGTTCGTGGCGACGCACGTGAACCTGAACGACGGCACCCTCGAGGGCATGGCGCACACCCGCTACCCCGTCTTCAGCATCCAGTACCACCCCGAGGCGAGCCCCGGGCCGCACGACTCGGCTTACCTGTTCACGCGCTTCATCGAGGAGGTCAACTTGTTCGAGGGCGCCACGGCGCTCCCAGCGGCGTCGGGCGCGGCAGCCAAGGCCGGCTGAAACCCTGTCCTGACGGGCGGCCCTCAAGCCTTCCCGGGGAAGAGTTCGTCGCTATCGAGCCAGATGGTCGTCGGCCCGGAGTTGACGAGTTCGACCGCCATCATGGCGCCGAACTCGCCGGTCGCCACGGCGACGCCCGCCTCGCGCAGTGCCGCCACGAACTCCAGGTAGAGCGGCTCGGCGACCTCGGGCCGCGCCGCCGCGCCGTAGCCGGGGCGGTTGCCGCCGCGTGCGTCGCCGTAGAGGGTGAACTGGCTGATCACCAGACACGCCCCGCCGGCGGCCGCCAGGTCGAGGTTCATCTTGCCCGCCTCGTCCTCGAAGACGCGCAGCTTCCTGACCTTGTCGGCCAGCCGCCTGGCCAGCGCGACGTCGTCCGTGTGGGTGACGCCGAGCAGCACGAGGAGCCCGTCGCCGACCGCGCCGATCGGCCGCTCAGCCACGGTGACGCGCGCGCGTGAGACGCGTTGGACGAGGGCCCTCACGCCGGTTCGTCGTGCGTCGTCAACCCGGTCGCGGTGGCGTCGAGGACGGGCAACTCGTTCCGGCCGACCTCCTGCAGGCGGTGGCGCAAGGCCCGTAACGCCGACCAGAGCGCGTCGCGCTCGGAGGCGTCCAGGTTGCCGAGCGTCTTGACCTGCAGCATCTCGAGCAGGTCCAGGCTGCGGCGCGCCGCCTTGCGGCCGGCCACCCCGTCCCTGCCGGCCAGGCGCAGCGGGCTGCTGTCGTCGCCCAGCGCCGCCTCGGCCGACGAGAGCAGCGCGTGCACCAAGCCCATGACCCTGGCGCTGGCGGCCGCGTGCGCCTCCGCGTCGAGCGGGTCTGGCCCCCGTGCCGGGTCCGAGGCGCTCAGAACAGCCCACCCTGCTCTGCGGTGTCGAGGTGGAAGGCGGGCTCCTTCTGCGGCAGGGTGTCCAACACGCGCTTGAGCTCCTTCATGTCGTTCCAGGTCACCCACTTGGGCGCGCCGCGCTCGCGGCTGGCGTTACGCAGCAGGTACGCGGGGTGGAAGAGCGGGAAGACCGTCAGCCCATGCCAGTCGTGCCACTTACCGCGCGTCTTCGTTATCCCGTCGGTGGTCCGGAGGAAGTACTGGGTCGGCACGTTGCCGAGCGTCACGATGATCTGGGGCCTGATGAGCTGGATCTGCTCCAGGATCACCCATTCGCTCGCAGCGACCTCGTCAGGCCGCGGGTTGCGGTTGCCAGGCGGGCGGAACTTGACGATGTTCGTGATGTAGACGGAACCCCGCTCGATGCCGACGGATGCGAGCACCTTGTCGAGCAGTTGGCCGGCGCGGCCGACGAACGGCCGTCCTTCCAGGTCCTCGTCCTCCCCTGGCGCTTCGCCGACGAGCATCGCCTGGGCATCTGGATCGCCTTCTCCGAACACGAGGTTGTCTGACAGGTCTGAGAGCGCTGGTGGCTTCTTCGCGGCCTCACGCTCGAGTTCTGCAAGCGTCACGTGCTCCGTCATACCATGCGTGCTCAGGCCGCCGACCGGCGCTATCCCTGGTCAGCCAACTTCCAGGCCGGACGGGCCGGCGCTGGCGAGCCCGTCGGCGGCATCACCCTGGGTGCCCGTCAGGCTCGGGCGCATGCTCCGCGCCTCGCGCCTCACCCGCGGCTCGAGTCCGATCATCAGGAAGAAGTTCTCGAGTGCGTTCTCGCGCCCCTTGATCTCGGTGTGCTCCGGCCTCTCCGAACCGGTGACGAACGGGAGGTCCTTGTAGACGCGCAGCGCTTCCTCGGCCACCTCGTCCGGGCTCTTCATCTCGGCGAGCTCGCTGAGTTCCGCGTAGACGCCGCGCCGCGCCTCCGCATGCTGGCGGAACGCTTCCGGGTCGTCAGTCTCGGGCGCCCGCAACAGGTCCTGCTTCGCGATGCGCCGGTAATGCTTGAGACCGCGGATGATCTCCTCCGAGCTAAGCACGACCTTCACGTCCATGTTCTCTCCTTCCGAGTCCGCTCGCCCACGCGTAAGCGGCGTGACCCTGATTTCCCCGGGCTCGTTATGGTCGACGGACCCCGACCGCACCGCTCGCCGCACGACGTTCGCGGGGCGGCCGGTCGGTGAGTTCACGGTTCAGGCCTCTAGGCTTCGCCGTGGGATCGGCGGCAGGTCGTTGGTGGTCGGGTCGTCTTCCGGTAGTCGGTAACGCGCCCGACCACCCGGCCCTTCTCGTCCTTCGAGCAACCGGCCGTCGTAGCGCGTGAGGAGGTCGAGCTCCTCGGCGTCGGACCGGTAACCGCATGCCGGGCATTCGAGCTCCTCGAAGCCCTCGTTGTAGACGTAGGTGATCGTGCCCACCGCGCCGCAACTCGGGCACGGAACCCCTTCGTGATGACCTTCAGCGTCCATCCTCAACCCCGGGCCTGGACGGGTCGACTAGGTCTCATGCCGCTAAGCATATCCCAGCGGCCGGGGACGTTCGTCGCGCCGGGCGCTCATGCGACCCGTCCGCTCCGGCCGCGCCCGCCGTCGTTCGCCACGCCGGCCGCCGCCATCGCCCGCAGCTCCAGCGCGTGCTTCATGGACGTGTCCGTCAGCGTCCCGGAGAGGAGGCGCGCCAGCTCCGCGGTGCGCTCCTCCTCGCCCAGGAGCGCCACGCGCGCCACGGTCCGGTCGTCGACCGTGTGCTTCTCGACCTTGAAGTGGGCGTCCGCGAACGCCGCGACCTGGGCCAGGTGGGTGACGACGATCACCTGCCGCGAGGCAGCCAGACGGGCCAGGAGCGCCCCGACACGGTTCGCGGTCTCGCCACCCACCCCGGCGTCGACCTCGTCGAAGACCAGGGTCGGCAGGTCGGAGCCGGTGACGAGGTGCAGCGCGAGCATGATGCGGGAGAGCTCGCCGCCGGAAGCGACCTCGTGCACGGCCCGAATCGGTTCGCCCGGGTTGGCGCCGACCTCGAAAGCCACGTCGTCGGAGCCGGTACGCGTGCGCCTGGCGGCCCGGGCGAGCGCCACGCCGAAGCGCGCCTGAGGCAGACCGAGCTGGTGCAGCAGCGGAAGCACTTGTTCAGTGAGCGTACGCGCGGCCGAGCGCCTGGCCGCCGTGAGGCGTTCGCCGAGCGCGTCCAGGTCCGCCTCCAGGCTCGCCAGCCGCTCGGTGAGGAACCCGATCTCCTCGTCCGCCCCTTCCAGACCCGCCGCTTCGGTCAGCGCGGAGTCGCGGTAATCGATGACGTCGCCAAGGCTCGGGCCGTACTTGCGCTTGAGGGCGTCGAGGGCGGCGAGGCGGGCCTGCACCAGGTCGAGGCGGCTGGGATCGGCCTGGAAGTCGGCGAGGAAGCCTTCTACCTCGCCGCTCACGGCGCCCAGGCCGGAGACGAGCTCCCTGAGGTCCTCGGCCAGGGCGCCGAGCGGGGGAGAGTAGCGACCGGCGCTCTCCAGCTCGCGTAGGGCTTCCGCGGCGAGCGTGAGCGCACTGACCTCGTCGGCCCCAAGCGCCTGCAAGGCCCTGCCGCCGCCGGCGACTATCCGCTCCGCGTGACGCAGTATCGAGAGCTCGGCCTCCAGCTCCTCGTCCTCGCCGGCGCGCGGCTTGGCCGCGTCGATCTCTCTCAGCTCGAAGCGCAGGCCGTCGAGGCGCCGGGAGCGCTCGCGCTCCGAGTCACGCAGCGCTCCGAGGCGCGTAGCCACCGCCTGCGCCTCGGCGAAGAGCTCCCTGTGACGGCTCAGATCGGCGCACGCCTCCGGCGCCAGGAGTCGGTCGAGTTGGTGCAGCTGGGTCGCGGGTGCGAGGAGCTGATGGGCCGAATGCTGTCCGTAGACCCGGAGGGCGCCGCCGACGGCCTCGCTTAGCTCCGTGACGGTGACTAGCTCGCCGTCCAGCCGCGCCGCATGCCGGCCGCTCAAGGCTACGCGCCGGCTGGCCGACTCGAACCCGGTACTCGTGAACGTGCCCTGCACGAGCGCGCTTTGCGCGCCGGACCGGACCATGGCGAGGTCGGGGCGACCGCCGCCGAGGAGCTCGAGGGCGTCGACGACGATCGACTTGCCCGCGCCCGTCTCGCCCGTGAGCACGTTGAGGCCGGCGTGGAGCTCGATGGCCAGCTCGTCAACTATCGCGAAGTCACGCAGTTCCAGCGTGCGCAGCACGCCACCAAGTATAGGGAACGGGGCGCCGTGGGGCCCATGCGTCGGGGTCGCGGCCTAGGCCCGCTCGGTCTACGACGGCGCGGCGCCGCCGGCGGAGTGACGCGGCCGCGGGGGTGGTCGCGCCGCCTCTCGAGCACTGGCAGGTCTCCACGCGACGCAGTCCCGGTGCATGCCGTGGTGCTCGCCCCCCGGTAGACTCGCCTCGTGCCAACGGAACCCGATCGCGTCGGCGGCCCCTTGGAACGCGTCACCTGGGTCGAGTGCCCGCGCGACGCCTGGCAGGGCCTGCCTGTCGCGCCGTCGACTCCGGACAAGGTGGGCCACCTTCGCGACCTGCTGGCGGCGGGGTTCGACCACCTGGACCTCGGTTCGTTCGTCTCGCCCAGGGCGGTGCCGCAGATGGCGGACACGGAGGCGGTCCTCGCCGCCCTCGAAGCGCCGGGCACGGCCGACCTCCTATGCATCGTGGGGAACCTCAGGGGCTTGGAGCGGGCGACGCGGGCCGTGGGGGTCACCAGCGTCGGCTACCCGCTGGCGGTCAGCGACACGTTCCAGCGCCGCAACGTCGGCACTTCGGTGGCCGTCGCCTGGGACGTAGTAGGGGAGCTGCTCGCCGGGGCCGAGAAGGCGGACATCGACGTGGTCGTCTACGTCTCGATGGGCTTCGGCAACCCCTACGGGGACCCGTGGGACCCGGAGGTCACGGCCGCCGCCGTCGCGAGGGCCAGGGCCATGGGGGTCAAGCGCGTGGCGCTGGCTGACACCCTGGGTGACGCGGACGCAGAGGCGGTCGGCGCGGTGTTGGGCGCCGTCGACCGGCCGCAGGAACTGGGTCTACACTTGCACTCACGGCCAGGCGCCTGGGTCCCCAAGGTCGAGGTCGCCTTGGCCAACGGCGTCAGGTGGTTCGAGGGCGCGCTCGCCGGGGTGGGCGGCTGCCCGTTCGCGTCCGACGAGCTCGTGGGCAACCTGCCGACCGAGTCGGTCCTGCCGTGGCTCGTCGACCAGGGGTTCGCGGTGGCCCCAGACCTCACCGGCCTCGCGCGCCTGGCGCGGGACGCCAAGCGCCTCGCGGGCCCCGCCGCCGCCTAACGCGGTCCTCACGCCGGCGCGGCGGGCCCAGCCCTTAGCGCAGCCTGCCGAGCTCCTCCCCGACTGCCCTTAGGACGCGCTCTCGCACCTGCTCGAGCGTGCCGGGCACCGTCGCACCCGCCGCTGCCACGTGACCGCCGCCGCCGAGCGCGAGGCAGATGCGCTGCGCCGAGGCCCCGGCGCGCGTACGGATGCTCACCTTGACGACGTCGCCCCGCTCCTTCAAGAGCGCGGCGACCTTCGTGCCTTCCGCGTACCTGATGACGCCAACGAAGTCGTCCGAATCGTCGTCCGCCTCCCCGCTGCCACCCCGCATCTCGCTCGTCAGTTCCGCATGGACGAACTGGCCGCCGAAGTCGAAGGTCACGGTCGACATCACGCGCCCGAGGAGCGCGAAGTAGCCGGGCGTGCGCCACTGCAGCCGGTCCGTGAGCGCGGGGTAGTCGACGCCTGCCTCGATGAGCTGCCCAGCGGTCGTCAGCGCCTCGCGGTCGGTGTTGCCGAACCGGAAGTTGCCCGTGTCGGTGAGGATGCCGGCCAGGCACGCGGTGGCCAAGACGCTCGTCCACTGCACCCCGAGGGCGTCGACGAGCTCCTTGATGATGATCGCCGTCGCCGCCTTGCCCGGCTCGACGACGGCCAGGTCACCGAAGCGAGAGTTGGTGCCGTGATGGTCGATGTTGAACACGACCGCCGCGCCTTGCGCCGGCGCGCCCGCCATGCGCCCGAGCTCGCCCGCGTCGAGGACGAAGAGGAGCGTGTCAGGTGCGAAGGACGCGAGTGGTGCGGCCAGTTCGCCGTCCTCGGCCAGGAAGGTCAGGTACGAGGGCGGTGCCATGGGCACCGTCACGCGCTTGTCGAGCGCGCGGAGCGCGCGCGCGAGCGTCAGGCTACTGCCAAGCGCGTCTCCGTCGGGGTCCACATGGGCGGTCACGACGATGGGGCCGTCCCAGGCGCGCGCGCGCTCGGCCATCTCCACGAGGACCTGGCCGTATCCCGGGTCGCCGCGGTTATCAAGGAACTGCGACATGCGAGCCATGATACGCACGCGAGCCTTCGGGCCCGCATAATGGTCGCATGCCGCCAGACGAGGGTCGCGAGGCTCAGGAGCAGTCGGTCAGCCAAGCTTGCGCACCGGACGCGGAGCCTGTGGCCGGCTTCGCCGGTCAGCAGGAGCCGGCCGGGAAGCACGCGCTCCCTACGGAGCACGCGGTCCCGAACGAGCCCGTGCTCGCCCTACAGCCCACTCAGCCCCGCCCGGGCCTCGGCCTGCGGCGGGTCAGGACCTTCACCTGGCTGCTCCTCGCCCTGCTGGCACTCACCGCCGTGCTCGGGAGCCAGTTGCGGCCGGAACCGCGCCTCGCGCACGTCGCCGGCACCCCACCAGCCATCGAGGCCCCCACGGGCGCCCTCCTCACGGCTTACGAGAACACCCGCGACGCGACGGTGCGTATCGAGGCGCGCTGCATTGCGAACCCCCGCGCCGTTCTCGGGATCGGGACCGGCTTCTTCGTGACGGAGGACGGCGTCCTCCTCACGGCCCACCACGTCGTCTCCGCAGCCTCGGAAGGGTCGTGCCGCGCGAAGCTCGTCGCCGTCACCACGGACAGGTTGGAGTTCGACGTTCACGTCATCGGGTTCGACGCCTACATGGACCTGGCGGCGCTGCAAGCGGACGTCACCACCCTCGTCCCCTACATCCCCCTCGCCACGCGGCTGCCCAGTCCCGGCACGGGCGTAGTGGCCATCGGCAACAGCCGCAACGACTTCATGGGCGCAAGGTCGGGGCGCGTCACGCGGCTCGGCGTGAGGGCGGGACGCGCCGACTTCGCCGATGACACGATCGAGCTCACCAACTCCCTCGCGCCGGGCGACTCGGGCGGCCCGGTGGTCAACGCGCGCGGCGAGGCCGTCGGCGTCGTGAGCTACATCAGCTTCAACCCGAGCGCCATGAGCTCGCAGGGCTTCATCCCACCGTTCCTTCAGGGGCTCGCGATCAACCGGGACTTCGCAGGCTACGCCATCCCGTTGACGCGCACGAGTGAGCTCGTGGAGGGGGTGCTTGCCGGCGGCAAGCGCGATGTGCCCGTCATCGGGTTCTCGTGGGCGCAGGGGCTCGATTACGATCCGCGCACCAGCCCGCACTACCTTGGCGCGCGGCCCGGACCCATCGTGAGCGAGGTCGCACCGGGCGGACCGGCCGCCAAGGCCGGCCTGCGGTCGTTGAGCCAGGAGAGCGTCGTGGCCGCCGACGGCACGGTCAGCGTCACTCCGGTCGCGGACGTGATCGTGGCGGTGGACGGCGCCCCGACCCCGACGTTCGCGGACCTGCTGGCGGTAGTGCGCGGCAAGAACATCGGTGACGTCGTGACCTTGACGGTGCAGCGCGGCAACGCGACGTTCAGGGTCGAGCTGACGCTCGGCGCGCGTGCGTCCGTGTTCGCGGGCAACTGAGTTCGTGACGTCAGAAGCTTGGAGGGCCGTGGGAGGCGCTTGAGGGGGGAAGCGTGGTGGGCGATAGTGGACTCGAACCACTGACCTCGTCGTTATCAGCGACGCGCTCTAACCAGCTGAGCTAATCGCCCACGGACCGCTTGGGCACGGCATCTTCGCCCGCGCCTGAGCGAAACGGAGTCTATCACGTCGGCGCGTTCCACGGTCAAGCAGCACGCGCCGCCGGAACCACGCGGTGCAGCCCGGCCCCGCGCGTTAGGCGGGCGGCCCCCGGAGCGCCGAGCGTCCGCCGTGGCGCGGTGGCGCGCCTGCGCTCCTGGGAGGCGCGACTACGCGGTGGCGGCCGGTAGAATGCCGAGCGTGAGCGCGTCTGGACCCGTCGCTACCCTCTACCTCGCCAAGCCGCGCGGCTTCTGCGCCGGGGTCGTCATGGCCATCGAGGCCGTGAAGGAGGCCGCCGGCGAGGCCGAGCGCGCCGGCGAGGGCGGCGTGGCCGTGTACCACGACATCGTCCACAACCGGACCGTCGTCGACCGGCTCGAGGACGAGCACGGCGTGACGTTCGTCGAGCGCCTGGACGACCTGGAGAGCGTGAGGGAGCGTGCCGCCGAGTCCGGGCGGTCAGTCGGGCGTACCGTCGTGTTCAGCGCGCACGGGGTGAGTCCGGTCGTGCGGCTCCGCGCGGCCCAGCTCGGCCTGACCACGATCGACGCCACCTGTCCGCTCGTGACCAAGGTCCATAACGAGGCCAAGAAGTACGCCGCCCTCGGGTACCACGTGCTGTTGGTCGGAGACTCCACCAAGCACCAGGAGGTCGTCGGCACGTACGGCGAGGCGCCCGATGCCACGACGGTCGTGGCCGTGCTCGGCAACCGCAAGCACGACCCGGCCCTGGCCGACCCCCGCACCGTCCGCGTGCCGGACCCGGAGAGAGTGGTCGTCCTCACCCAGACGACCCTGTCGGTCGACGACACCATGCGCACCGTCGCCCTCCTCAAGGAACGCTTCCCTAAGCTCGTCGTGCCCCCTTCCGACGACCTCTGCTTCGCGACGAAGAACAGACAGGACGCCGTGAGGGCCATCGCCCCGCATGTCGGCGGTTTCCTAGTCGTGACCAGCGAGGCGAGTTCCAACGGCATGCGTCTCCTGGAGCTGGCCGCCGACCTGACCGGCAACGCCCACCGCATCGAGTCCGTCGCTGACATCAGGCCCGACTGGTTCGCCGGCGTAGGGGCCATCGGCCTGACCTCAGCCGCCAGCACGCCGGACGACCTCGTCCAAGCCGTCGTCGAGCACTTCAGGGCCGCCAACTCGCTGCTGCGCGTCGTTGAAGAGGGCGAGTGGGAGAACATCACGTTCCGCAAGCCGCGCAAGGTGGCGCCGAACGCGGACCGGGCCCTCGCCGGGAGCGAAGCCTGAGCCGCTCGGTCGCCCAGCCCCTGTCCGTGGCGCCCATGCTGGACCTGACGGACCGGCACTTCCGCTACCTGCTCAGGCAGATAACGCGGCGCACGCTCCTCTATAGCGAGATGCTCACGGCCGCCGCCGTCGTCCACGGTGACGCCGAGAGGCTGCTCGCCAAGAGCCCCGTCGAGGACCCGGTCGTGCTGCAACTGGGCGGTGACGACCCGGACCTCCTCGCCCGCGCCGCCGCCCTGGGTCACGCCTACGGTTACGCCGAGATCGACCTGAACGTCGGCTGCCCGTCAGAGCGCGTCACGAGCGGCAACTTCGGCGCCTGCCTCATGAAGGACCCCGCGCTGGTGGCCGAGGGCGTCGCGGCGCTCCGAGCGGCCGTCCCAGTCCCGGTGACCGTCAAGCACCGCATCGGGGTCGACGATCGCGACTCCTTCCAGGAGCTCCTCGAGTTCGTCGACACCGTGGCGGCGGCGGGCGCCGACCGCTTCGTCGTGCATGCCAGGAAGGCTTGGCTCAAGGGCTTGAGCCCTAAGGAGAACCGGACGGTCCCACCCCTGCGTTACGACGTCGTGTACCGCCTCAAGGCCGAGCGGCCGGAGCTGCTGATCGAGCTGAACGGCGGGGTCCCCGACCTCGAGGCCGCGGTGGCCCACCTGGCGCGCGTCGACGGCGTGATGCTCGGCCGCGCGGTCTACGAGGACCCGTTCGTGCTCGCCGGCGCGGACGAGCTGCTCCTGGCGCTGCGTGGGGACCGGCCGGCGGTTGACGGCGAGCGCGCGGCGGGCGACGCGACCCCGCTCACGCGCAGGGCGGTGGTGGAGGCCGCCTACCCGTACGTCGAGGAGCGACTGCAAGCCGGCGCGCCCCTCGGAGCCCTGGCGCGCCACATGCTGGCGCTCTTCCGCTCTCAGCCCGGCGGGAGGGCGTGGCGGCGGATCATCTCGGAGCGTTCGCACCGGCGTGGCGCCGGAGTGGAGGTCCTCCGGGCGGCGTTGGCCGCCCTGCCGGAGGGCGTGGCGGACGCCCCCGTCGCCGCCTCGGCGGCTAGCGGTGCGGGCCGCCCGGCCAAGGATGCCGACCGCTTGGCGCCGCACGCGACCTGAACGCGGCGGGGGCCGCTGTCGGCGGCGCTACTCGAGCTGCCGCAGGTACTCCCGTGCGATGATCAGGTGTTGGATCTCGTCCGTGCCCTCGCCGATGCGGGTGAGCCGGGCGTCGCGCCAGTAGCGCTCGACCTCGTAGTCGCGCAGGTAGCCGTAGCCACCTAAGACCTGGATGGCGGCGTCGCACGCGTTCACCCCGGCGACGCTCCCCTTCAGCTTCGCCATGGCCGCCGCGAGGGTGTGGTCACGGCCGGCGTCGCGCAAGGCGGCGGCCTTCATGACCAGCAGCCTGGCGGCCTCCAGCTCCGTGGCCATCTCGGCCAGCTTGAACGCGACCGCTTGGTGCTTGGCGAGCGCCTGCCCGAACTGGCGGCGCTCGAGGGCGTAACGACCGGCCTTCTCCAGTGCGGCGCGCCCGAGTCCGATACCCATGGCGCCGATGCCGATGCGGCCGCCGGACAGCACGCGCGCGACGTCGGCGAAGGCGGCGCCCTCCCGGCCGAGCAGCGCCCCGCCGCCGACGCGCACGCCATCGAAGACCAGAGGCGTCGTGTCGGAGCTGCGCAGCCCGAGCTTCTTCTCGGGCTTGCCGCGCATGAGGCCTGGCGTCTCGCCGGGGAGCACGAAGGCGCTTATGCCGTCCGAGCGCGCTGCCCCCGGCGCTGCTTCCGCGGTCCTGGCCATGACGACGTAGACGCCCCCGACCGTGCCCTGCGTGATGAACTGCTTGCTGCCCGTGATCGCGTACCCCTCGGAGGTGCGCGTCGCCTTCGTCGCCAGCGCCGCGGCGTCGGAGCCCGCCCCAGGCTCGGTGAGGGCCCAAGCGCCGAGCCGCTCGGCCGTCGCGAGCGGCGGCAGCCATTCGCGACGCTGCGCCGCGTCAGCGGCCACGAGCAGGTGACCGACGCACAGCGAGTTGTGGGACGCGACCGTCAGCGCGAGCGAGCCATCGACGGCGGCGATCTCCTCGATGACGAGCGCGGAGGTCGCCGTGTCGAGCCCGGCGCCGCCGAGCTCCTCCGGGACCTGGAGGCCGAAGACGCCCATGGCGCCGAGCTCCTGGACGATCGACGCGGGGAACTCCCCGGTCTCGTCGCGCTGCACGGCGCCCGGGGCGACCTCCGCCTTGAGGAACTCCCGTAGCGGGCCGACGAGCGAGCGCTGGTCCGCCGTGAGCTCGAACCACGCTGTGACGGTCTGGGGCATGCCGCACCGTAAGACATGGGAGGGAAGGCCGCCGCCCACGGGTCACGAGCCTGGTACACTCCCCGCCATGGACGGACGGGATGGGCAGAACCGTGTGCGGGGCGTACGGGGAGCGACGACGGTGGAGGCGGACGTGCCGCAGCAGATCCTCACGGCGACCGCCGAGTTGCTGCAGGCGATGCTCGAGCAGAACGCCATCTCCGACTATGAGGAGATCTCCTCCGTGTTCTTCACCACCACGCCGGACCTCTCGTCGACGTTCCCGGCGGAAGGCGCCCGGGCCATCGGCATGACGCTGGTCCCGCTGCTCTGCTTCCAGGAGATCCCCGTCCCGGGCCGACTGCCCCGTTGCATCCGCGTCATGCTCCTCCTGAACACGACCAAGGGCCAGGACGAGATGCGTCACGTGTACCTGCGCGAAGCGCGGAGCCTCCGACCGGACCTCGTCAGCGCGCAGTAGGGCGCAAGCGCCCGCACGGACGGCTCCGTTCGCCCGATCAACCCTGGTGACCAGCCATCGGCGGCAGCAGGGTCCGCTCCAGCTCGTCGAGCAGGGGGCGCACCGCCTCGGGTTCCAGGCGGTAGTACGAGCGGTTGCCGCGCCTCAGGACCGTGACGAGCCCGAGCTCACGCAGGAGCCGGAGGTGGCCGCTGGCCGTCGGTTGGCTCACGCCGAGCTGCTTGGCCAGGTCTCCGACGGTGAGCGGGAAACGGGAGAGCCTGCTGACGTGGAAGAGCAGCAGGAGGCGGGTCGGGTCCGAGAACGCCTTGAGGCGGTTGGCCAGGGCGACGACCCCGTCGCGCTGCTCCGCGTAGACGTCCTCCGTGCGCGCCCCGTAGCCGATGACGAGTTGGTCGCGCACCCTGAACCGGAAGCCGCCGCGCAAGGCGAAGTAGAGCGGCACGACGAGCGTACGGCCGCGTGCCGACTGCGCCCGGATGGCGTTGACGCTGTCCTCCAACTGTACGAAGTGATGGACGGGGAGCGAGGCCAGGAGGTCGCCGCCGGTGCCGGTGGCGGCTTGGAGCGCGCGGGCCGCCGCCTCGGTGGCACTGCGGCCGGTCCCTTCCCAAGCGGGCCGCAGGTGCTCCCACAACCACCGGAGCGTGGAGGCCAGGTGCCGGGCAGCGGTCGGCTCGGCGAGCCGCTCCAGCGCCGCGCGGATGGCGGCCGAGCGCTCTGGGAGCAACTCGTCGCCTCCAGCACCGCCGGGCTGGACGAACGCGGCGGCGAACTCCCCGACCACCGCGGGTGGGAGCTCGGGGAAGTCGGCGAGGAACCGGTCCGGTGTCTCGTCCACCTCATACCCGCAAGCGCAAGCGATCAGGAGCGCCTCGTAGCCGAGCTCCTCGCCGCGCCTTGCCATACTCGCGCTCAGCCACCGTGGCGGATGGTCGCGCAGCTCGCGCAGCCAGGGTAAGGGTGTCTGACGCCCGTCGAGGTCGGCGAGACGGAAGTAGGCGTAAGTGAGTTCCAGTACGGGTGCCGGGCGCACATCGAGCACGAGGGCCGGCGAGGCCCTCCCCGTGACGCCTGTCGGCCCCCCGGTCACGGTCATTCCCAGTCTCTGGCCGCCAGCAGGCGGCCGCCGTCGACCGTCGCGTTCGTCACCTTGTGCGACCTCGTCATCGTCACCTCGAGCGTGGCGTTGTCGAGGGTCTTCGGACCCACGAGGGACTTGCGGACGAAGTAGTTGCTGCCCTGGAGGCTCATCTCGCTCGTCTTGGAGAGGCGCACCCGGATGACCTCGCCGTGCCGATCGGTGCGAACCTGACAAAGCAGGGCGTTGGCCTCCTCGCGGAAGCGCGGATCTTGCCGCCTGAACATCCCGAACATGCCCTATTGTAGCCGGGGTGAGCGCTACGGGAACATCGACGCTGCGTGCGGCCCTTGCCGCGGCGCTCGGGGCGTCAGAGCCGGGCACCGCCCTTCGGCCGTACTTGCCCCCACCGCCGACGGGTCGGATCGTCGTCGTGGGCGCGGGCAAGGCGGCCGCGGCCATGGCGCGTGCCGTGGAGGACGCTTACGCACCCGACGTGCCGCTCGGCGGCATGGTGGTGACGCGGTACGGCCACGCGCTTCCCACGCGCCGCGTTGCTGTGCTCGAAGGCGCCCACCCGGTGCCCGATGCCGCCGGCGTGGCTGCCACGGCCGGCATCCGGAGGCTGGTGGCCGACGCGGGCGTGGACGACCTCGTACTGTTCCTCGTGTCCGGCGGCGGCTCCGCGCTCCTCTGCGCGCCCGAGGGCCTGAGCCTGGCGGAGAAGGCGGAGACGACGGCCGCGCTCCTGCGCGGCGGGGCGGACATCGGTCGCATCAACGCCGTTCGCAAGCACCTCTCGGCGGTAAAGGGCGGACGGCTCGCCGCGGGGTGCGTGGCGCCCCTCCTCACCCTCGCCGTCTCGGACGTGGTGGGCGACGACCCAGGGACCATCGCCTCCGGACCGACCGTCGCGGACGCGACCACGTTCACCGACGCCTTGGCCGCGCTGGACGAGTTCGCACCCATGGCGGCGGCGGCCCGGCGAGCCCTCGGGGCCGGTCTTCGTGGCCACCGCCCCGAGACGCCCAAGCCCGGCGATCCCCGCCTGAGCGGAGCCCGCTACGAACTGGTCGCTTCCGGCGCGCTCGCCGTGGCGGCGGCGGCGGCCCGCCTGGAGGCGGAAGGGATCGCGGTCGCCGTGGCGGACGCGACCGTCACGGGCGACTCCACGACCGTGGCGCTTCGCCAGGCTGGGGAGGTAGCCGCGGCTCTCGCGCTCGGTCGGTGGGACGGACCGGTGGCGTTCGTCTACGGAGGCGAGACGACCGTGGCGCGCGGCTCCCGGGAAGCGGCGACGGGCGAGGACGGCGCCCCCTCGGTGGGCGTGGAGCGGGGGCCCGTCGCCTGCGCTGCGCCCGCTGGCCCCGGCCCGGCTCGGGGCGGGCCGAACGGAGAGTGGGCGTTGGCCTTCGTGGCCGCGCTTGGCCGGAGCGACTACTGGCTCCTGGCCGTAGACACGGACGGGCTGGACGGGGCCTCGACGGCGGCCGGCGCGCTCCTGGCCCCCGAGGCGTTGGCGCGACTGACGCCGGAGCGTGTCGAGCGCGCCTTGCGCGTGCACGACTCCCACGGCTTGCTCGAAGAGGTCGGCGGCCTGCTCGTCACGGGGCCGACGCATACGAACGTGAACGCCCTACGCGTAGTGCTGTTCCCACGCTCGCGCCCGGCTTGAGCAGGGCACGGCGCGACGACCCCCGGGCGAGCGCCCCCGAGACGGTCCCGGACCCGGCCGAGTGGGTATGCTCGGTCTCAGTGCCGATACTGCCGCCAACACCAGAGAACGTCGCCTTGACCGCGGGGCTCCTGGCCGCCGGCCGGCTCGTGGCCATGCCGACGGAGACCGTGTACGGCCTCGCGGCCTCGGCGCGTGACGAGCGCGCGGTCGCGCGGGTCTTCGAGCTCAAGGGCAGGCCGCGCGACCACCCACTAATAGTCCACCTCGGCTCCGGCGCGGACGCCGGCGACTGGGTGGCCCACGTTCACGCGCCCGGCGCCCGCCGGCGCCTCGAGGCCCTTGCGGCCGCCCTCTGGCCGGGCCCGCTCACGCTCGTGGCGCGCAAGGCGTCCTGGGTGCCTGACGCGCTGACCGGCGGCCAACCCACCGTGGCGCTGCGCGTCCCCGGGCATCCCGTGGCCCTCGCCCTGCTCGACGCTTTCGGAGGCGCCGTCGCGGCCCCGTCCGCCAACCGCTTCGGGCGCATCAGCCCGACGACCGCCGAGCACGTGGCCGGTGAGTTCGCCGGCACCGACCTCGTCGTGTTGGACGGGGGCGCCTGTCGGGTCGGGCTCGAGTCGACGATAGTCGATATCACGAGCGCGGTCGTGCGCGTCCTGCGCCCCGGCGGCGTGGCCGTCGAGGCCATCGAGGCGGTCGTCGGCGAGCGCGTCGAGGTGAACGGGGACGCGGCCGCTCCCCGCGTGCCTGGCGGGCTGCCGAGCCACTACGCGCCGACGGCGCCCACGCGGCTCGTCGGTCCGGCCGAGCTCGAACGGCGTGCCGGCGAGCGTGCCGGGACGGCCGTGCTGGCCCGCCGCCCCCCGCCCGAGACATTCGCGGGCCTCTGGGTGGCGCTCCCGGACGATCCCGCGGCGTTCGGTGCTGGCCTCTACGCTGCGCTGCGGCGGCTGGACGCCACGGCGCCGAGCGAGATCCTGGTCGAACGCGTGCCCCTAACCCCGCCCTGGCTAGCCGTCCGCGACCGCCTTGCGCGCGCGAGCGCCCCGCGGCCAGGCGCGGGCGAGCCGGCTCGGGCCGCGCTGGCGGTGCCGACGTTCGGCGTGGGGCGGCGCGCGTGAGCGGCGCGGCGGGGGAGGCCCGTCCCACCGCCGTCGTCGCCATCGTGATGGGCTCCACCAGCGACTGGGAGACGTTGCGTCATGCGGCCGAGGTCCTCGAGCGCCTCGAGGTCCCGCACGTCTGCAAGGTCGTCTCCGCCCACCGCACGCCCGACCGTCTGAGCGAGTTCGCCAGGGGCGCCGCCGCGCGGGGGCTGCAGGTGATCGTGGCCGGCGCCGGTGGCGCCGCCCACCTACCCGGCATGATCGCCGCCGGCACCCATCTGCCCGTCCTGGGGGTGCCGGTCATGAGCGAGGCCTTGCGGGGGGTCGACTCTCTGCTGTCGATAGTCCAGATGCCCAAGGGGGTGCCCGTCGGCACCCTCGCCATCGGTGCCGCCGGGGCCGTCAACGCCGGTCTGCTGGCCGCGAGTATCCTCGCGTTGAGGAGCCCCGAGCTGAGCCAGCGCCTCGTGGCGTACCGCGCGGCCCAGACGAGCGCCGCCGCTGCTTCCGTGTTGCCGGGCGCCAACTTCGAGGAATAGATGGAGACGTTGTTGCCAGGCGCCCGTCTCGGCGTGCTCGGTGGCGGCCAGTTGGGGCGCATGTTCGCGCTGGCGGCCCGGCGCATGGGGTACGCGGTCGGCGTCTACACCGATCAGCCCGGTTCGCCCGCGACGCAGGTCGCCGAGCGTGCGGTGGTCGGGAGCTACGAGGATGGCGACGCCATCGCGGCCTTCGCCGTCGGGGTCGATGCGCTGACGCTGGAGTTCGAGAACTTGGCCGCCTCCGCCATCGCGGCGGCGGAGCGGGTCACGCGCGTGCGTCCCGGCCACCTCGCGCTTCACGTCACCCAGCACCGTTCGCGCGAGAAGGAGTTCCTCTCCCGGTGCGGCCTGCCGGTCGTGCCGTACGTAGCGGTGACGAGCGCCGCGGAGCTCGAGGCCGCCGTCACACGCTTCGACAGTGGGTGCCTGGTCAAGACCGCCGGCTTCGGCTACGACGGGAAGGGCCAGGTCGCGCTCGGACGGGTGCCCGACGCGGAACGCTTGGAAGCGGCCGCGGCGCTCGTCTCCGCCGGTCCGGTCGTGGTCGAGCGGCGGCTCGAGCTCGCCGCCGAGCTCTCCGTCGTGGCCGCCAGGGCGGCGGACGGCGGCTTCGTGCCGTACCTCCCCGTCATCAACAGCCACGTTGACCAGGTCCTCGACGTGTCCAGCTACCCGTGGGCCCCCCAGGCGACCGCCGCCGGGGAAGGCCCCCGCCTAGGCCGGCTCGACGACCCGACCGGCGGCCTCCTGACCCCGGCGTTGCTCGCGGCGGCGGTCGAGGCGACCGAGGCGGTCTTCACCGGGCTCGAGTTCGTCGGCCTGGGGTGCGTCGAGTTCTTCGTGGCCGCTGACGGCGGCTTGTACGTGAACGAGGTCGCCCCCCGCCCGCACAACTCGGGCCACCTGACCATCGAGGCGTGCGCGACCGACCAGTTCGAGCAGCAGGTGCGCGCCCTGTGCGGCCTGCCCCTCGGTAGCGCCGCGCCGCTCGCTCCGGCCGCGATGGCGAACCTCCTCGGCGACCTGTGGGGCGGCGGTGAGCTCGACTGGGCCGCCGCGCTGCGCGAGCCTGGCGTGCGCCTGCACCTCTACGGGAAGGCGTCCGCCCGGCCGGGTCGCAAGATGGGCCACCTGACCGCCCTGGCGCCGGACGGGGCGACCGCGCTGGCACGTGTGCGGCGGGCGCGCTCCGCGCTTGCCAAGTAGCGAGCGCAAGCGCTATACTGCCTAGGTTTGTCTGCCCTCGGCCCGCAGCGTTGGGTCCAGGGCGAGTTTGTCGTGTGCTGCCGCGAAGGCCGCGAACGACGTCAGGCTAGCTGAGTTCGAGGCCTTTATCGCCGCATCCGAGTTCCCAACGGCTGCGAGACCACACGAGGGAGTGATCGTTCTGCCGACCGTAAACCAGCTGCTCCGCAAGGGGCGCAGGAAGATCGAGAAGAAGAGCAAGACCCCGGCACTCAAGGGGTCGCCGCAACGCCGTGGCGTCTGCACGGCCGTCAAGACCCAGACCCCGAAGAAGCCGAACTCGGCGCTGCGCAAGATCGCGCGTGTCCGGTTGGCCGGCGGCCAGGAAGTCACGGCCTACATCCCGGGCGAGAAGCACAACCTGCAGGAACACTCCGTCGTGCTCATCCGCGGCGGCCGCGTCAAGGACCTGCCGGGCGTGCGCTACCACATCGTGCGCGGCACGCTCGACGCGCAGGGCGTAGGCGTGGGCCGTTACGTCCAGCGCAACCAGAGCCGCAGCAAGTACGGCACCAAGCGGCCGAAGGCAGGGAAGAAGTAAGCCATGGGACGCAGAAGACGCGCCGAGATCCGCCCGCTGGAACCCGATCTTGTCTACTCGGACACGACCGTGACCGCCCTCGTCAACAAGCTGATGCGCGACGGCAAGAAGAACACCGCTAGCCGCATCTTCTACGGCGCTTGCCGCCTCATCCAGGAACGCACCGGCCAGGAGCCCCTCAAGGTCTTCAGGCAGGCCCTAGACAACATCCGCCCGCGCATCGAGGTACGTAGCCGCAGGGTCGGCGGTTCCACCTACCAGGTGCCCGTCGAGGTCGCGCCGCGCCGTTCGCAGTCGCTCAGCCTCCGTTGGCTCGTCGCCGCTTGCGACGCCCGCCCGGAGCGCACGGCCGTCGAGCGCGTGGCCGGCGAGCTGCTGGACGCCGCGGCCGGTCGCGGCGGTGCTGTCAAGAAGAAGGAGGACGTCGAGCGGATGGCGGAGGCGAACCGTGCCTACGCCCACTACCGCTGGTGACCCGGGCAAGGGCCTCCAAAGCCATCGACTGATTTATGACTACGACGACCACTGACCTACGCAAGACGCGCAACATCGGTATCGCCGCGCACATCGACGCCGGCAAGACCACGCTCACCGAGCGGATACTCTTCTTCACCGGTCGCATCCACAAGGTGGGCGAGACCCACGAGGGCGCCTCCCAGATGGACTGGATGGCGCAAGAGCGCGAGCGCGGCATCACCATCACCTCGGCGGTGACCCAGGCCTTCTGGGGCGACACGCGCATCAACGTCATCGACACGCCGGGCCACGTGGACTTCACCATGGAAGTCGAGCGCAGCATGCGCGTGCTCGACGGAGCCGTGGCGGTGTTCGACGCCAGCCAGGGCGTCGAGCCCCAGTCCGAGACGGTGTGGCGGCAAGCCGACAAGTACCACGTGCCGCGCATCGCCTTCGCCAACAAGATGGACAAGACTGGCGCCTCCTTCGAGCTCGTGCTCTCCTCGATGGCCGACCGCCTCGGGGCGCTCGCCGTGCCGCTCCAGTGGCCGATCGGCGCCGAGGACACGTTCGAGGGCATGCTCGACCTCATCGAGATGAAGGCCGTCTACTACCACGACGACCTCGGCAAGAACATCGAGATCGAGGAGATCCCCGCGAACCTCCAGGCGCTCGCCAAGGAGAAGCGCGACCTCATGGTCGAGCGCGTCGCCGAGTTCGACGACGATGTCGCCATGCTGTACCTCGAGGGCGAGGACGTCCCGAACGAGCTCCTGCGCGCCGCCATCCGCAAGGGCACGATCGGCCTGCAGTTCTTTCCCGTGTGCTGCGGCTCCGCCCTCAAGAACAAGGGCGTCCAGAGGCTGCTCGACGCGGTCGCGGCGTTCCTGCCGTCGCCGCTCGACATCCCGCCCGTCCCGGGCATCAACCCCGACACGGACGAGCCGGACTCCCGCGAGGCCGACGGCGACGCGCCTACGGCCGCGCTGGCCTTCAAGATCGCCACGGACCCGTACGTGGGTCGCCTCGTGTTCGTTCGCGTCTACTCAGGTTCGCTCAAGGCCGGCACGTACATCTACAACGTGACGAAGGGCCGCCGCGAGCGCATCGGCCGGCTCCTCAAGATGCACGCGAACTCGCGCGAGGAAGTCGAGTCGATCGACGCCGGCTCGCTCGGCGCCGTCGTCGGCCTCAAGGACACGGGCACGGGCGACAGCCTCACCGACCCCGACCACCCCATCCTCCTGGAGTCGATCGAGGTCCCGGAGCCTGTCATCACGGTGGCCATCGAGCCGGCCTCCAAGGCCGACCAGGACAAGCTGTCCAACGGCCTCATCAAGCTGACGGAAGAAGACCCGACCTTCCGGGTCGAGTCCGACCCTGAGACCGGCCAGACCAAGATCTCCGGCATGGGTGAGCTGCACCTCGAGATCATCGTCGACCGCCTCAAGCGCGAGTTCAACGTGAACGCGAACGTCGGCGCCCCGCAGGTCGCCTACCGTGAGACGATCTCCCGGGCGGTCGACGTCGAGGGCAAGTTCGTGCGCCAGTCCGGCGGTCGCGGGCAGTACGGCCACGTCAAGATCAAGGCCGAGCCCAACCCGCGCGGCACCGGCAACGTCTTCGAGAACGCCGTCGTCGGCGGAACCGTGCCGAAGGACTTCATCCCGGCCGTCCAGAAGGGTGTGGAGGAGGCCATGCAGAGCGGCCCGCTCCTCGGATTCCCGATCGTCGACATGAAGGTCGCGCTCTACGACGGCTCGTACCACGAGGTCGACTCGTCCGAGATGTCCTTCAAGATCGCCGCCTCCATGGCGGTGCGCGAGGCGATGGCCAAGGGCGGCGCCCAGGTGCTGGAGCCCATCATGCGCGTCGAGGCGACGACCCCCGACCAGTACATGGGCGACGTCATCGGCAGCCTGAACTCCCGCCGCGGACAGATCCAAGGCATGATCCCGCGCGGCAACGCGCAGGTCGTCACCGCGAATGTGCCGCTCGCCGAGATGTTCGGCTACGCCACCGACCTGCGCAGCCTGACCCAGGGCCGCGCCACGTTCTCGATGTTCTTCGATCATTACGAGGCCACGCCTCGCGGTGTTCAAGACGAGCTACTCAAGAAGTAATACTAGGTACCTACTTTAAGGAGCATTGATCATGGCTAAGGGTGTGTTTGAGCGTACGAAGCCGCATGTGAATGTGGGGACGATTGGGCATGTGGATCATGGGAAGACGACGTTGACGGCGGCGATTACGTTTACGGCGGCTTCGGTTGATTCGTCGGTTGAGGTGCAGT
>CAUJFI010000045.1 GCA_963170125.1 Deinococcota bacterium | reverse complement strand
CAACACCAGTAGTGCGGGTAGCCTCAAGCTCGGACACCAGTTCGGAAACCGGCTGGCCATCAATCTCGAAAGGTGACTTGGAAAACGACAAGAGGACGATCCTTTCCGACCCACCCTATACACAAACAATCTGACACCCTCAAACTCTTCGGAGATTTCTCGAAGGAGGGCCGCCTTGGCAGTCTCCCCTGGCTCGATCTTGCCCCCAGGGAACTCCCACAGGCCAGGCAACGACATAGTATCGCTGCGTCGCGCGGCGAGGATCCGGCCGTCCTTGACAAAAACTGCCCCTACAACCTTGATGAGCTTCTTCATGATTACGTCGCCCGCGGGCAGTTCCTCTGCTCCGATCCGCGCTCGTTCATCGTAACAGCTGGGTGAGGCAACTGCTGACGAGTCAAAGCAGTTACTCCATCATGATTATGAGCGTGCCTAGCGCCACCACTCCGACCACCTACTCCAACGCCCGCAGCCTCCCGACGAGTTCGTCCAGCTCGTCGCGCCGCACCCCGACGAGCAGCGCCATAGCCTCCTCGTCGGTCACATATACGCCGGTCTCCCCCTTCTCGAACCGCTCGAGCAACGTGAGCGCCCATGCGGCCTTGTGCAACGCTGGCCTGACGAGGAGCTTCTGGCTCCTGAACGCCGCCGCGGCCTGTGAGCGCGCGGCGTGGACGGCGCATTCCAGGTGCTCCGCGAGGATGTCCTGGCCGGCCTCCAGCAGTTCGGATACGTAGCCCCTGCGCGTCGCCTGGCGATCTCTCCTGTGGCTGTCGGCCGGTAACACCTCGCTGTCGGCGGCGGTCGAATCCAACGGGATGCACTCCGCGACGTAAACGAGCATATCTACGAAGTAACCGGCGTACAGGCGCCTGGTGGCGTGGTTCTCGACAGCGCCCATGTCTAGCAGGCGGCGCCGACCCAGCGCTTGAAGATCTGCCGGCGAAGGCTCGACGCTCCATTGCCAGGACAGGAGCTTACGCACTCGTTCGGCCCTCGGCTCACCAAGCCAGGCGTCGATCAGCCCGTCGGCCAGCAGCTGCGCGATCTGCAGGCGGTCTGTGAGGCTCCGAGTTCTGCAGGCCGGGCTCCAATCCATCGCGGCCAGGCTCCGGCGAGCGTAGTGCGCGGCTGCGGTCCTCTTCTCGTAGTAAGCCGCCGCCAGCGCGTATCCACGCCAGCTCCGGGCGGTCTGCTCTTTCAACTCATTGGCGGTAGCGCCCACTAGGTCCGCGTCGGCCACCTCGCCCCTGGAGCGAAGCACGTCGCTCAGCCGCAGTAGCTCTGCAGCCCACTCGGACCACGCCCCGAGCTTGTCGTCCTCCACGACCCCGGCGCGCACCACGAACCAGTCCGTCGAGAGCCCGTGCCTGGTCACTACCCCATACACCCGCTGGAGCTTGTCGCCCAAGGCTGCGTTCATGAACGCTAGCGTCTTCCTGGCGTCCGCGTCCACCGGTTACGTCGGCCGCGCCTTCGGAACGGCTTGGCTCAAGGGCAAACGCAGCCTCGCTCTCGCCATCCCGAGTTTCGTCATGCCCTTGGAACGCAACGTGCTCATCAACCCTCTCCACCCGCGGGCAACCAGCCTGAAGGTCGTCCGCAATGACCGCATGCGACTGGATCAGCTCCAGCGGTCAGGCCTCCCCACCCGCCGCCAACCCCCGCATGTCACTCCCACTAGGCTCCTGGAACAACCTGAGCCCGAACTCGGGCAGGATCGCGATGAGGTGCTCGAAGATGTCGGACTGCACGCTCTCGTACACGACCCACCGTACGTCGTTGACGAAGACGTAGACCTCGAGCGGCAGCCCCGTGGGCCCGGGCTGGAGCTGCCTCACTAGGAACGTCATGTCCTGCGCGATCTGCGGGTGCGCGCGCAGGTAACGCGTCACGTAGGCCCGGAACGTGCCGGCGTTCGTCAGACGGCGCGAGTTGAGCACGTCCTCGCGCGCCGCCGGATGCCGGGCGGTCCATTCGGCGATCTCGGCCCGCTTCTCCTCAAGGTAAGGCCTCAGGAGCGCGAACCTGCCGAGGTGCTCCAGCTCGTCGTCCGTCAGGAAGCGGACTGTGGACACGTCCAGGTCGAGGCTGCGCTTGATGCGCCTGCCGCCGGACGCCTGCATGCCCCGCCAGTTCTTGAACGACTTGCCGAGGAAGTTGTGCGCTGGGATGATGGTCAGCGTCTTGTCCCAGTTCTGCACCGTGACGGTGTTGAGCGCGATGTCTTTGACGTCCCCGTCGGCGTTCATCTCCGGCATCTCGATCCAGTCGCCCACCCGGATGAGGTCGTCCGTCGTGAGCTGGATGCCTGCGACGAAGCTCAGGATCGTGTTCTGGAAGATGAGCAGCAGGACCGCGGAGGCGGCGCCGATGCCGGTCAGGAGGACGAGCGGGTCGCGGTCCAGCACGAGCCCGACCGCGACGACGCCGGCCAGCAGGTAAGCGACGAGTGCGAGGACCTGCAGGTAGCCCTTGATGGGCCGTTGGCCCGGCTGCTGCCGGGCGGCGTGGCGGTCGCCGATCGCGCTCAGGAACGCCGTGAGCGCCCTCGCCGCCGCTATCACCACCACGACCGCCAACACCCTCTGCAATAACGCGGCCAGCCACTCCGGCATGGCCGGCACGTAAGGGAGCCACGCGCCGATCACCGCGAGGGCGACGAGGAAAGCCAGCCGCGCGCCGACGCGCCGCGCTTGCAGAGGCTCGCTCCAGCCGGACTTGCGCAGGCCGGGCGAGCTGCGCACCAGCGCGTCGAGCACCCGCCGGATGACGAAGAAACCCAGGTAAGCGATCAGGGCCAGCGCGACGACGGCGAGCAGGAAGGCGAGGAACGCGTGCGCCTCGGCCCACTCCTGCGCCGCGGCGCCGAAGAGGTTGGTCAGGGGGGTGGCCGTTTGGGTCTCGTCCATCGCTCCTCGACCCTAACGTACCGGAGCGGGCGTATGTCCAGCACCGCGCGCGGCGACGAACTGAGCAGCTACGCCACCGCGGAGAAGCTCCGCAGGCGCCTCGGCCTGGACGCCAAGGGCATGGCCGACTATCTCGGCATCGACGAGAAGACCTACTACCGCCGTGCTCGCCTAGGCGGCCTCCATGGGCATGCGCGCTGGCACCACAGAGGCCAACCCGTCCTCTACACGGCCGTCAGCCCCAGCCTCGCCCTGCTCGAGGTACTGGTCCACATCGACCCCAGGCGCTTCGAAGAACAGACGCTTCTCCGACTCGAGATCGAGGATGACGCAGAACACGTCACGCACGCCCAACTCGTGCAGCTCCTCCGCGACGCCCCCGCCGGCGACCCCGAGGCACGCACCCGCGACTACGGCACCGGCTGGCTCGCGGAGAAGCGGACCCTCGCCCTCATCGTCCCCAGCCTCGTGATGCCCTTCGAGAACAACGTCATCCTCAACCCGCTACACCCCGCGGCAGAACGCACCCGCATCACGGCCCGAGAACGCGTGACCCTCGACGAACGCCTCGTCCAGCGCCTCTCCCCCGACCAACCATGAGGCCTCCCGCGCGGCTTAAAGCGCTCCACCGTCCAACCCGCACGCCGCGACGACGCTGTCCAACTCCGCGCCGATGGCGGCGTCGACCTGCGCCCCCGGGTGCCGGACGAACGCCGAGGCGATGGCGCCGCGTCGGCGGTAGATCTCCTTGCGGATGGCGAGCCCGATGCCGGGCTGGAACTCGTAGCGGATGAGCGGGCAGGCCGCGTAGAAGGCGTCCTTCGCGCGCTGCGCGTCGCCGGCGTGCCAGGCGGAGACGACCTCGAAGAGGACCTCGGGGTACGAGAAGCCGGTCATGATGCCGTCCGCGCCGCGCATGAGCTCCTCCAGGAGGAAGCCGCCTCCGAGGCCGCCCACGATGCCGATGTTCGAGCCGAGCGCACGCAGCTTGCTCACCTTCGGCAGGCTGGGCGTCTCCTCGAGCTTGATGACGACCACGCTCGGCAACTTCTCGTGCAGCTCGGCCACGAGCTCGGCGCCGAGGCTTATGCCCGTGGCCGACGGGTAATCGTGGATGATGACCGGCGCGCTGAACGCCTCGTCGTGGCGCTGGTAGTACGTGCGGATGACGGCGTCGTTCTGCACGGGCGGCGGCGCCACGAGCAGGCCCGAAGCGCCGAGGGCGAGCATCCGGCGGCCCCGGTCGATGGCCATGTCCGTGCCGGCCCCGCCCGCGCCCGCATAGACGGGCACGCGCCCGGCGGCGGCCGCGACGGTCGTGCGCAGGACGGCGTCGCGCTCCTCCTCCGTGAGCTTGGGCGCCTCGCCGAGCACGCCGAGGACCACGAGCCCGTCCACGCCAAGGCCGATGAGGAAGTCGGTCAGGCGCTCGAGGCTGGGGAGGTCGAGCTCCCCGCCGTGCGTGAACGGGGTGGGCATGATCGTGTGGACGCCGCCGAAGCGGCCGGCCGGGCTGGTCGGGTAGCGCACCTGGGGTTCCTCGCTTCCAGTGTCTGGGCCTCGCCCAGCTTGGTTGACTATGAGGTTACGCCACCGTGGGCCGGCGAACCCCATGCTGGTAGCGACGTGAACCCTACGAACACGCGAGCTCGGCGTCTCAACGGCTCCCAGTAACGTCTATGAGACACATGGTGGTGTGGTCGGGCATGAGCCGGACGACCGCCTCGACAACCGCTCCCCTACCCGCTGTCCGGCGCCCCCCGCCAGCGCAGCAGCCGCGCGTTGACGGGGTTGAGCACGAGAGTCTCGAGCAGGATCACCACGACAACGACGGCGATGGTCCACGCGAAGATCTTGGCCGTGTCGAGGTTCGACTGCGCGCGGGCCACCAGGGCGCCGACGCCCGACGCCGCCGACAGCAGCTCGGCCATGATCGCCACGCGCAGCGACTGACCGAACGTGACGGTGGTGGCCGCCAGGACCGGCGACGCGACGCCGGGGGCGACGACGTGGCGCAGCACGGCGAAGCGCGGCAGGCGGAAGGCCGCGGCCATCTCGAAGAGGTTGCGGTCGAGGTCGCGCACGGCCTCCTCGACCGTCACCACGATGAGGGGCAGGGCGACGAGCACGATCACCAGCCGCGTCACCCCGGCGCCGGGGCCCAGCCAGATCAGTCCGAGTGACACGAGCACGACGGGCGGCACGGCCATCAGCGCCGACACGACGGGGCGCGACACGGCGCTGGCCCACGCCGAGAGCCCGTTGACGGCGCCCCAGACCACCCCGACAGCCAAGCCAATCAGGACGCCGGTAGCGGCGCGGTAGAGGGTGAGGCCGAGCGCGTCGAACAGCGTCCCGTTCCGGGTGAGGGTCAGGAGGGCCGCCCACGTCTCTAGGGGCGACGGGAGGATGATCTCCGGCTGCCTGGCCGCCAGGAGCGCCCACGCCGTCACGAGCGTCGCCAGGCCCAGCGCGCCGCCCACCAGGGTGCGGCGCGCTGGCGGCGAACCTGCCGCGAGCGAACGTCCGGCACGCGAACGCGTGCGTTGCGAGCGCGCCCGGAGCGGTTGTCGAACGCCGTTCACGCGCACTCGGCTTGCCGGCCCTTACGCGCTGTGGCGCTCACTCACGCGGGTCGGCCAGGTAGAAGGAGGCGTCGGGCAGGCCGCCGCCGATGATGTCGGGCGACAGGACGGCGAGCTCGCCGTAGAACGCCTCCAGCTCCGCCCTTGCCTCGGCGGCCGGTACCACCTGGAGGTTGAGGCGCGGGATCACGTCGCGCAGCACGGGCTCGGGGAGGTCGAAGGCCGCGGCGAGGGTGGCGATGGTGTCGGCATCGGCCGCGTTGACCTCGGCCACGGCCTGCTCGAGCGCGGTCAGGACGCCGCCGAGCACGTCCGGACGCTCCTCGGCCAACCGGGTCGGCACCACGATGCCGGCCTGCGGGATGCGCGAGCGGCCCGTGATCACCGCCCACTCGTCCTGGAGGTTCAGGAAGCGGCCGAGCGCCTGGCCGTTCTTGTTGGCGTTGGCCAGGGCCACGGTGGCGACATGCTCGGGCAGGACCGCCCACTGCCCCCGACCGCTGACGAGCTGGGCGACCACGTCCTGCGGGGTGGCGAAGTACTGGACGGTGAAGTCCTCGCCGGGCGTCAGGCCGTTGGCCACGGCCAGGCTCTGGAACACCAGGTCGGGCATGTCGTTGGCGAACGGGACCAGCACGGTCTGGCCGCGCAGGCTCTCCCACTCGGGCGCGGCGCCGTCAGGGCCGATCATCCATAGAAGGCCCCAGACGAGCACGGCGGCCATCTTCACGTCGACCCCACGGTTGGCGAGGTTGGCGCCCACGTACGTCGGGACGGCGGTGACCTCGGAGCCGCGGTTGACGAGGACGCTGCGCAGGATGTCCGGCGTCGTCCACTCGCTGATCTCGATGGACTTCGCATAGTCGGCCAGCACCCCGGACCCGCCGATGAGCTTGAACGGCGCCGCGAACGCCAGCGTGTTCGGGTGCCACACGCGCAGGACGTCGAGCGGGGCCTGCGCCAGGGCGGCGGCGGCCGTGAGCACCACGGCGACGGCGAGGGCGGCGCGCAACGCGCGGGCGGCGCGCGGCGCGATCGCACGGCGCACTACGCTGGCGAGCGGTGCTCGCGCGTCACACGGCAAGCGCGAACAGCGCGGGCGAGCTGCTGAAGTTAACAAATCGTTTCTCACGCTTCCTCCTTGGAAGTACCTTGCCTTGGGTCGGTGCCGGCAACGCGGTGGGTGACCCCGCCTCGATGGGTGGAGCCGCGGTCAGCGTCGCCCTCCGGGCCAGTGCCGCCGCGGTCGAGCTCCTCCGCCAGGTAGGCGGCGAGGCTCGCCTCGTCGGCGTGGTGCGAATGGTCGACGAACCGCCATGCCCCCGTCGGAGGGCCGGCCATGACCAGGGTGCGCTCGGCCACCTCGGCGGCCTCGGCCGGGTCGTGGGTGACCCACACGGTGGTGGTCGCGCCGTCGGTGGCGCGGAGCTGCCGCAGCAGCGCGGCCCTGAGCTGCCGGGCCGTGACCACGTCCAGGTGGGAGAACGGCTCGTCGACGAGGAGCAGTGGCTCCTGGCAGGCGAGCGCCCGCGCGATCGAGACGCGCTGCCGCATGCCGCCCGACAGAGTGAGCGGGTACGCCTCGGTGGCGTCCGCCAGGCCTACGCGGGCGAGCCACTCGGCGGCCCTCCCCCGGTCGGCCTTGGCGAGCACGAGCTCGACGTTTTCCCGCGCGGTGCGCCACGGCAGCAGCCGCGGCTCCTGGAACACGACCGGCACGCGGCCGCTCGGCCGTTCCAGACCGCCGGACGTCGGCCCGACGAGGCCGGCGACGGTCCGCATGAGCGTCGTCTTCCCCGCGCCAGAGCGGCCCATCACGGCGAGGACCTGCCCACGGGGCACGGTGGCGTCGAGCTCGTGCAGCAACAGCAGGCCGCGCCGCACGAGGGAGAGGCGGCGGAAGACGAGGGCCGAGCCCGGCCCCGGTGGGCTCGAGAACGCCGCTATGGAGGGGTTCGGGTGCGCGCTCGAGCTCGGCATGGCTAGAGGCAGCGTAATCCTGACTGAATTAGTAGGCTTTGACTCAGGTCAAAGGGTAGGGTCAGGCGTTACGGGGGTTGACGTGACCAAGGCCATGCCGGGCGAGCGGGCGCTACTGCCGGATCCAAGCACCAAGGTGCTCGACCTGCACGCGCTCGCGATAGCAGGAACTCCGCCGCATAGATGATCGTGCGCTAGGGGATCGTTCATCGCCGCCCATACACGAGTAGTTCCGAGGGCGTCAAACCTAGCTCCCCGACACATACGCCATCGTCCACGTCCTCACGGTCAACGCCGGTGCGCGATCAGCCACTACCGGCCGGCCGTGCGAGGTTCTACCATCCGACCGTGAAGCCGTTCTTCGTGCTGCTAGGGGCGCTCCTCTCGCTGTACGTGGTCACGTGCGTGATGCGGGGCAGCGTCGTCGTCTCGTGGGGGCCCGGGGCACGCACCTTTCGGCGAGACGACCACCCCAGGTGGTTCTGGGCCAGCGTGGGCATATACGCGCTACTGGCCCTGGCGCTCATCGTGGTGTTCTGACTTCCGGGGCGTCGGGCTTGCGCCGATCGTGCGCCGTGGGCACGGGTACCTGCACGGCCCCGAGGCTCCTGTATACCTCGCCACCGATTTTGCGGTAAATTTGGTGGCGATGTTCACAAGGACCCTTAAGCCGCCCACCAACGCCTTCTTCCTGTTCGGGCCGCGCGGCACCGGAAAGAGCACTTGGATACGCACGAACTTCCCCGGCGCGCTGACCGTGAACCTGCTCACGCAGGAGAACATCGTCCGCTACGAGCACGAACCCGGCTTACTTCGGGCCCAGGTTCTCACGCGCCCCACCAGCGACTGGGTCGTCATCGATGAAGTTCAGCGCATACCGAAGCTGCTCGATGAAGTTCACTACTTGATGGAAGAGGAAGGTTACAAACGCTTCGCCTTGACCGGTTCATCTGCCCGTAAGCTACGTCGCGGTGGAACCAACCTCCTGGCAGGCCGAGCCGTGCTGCGGAACCTGTATCCCCTGACGACAGCCGAGACTCGGTACTCGGTCCCGGTCGACCAACTGATGCGCTACGGATCCCTACCGCTGAGCGTCACAGCCTCGGATGACGATGCTCGTGAGGACTTCCTCCGCTCCTACGCCACAACGTACCTGGCCGAGGAGATCAAGGCCGAGGGCCTTGTACGCGACCTCGGCTCATACAGTCGCTTCCTGGAGGTCGCGGCGATCGCTGCCGGGCAGAGAACCAATATCTCCGGCCTTGCCCGCGATGCAGGCGTAGCTCGTGACACTACACGTGGCTACTTCGATGTGCTGATCGACACGCTCATCGCGGATTGGCTGCCAGCCTACCGCCCAAGAGCCAAGGTGAAAGAAGTCGTGTTGCCCAAGCTCTACTGGTTCGACACCGGGGTCCTGAACGCCGCAATCGGTGCCTTCGATCAGCCGCCTCCTTCAGACTGGGACGGCATCCTTCTCGAACATCTGCTGCTCCACGAGATCAGGGCCCATCTCGACTACCGCAACGTCAAGGGCTCGTTAGGCTACTGGGCCACTCACGATGGGACGGAAGTCGACTTCGTCTGGTGGCACGGTCAAAAGATGGTAGCCATCGAAGTGAAGTCGAGCAAGAAGTTCCGGAACGATTACACCGCAGGGCTGCTGAAGTTACGCGACGCCGTTCCCGACGCCCGGACCTACGTCGTGTACAGGGGAAACGAGGAGTTGCTCGTCGAGGGTGTGAGCGTGATGCCCGTCGAGACTTTCCTGCGGCAGCTTCATAACGGTGAGGTGCTCAGAAACTAGTCGACGGGCTGGACCTCGACCAGCGCCCGACCGACCGCCGGGTCACGGTCCGCCATGGCCTGCTCGCGGTCCCTGCCCCAGGTCATGGCGAACCCCCGACCTCTTCGCTCGCACGAGCGGCCCGGTCATCCGAGCCGGTCCTGAGCCCCGCTATCCCCGCCAGCACGATGTCGAGCAGGCCCTCGAACAGCTCACCGGCGTCCCCGGCCAGGACCCGCCCGGTGAGGGCCACGCGCGCGTTGGCCTCGGCGCCTACGCGCGCGTCGCGCTTCTCGACGCTGTAGCGGTCGTCCGGCGCCTGGGCCCGCGCCTGCTCCTCGATGCAGTGACCGACCACGAAGCTCGTCAGGATGCTGAAGGAGCGCGCAGCCGCCGCGGGCGGGAACCCCTCACCTTCCAACCAAGCGAGACCCGGCTCGCTGGCGCGGAGCGCCTCGGGGTCGACCAGGTACGTTCCGCTGAAGGCGCGGGCGCCGTCGCGGTGTGCCAGCAGACCCGCGCGCGCCGCGCGGGCGTAGCGGAGCATGACCGCGCGCCAGTCGTCGCCGGGTCGGCGCGCGGCCGCGCGGGCGATGTCGGTCCACACGCGCGTACCCATCTCGTCGAGCAGCTCCTGCTTGTCGCGGACGTGCCAGTACAGGGCGGGCGCCTTGACGTCCAGCCGCTCCGCCACCGCGCGAACCGTCAACCCGTCCAACCCTCGCTCATCGAGCACCGCCAGCGCGGCGTCCACTACCACCTGACGCGTGAGCCCCTTGGCCATAGCTTGACAGCTTAACAAAGTTAAGGCAGTATGGCTTCGGCGTTTGACGTCGTTAAGGAGGCGTCATGCGAGCAGCCGTCATCGACCGCGCCGGAGCCGAGCCGCGCTACGGCGACTTCCCCGAACCGGAACCCGTGACGGGCGAGAGCTTGTCGCGCATCCGCGCGGCGGGCCTGCACCCGCTCGTGCGGAGCCTGGCCGCCGGGGCGCACTACGGAAGCGAGGGCGTTTACCCTCTCGTGCCTGGCATCGACGGCGTCGGAACCGCCTCTGACGGCGTCCTGCGCTACCTAGGGCTCGTCCGCGCTCCATGGGGCACGTTCGCCGAGCGCGTCGCGGCGCGCCTCGGCATCCCCCTCCCGCCCGGCGCGGACCCGGAGGTCATCGCCGGCACGCTCAACCCTGGCATGAGCTCGTGGTTGCCGCTGCGATCGCACGTTCGCGAGGGGAAGGACATGGGCACCGTGGTAGTACTCGGCGCCACCGGCATCGCCGGCCGACTCGCAGTTCAGAACGCCCTGGCACTGGGAGCGGAGCGCGTCGTCGGCATCGGCCGGGACGAGGCGCGGCTGGCCGACGTGCGCGCACTCGGAGCTCAGGCGGTGCGGCTCGCGGACAGGCCGAGCGCCATCGTGTCCGCGCTGGACGGGGCGTCGCCGTCGCTGATCCTCGACTTCCTCTGGGGGTCAGCCGCCGAGCAGCTCTGGAGCGCGCTGGCCGCGAAGGGGTTCGACGAGAAGCCCGACCACACCGTCCACGTCGAGATCGGCGCGCTGGCCGGCGCGAGCGCCGCGCTGCCCGCCGCCCTGCTGCGCAGCCGCGCGTTCACGGTCCGCGGCTCCGGCGCGGGCTCGGCGTCGTTGGCCGAGATCATGGCCGAGTTGCCCGTCTTCATGGAGCGGGTGGCGCGCGTCGAGGTGTCGGCGCCGATCGAGGTGTTCCCGCTCTCGCGCATCGCGGAGGCCTGGGCCTACCGGGGTCCGCGCCGCGTTGTGGTGGTGCCGGACTGAGGCGTTAGCCCTAGGGCGGAGAGAGGCGGGCGCTACGGCCAAGGAAGCCGTTCCAGGTCAGGGTCGGGCGCTCCGCACGCGCGAGTGCCGGAGCATCACCACAACACCTTCACGTCGTAGAGCCGCAACGCGGGGTCGCGTGACACGAGCGTCGCCCGTTCGTACATTGCCTGACAGACGAGCAAACGATCGAAAGGATCCCTGTGGTGGCTCGGTAGTTGCATCGCTGGTAGGACGTGCTGGGGTTTGATCGGCAACCAGGCGAAGCCGTCGCTCAGCCTGACCTCCTCGAAGACCTCGGTGGTGTCGGCATCTAGACGACCTAGCGACCGCTTGATGGTGATCTCCAAGACAGAACGGGCCGCCCGCTCACTCCTCGAACAACGACCCCTGCACGACGCGCCCGGGCACCCTGAACTCCGACCTCGCCAGCGGCGGGACGCGGTGCGGGATGCCGGCGCGCTCGCGCGCCTTGTGGAAGAGCGAGCGGACCTGCTCCGCGTACAGGCCGGCGCCGCGCATGCGGCGGCCGAACTGGCGGTCGTCGAGCTGCCCCGCGTGCACCTCGCGGATGCGGTTCAGGACGCGCTGCTTGCCCATGGGCGCGTGCTGGCCGAGCCACTCCTCGAAGAGGAGCGTGACGGCGCCGGGGAGGCGCAGGAGCGTGTAACCGGCGTGGCTGGCGCCGGCCGCGGCGGCCGCCTGGAGGATGCGCGGCGCCTCCGCGTCCGTGAGCCCGGGCACGATGGGCGCGACGTTGACCCCGACGGGCACGCCCGCGCCAGCCAGCTTCTCGATGGCGCCCAGGCGGTTGGCGATCGTCGACGTGCGGGGCTCGAGCTTGGCGCGCAGCGCCTCGTCGAGCGTCGTGATGGAGAGGGTCACGCGCACGCCGCCCCAGCCGGCCAGCTCCTTCAGCACGTCGACGTCGCGCGTGACGAGCGCGTTCTTCGTGATGACCCCGACGGGGTTGCGGTAGCGCGCCAGCACCTCGAGGCACGCGCGGGTGATGCGGAGGCGCTTCTCAACGGGCTGGTACGGGTCCGTCACCCCCGAGAGCATCAGGGTGGTCGGCTCCCACGCCGGCTTGCTCAGCTCCGCTTCCAGCAGCGCCGCCGCATGGCGCTTGACGAAGATGACGCGCTCGAAGTCGAGCCCGGCCGAGAGCCCCAGGTACTCGTGCGTCGGCCGCGCGTAGCAATAAGAGCAGCCGTGCTCGCAGCCGCGGTACGGGTTGAGGCTGGCGGTGAAGCCGAGGTCCGGGCTCGTGTTGCGGCTGATGACGCTGCGCGAGGTGTCGTCGAGGTAACGCGTGCGCACGCGCAGGTCGTCGTCCTCCACCTCGTCCGGATCGAGCTCGACGACGAGTTCCGTGAAGCGGTTGACGGGGTTGGTCTGCGCGCCGCGGCCGCGGTGGGCACGGGGTTCGTCGCCATCTCGGGGCATGGTGGAGTGTAGGGCCTCGTCGCTCGCGGGGCAGTCGCCGGGGAGGCGACGGGTACGGTCGCGGGTCAGCGTCGGGCACGAGAGCATCCAAGGTTCGTCGGTCAACGATGAGGCACGGGGCTGCGGACGTCGATCCGGAAGCGCGTATCAAGGCCCCGCTCGCCTATCCCCGTGATCGTCAGGGCGCGGCTGTCCGGCACCCTTTCGACCCAGCGCAGTTCTAAGAGCCGGTTCAAGAGGGCCGCCCCGAGCCGTCCGGCGATGTGGTGTCGACGCTCGCTCCAATCGAGACACATCCGGCACAACGGTCGTTGGGATCGGGCGGGCGCCGTCATGTCGATCCCGAAGTCCGTCAGGAAAGCCTGTCCTTCGTGCGTGATGGCTCCGGCGCCATCGGCGTGGACCAGCAACCCCCGGGCCTGCATGGAGTCCGCCAGCGCCAGCCCGAGCTGCCCGGCGATGTGGTCGTAACAGGTGCGGGCTCTTCGCACGGCTTCGTCCTTCGGGCCTATCGCAAGGGTACGGTTCGGTCCCGCGCCGGCGATCACCGACAGCGCCTCGATCGCGCGGGCGACCTCGGGCGAGGCCAATCGGAAGTAGCGGTGCCTCCCCTGTCGCTCTACGACTATCAAGCGTGCTTCAAGCAGTCTGGCGAGGTGGCCGCTCGTCGTTTGCGCCGTCACGCGAGCGTGGCGGGCCAGCTCGCCGGCCGTAAGCGCGCGTCCGCTCATCAGGGCGGAGAGGATGTTGGCGCGCGCTGGTTCGCCGATGAGCGCGGCGACGCCAGCCACACCGTCACCAGAAGCCGAGTGGGACATGGCCTCAGCTTAAGTAGTCCCGTCGCTCCCGCACTAGGGAACGTTTCGGCTGCGACCGAAACATGACCCGACGGAGCCTTGCTAGCGTCGTGCGAGCGCACGAGCTCGTGCGTGCAGGAGGAGCCCCTTGTCGTCTGAGCAGCTGAGCATCAAGCCTTCCGTCCTCTACTTCGGGACTCCCGTCGTCCTGATCGTCACGCGCAACCCCGATGCAACGGCGAATATCACGCCGATCTCCTCGGCCTGGGCCTTGGACGATCGCATGGTCCTCGGCCTCGGCGCGGTCGGGCAAGGGATAACCAACCTCACGCGGGAGCGGGAATGCACGTTGAACCTCCCGTCCGCCGACCTATGGCACAAAGTCGAGCGGATCGCCAGGACGACGGGGCTGAACCCCGTACCGGCCGTTAAGATCGCCGCAGGGTACGTGCACTCGCCCGACAAGTTCGCTCTTGGCGGCTTCTCCACCGCGGCGAGCGAGACGGTGCGTACCCCCCGGATCGCAGAATGTACGGTGCAGCTCGAAGCTCGCCTGCTCGCCTCCTATCCCAGTGGCAACGCTTCTGCGGACGAGGGACCCTCCTACCTGATCGTCGAGGCGGAGGTCCAACACGTGCATGCCCATCGCGACATGGTCATCCCAGGGACCGACTACATCGACACGGACCGCTGGAACCCGCTCTTCTACGTCTTCAGGCACTACTTCGGGAACGCACACGATCTGGGGAAGAACTTCCGGGCGGAGTAGTGACGATTCTGCTTCTCGGCTGGTTCACGCCGTCTGCGACACGGTTCTCGACCGGAACTCCCGAAATGGCCAAGCCGTTGGGTTGGTCAGCCCTAAGTACGATCCGCTGGTGGACAACGCTTCGACTCCCGATTGAGTTTCGGAGTGGGGCACTTTGCGTATGCAGGATCCCTGCCGGATCGCTCTAGTGACCGAGCTTGCGCCACGCCGGCCTCCGGCATTTCGTCATCGGCCATGCTACCTAGACTCGGTTTCCGCGACCTCGGCCTCCCGAGGCATATCCGCTCACGGTGAGGAGTTCGACATCCACGCGTGGCTACAGCACCACGGCGCGTATGCTGCGATCAAGCTATGACCAGAATCACCGCCCACGAGCTCCGGACCGAGACCCGACGCATCCTGCAGCGCGTCGAGGCCGGAGAGGAGGTGGTGATAGTCGAGAATGGGCGCGAGGTCGCCGTCATCAAGCCACTGCCGCGGCCTCGGATGTGGCAGAGCGGGCCCGCGCTGTTCAACGAGCTTTCGACGGTCCAGGCCGACGCGGGCCTCACTACGGAACTCGAAGCCATCGTGCCTGGTTGGGCGGATGAGGTGCCTCTCCCCCGGGTTCCCGGACGGCTCAAAGGGAAGATCGTGATCCCCGACGACTTCGATGATCCCCTAACAGAGGACTTCTTCGGGTAGTCATTCGGACCGTCACGACCTAGGCGCTGTGGGTCTGGGCGATCGCCCCTTCGTACAATGGCGCTTCGGCTCATGGTCATGATCGCTACCGGACTCATCCCCGACGACATCGATCGCTGCATCGACCTGTGGGTCGATGCGCTCCGACATCGCGACGGCTTCGCGGATGCCCACGCTCTTGCCGAGCGGATGCGTCACCACTTCGACAGCACCGTCGTTCGGTTCGCGCTTTCAGGCCAGCCGCTCGCCGGGTTCGCGTTGACCGTCGCTCGGGATGACGGTTCACGCACCGCAGTGCTGGAACGCATCGCCGTGCGGCCGCAGAGCGCCGGGCTTGGCATCGGACGCGCCCTGCTCGCAGACGCCATCGGCTCGGCGAAGGCCGCGGGGTACGTCTCCCTCGAGCTAGCAGTGCGAACCGGGAACACGGCGGTTCACCTGTACGAGAAGGCCGGGTTCCTCCCCGCCTCCGTGCCGGTACCGCACGAGCTCGGAGGCCAACCCATGGTCACTTACCGGCTCGGCCTCAGGTAGCGGCCTGTCCGTGCTGTGACCCGTGTGGTATCCCTCCGGCGGTCATCGTAACCGGGCCACTTGATCCAAAGCGGCCACATGGCTGCCTGAACCGCGTCCTCCAGACTGACGCCATGCTTCAGCGCCGATTCGTGAACCTTCACATCGCAGCCGACAACGCTTCGCGAATGACCTCAGATCGGGTCTTGCCTTCCCGCGCCGCTCGGTCATCGAGTGCTGCCATCTCCTCGACGGTCAACCGAATAGCAACCACTTGCGTAGGTTCAGACCCGCGACCGGGCCGCCCACGGCCACGCTTCTTCAGTGGCTTGACGGCATAGCCTGCTTCGGCCTCGGCTACCCAAGCAGCTATCCGCTCCTCCGTGACAGGAACACCGTTGATCGTCTCACGCGAGCCCATGCGATTATTGTATTACAGAATAGCAGCGGCGACTGCTCTGATAGCCTCGCCGGCAAAGGTCTCACCCCGCGAACGCCGCCAACCGCCGCCCCATCCGCCGCGCGGCGTCCTTGAGCTCGTCGGGGCCTTCGATCCTCACCTCGCAGTCGAGCTTGAGCAGGTGGCCCAGCACCCAGTCGAGGCCGCTGCGACTCGTGCGCACCGTGAGGCGCACTCCCCCGTCGGCCGGCTGCAGGACGACCGTCGCGAAGGCCAGCCGCCGACTGGCCGTGCGCAGGTCGATGTCCAGCCACGCGCTGCACGCGAGGTCGCCCTGGAAGGGCGCCATGGCGATGGACTCGCTCACGTGCCGCACGGCATCGAAGCCCTCCGGGGCCGTGAACGTCTCCGCCATGGGTCTCACGGAGCGCACGCGGTCGACGCGGAACGTCCGCAGGTCCTGCCGCAGGTGGCAATAGGCCACCACGTACCAGGCGCCGAGCTTGGCGAGGCCGTACGGGTCGATCTTGCGCTCCGTGACGCCGGCACCCTGACCGCCGCGGTAACTGATCTGGACGCGCCTGCCCTCGCTCGTGGCCTCGGCCAGCGCGATCACGTGCGCGCTAGCCGCCGCGACAGGGCGGAACTCGTCGGACGTGGCCGGTTTTAGGGTCCGGTGCAGGGCACGGATGCGCGCGCTAACGGCCGGCGACAGCACCGTCCCGAGGCGCGTGAGGGCGCGGCCGGCGGCCTGCTCCAGCGCCTCGTCGGTGTTCATGGTCGCCGCGTTGAGGCCCGTCACGAGCGCGAGGAGCTCGTCGTCCGTGAAACGCACGGGGCTGAGTAGCGCCCCCGCTTCCAACCGCACGCCGCCGTGGCGACCAGGCACGGTCTCGACAGGCACGTCCAGATCGAGCAGACGCCCTAGGTCGCGCCGCACGGTGCGCTCCGACACGCCCAGTTCCGTCGCCAGTTGCTCCGTGGTGCGAACGCCCTGCCCCTGCAGGGACTCGACCAGGTCGAAGAGCCGCCTCGACAACGTGCTGGACATGAGCGTCAGCATAGAGCAAATGCGGACAGATTATGACCGGGTTCTTCCTTATCCTTCGTGCGTCGGAACGGGAGCGCGGAAGCGGCCCCTGCCGACGCCGGGATCCGTTGCGGGCATCGAGCTCACGTCTAGTGGCTGGGAAGCGGGAGAGAGACATGAACGGCAGGATTTTCGAACATATGACGAGCGCCTACACGCGCCAGCGGGAGATGTTGGCCGAGGCCGAACGCATCCACACGGCTGCCAAGGCCGTTAGGCAGACGCGGACGGAGCACGCACGCCGTGCAGCGACCACTGCGGCTGCGACCCGTTCGCAGACGGCGACTTCGGCGAGGCTGATGCCGGCCGCGGCGTGCCCAAGGCCGGGCGAGCCCGTGGGGCAAGTCGACAACCGTCCTAGTTCGAACGTCTCGATGAGCGATCGGCGGGCCGTATGGCACCGTGCCGCCAGGAGCGTGGGCAATTCGCTAGTGAGGGTTGGCAGGCGCCTGGAGCGCATCGGCGATGGCCGAGACGGGGTGCGCGACAGATGAGGGCAGAGGGCTGCTCCGTGCCTACGAACCGTCCGTCGCTAGAGTGAAGGCAGCCAGGAGGCGACCATGATCAAAGGGCTACACCACATCGTGCTGTTCTGCCGGGACCCGGAGGCCTCGCGCGCCTGGTACGAGCGCGCGGGGTTCAACTACCTGCACGGGTACGACGGCATGCACTGGCTGGCGTTCGGCGACGCTCAGGTGATGCTGCACCCCGTGGATGAGGTCGACGCCGATACGACCGGCGGCGGCCAT
>CAUJFI010000044.1 GCA_963170125.1 Deinococcota bacterium | reverse complement strand
CTCCGGCGGGCGCTTCTTGCCCGCGTCGCCGAGCCCGACGAGCTCCAACAGTTCGTCCACGCGCCCCGGGAGCCTGTCTCTGAGTCCGTAGGTCACGTTCGCCGCCACGCTCATATGCGGGAACAGGTGGTTGTCCTGGGGCACATAGCCGACCCGGCGCGCCTGTGGCGGCAGGTCGATGCGGGCCCGAGCGTCGAAGAACCGCACGCCAAGAGCGTGAACCAAGCCTGACTGGGGCCGCCGCAAGCCGGCGATGCTCTCCAGCGTCAGGGTCTTACCCGATCCGGAGGCGCCGAAGAGGGCGAGTCGCCGCCCCTGCGCCGTCAACCTAGGTGCGAGGTCGAAGCCTGGCAAGCTCAGTCGGAAGTCAAGGGCTAGCACGGCGTCCGCCGCGCCAGCTCCCGTGGCAGACGCCGCCGTTCCCGTCACGCCGGGCTCCCACGCCGCACCGCGAGCCGGAAGGTGAACAAGAGGATGAACGCCGCCACGCACAGGAGGGCGGAGAGTGCGAGAGCGCTGTCGAGGTCGCGCTCCAGCGCGGCGTATATGGCCAAGGGCAGTGTGCGCGTGCGGCCCGCCAGGCTGCCGGCGAACACGATGGTCGCTCCGAACTCGCCGAGCGCGCGCGCCCACGCGAGCACCGTCCCCTCCACGAGGTGCGGCAGCGCCAGCGGTAGGGTGACCCGCCAGAACGTCGTACGCCGATCCTTGCCGAGGGTCCAGGACACCGCCTCCAGCTGCTCTGGCACGGCCGCGAACCCCGCCTTCATGGTGCGGATGAAGTACGGGGCTGCCACGAACACCTGCGCGATGACGACCGCGGCCGTGGTGAACGGCAGCCGGACACCCATGGCGTCCAGCGGAGCACCGAGCAGCCCCTTACGGCCGAACACGAGGAGCAGGCTCACGCCTGCCACCACCGGCGGCAGGACGATGGGCAAGTCGATCATGGCGTCGAGGAGCCCCCGGCCACGGAAGCGCCCCCGCGCGAGGAGGTGCGCCAGAGGAACACCGAGGACGAGTACGATCCCCATGCTTACGGAGGTCGACACTAGGCTGAGCCTCAGCGCTTCGATGGCCGCCGGCTGGAAGACCTTCGGTAACGCGCCGGGGGCGAGAGCGCGCACGACGAGGACCATGGTCGGCAGCACCAACAGCAGGCCGAGCACCACGGCCGCCGCGACCGCGAGGTACGGGCGTGGCCGCCCCCACCGCGCCGGGTGGCGTGGCCGCGCACCCGGCACCTTGGTCACGGTGCCGTGAAGCCGTGGCTCGCGAGCACCGCCTGGCCCTGCGGCGCGAGCACGAACGCAACGAACTCAGCCGCCAAGGCCGGGTCGCTAGCTCCCAGCAAGGCGGCTACCCAGTACTCCGCCCTGGTGTCCGGCGCGTCAGGGAGGGGCAAGGCACGAACGGCGCGGAGCACGGCGGCGTCAGTTGCGTACACGATGGCCGCGTCCGCTTCCCCAAGCTCGACCTTGGCGGCCACTTGCCTGACGTTGGGCTCTTCCGAGACGAGGTTGGCCAGCACGCGCTCGGCGTACCCGGCACCGAACTGGGCGTCCCA
This sequence comes from Deinococcota bacterium, assembly GCA_963170125.1. GTDB lineage: Bacteria > Deinococcota > Deinococci > Deinococcales > Trueperaceae > JAAYYF01. Next base: position 16,943 of record CAUJFI010000044.1, on the reverse strand, counting down.
CCCAGCGAGCGCCAAGCGCGCGTAGCGGCCCACGGGCACCTCGGGACCGGCGAGGACCAAGCGAACACCGGGGTCGGCCAGGTCGTCGAGCGAGACGACGGCCGAGTCGGTCGGCGTGATCACCACCAGCACGTTACCCGCGAACACCGCCGGCGCGCCCGCGGCCTCACCAGCGTCCGTGACGACCGCCATCTGGGCTGCGTCAGCGCTGGCGAACACGTCTGCGGGCGCACCCTGCACGATCTGCATGGCTAGCGTCGACGAGCCCCCGAAGGACAGCTCCACGACCGTGCCAGGGTGCTCCGCCTCGAACGCGGCCGCGATCTCCTCGAACGCCTCCGTGAGGCTGGAGGCGGCGAAGACGATCAGGTGGCGGCCGGCGGTCTGTCCGCGTGCGTACCCACCGGGCAGTAGCGGACCGACGCAGAAGAACAGTATCGAGGCGACGACGGGAACCACTCGCCTTGGGCGGGTGGCTCGACACCGTTCGGCGAGGACCGCTCTGAGAGCCGACTGGAGAGTTGGCAAGGCCATGCCAGAAGCTCCTCACTCCAGCCGCACAGGTGCAGGGCTACGCTCATTCAGCCAGGACGACCGGCCACTCAGGATACCGCTGTCACCACCGCCCTCGACTCGTGGTTCGTATGCGTTCGAGACCACTGTCTCGCAGGTCGTGTCCGGGCGTGGCCGTCCACGTGGACGTGGCCACGGCCTAGCCGACCCTGTCACGGCGCCGGCCCACCCGCCGTTAGACCTACGAGGCGGTCCCGGTCGTGATCGCCCCCGGCGTGGTCCCGCTCACGCCGCCATCACGACCCTGACGACGGCCCCGCCGGCCGCCCCGCGCCCCGCGCCCACGCTGCCGCCGTGCGCCTCGACGATGGCCTTCACGATCGCAAGTCCGAGCCCGCTCCCGCCGCCATCGCGCGCGCGGCTCTCATCCAGGCGGTAGAAGCGCTCGAACACGCGAGCCTCCGTGCCCGCCGGGAAACCCACGCCCGTGTCGGAGACCTCCAACACCACGTCGCCGCCGTCGCGCTCGACCCGGACAGCGACCCGACCGCCCGCAGGCGCGTAGCGCACGGCGTTGTCCAGCAGGTTCCCGAGTACCTGCAGCATCCGCTCCCCGTCCAGGAGGGCCGCGACCCGACCTTCGCCGGTCACCTCCACGCTGAGGCCCTTCTCGGCGGCGCGTACCCGGTAGCCGGCCGCCGCCGATCTGGCCAGGTCCGCCAGGTCGAGCTCCCGCGGGTGCAGGGTCAGCTTGCCGGAGTCGGCGAGGGACAGCACGCGCAGGTCCTCGACGAGGCGGGTCAGGACCAGCACCTGGGCGTGCATGTCGGCGACCTCCGCGAGGGTGAGGGGGGCCACGCCGTCCTCGAGCGCCTCCATGCGGCCCCGCAGCACGGTCAGCGGGGTGCGCAGCTCATGGGCCACGTCCGCTACCATGTCGCGGCGTTGCCGCTCGAGCCGCTGCAGGCTGTCGGCCATGGCGTTGAACGACTGGGCGAGGCGCACGGTCTCGTCCTTGCTGCCGTGGTGGCTCGGCGCCAAGGGCACCCTGGCCGAGAGGTCGCCGGCCGCCACGCTGTTCGCGGCCACGGCCACCCGTTGGATGGGCCTGGCGATGATGCGCGCGAGGAGCAACCCCAGCCCGACGGCGAGCGCGAGGGCGAGCGTGGCCGTGCCGATCACGGTAGCCGCGCGCGCCTCCAGCGAGCCCCGCAAGTAGGCGCCCAGGTCGCCGAGCGCCACCCATGAGCCCGCCCCTGCCTCACCGCTCGGCGCCTGCAGGGGAGTGCCCGCCACGCTCGGCACCGCCGCCGAGGCTCCCGCGCCGCCCGGGGCGGCGGGCTCGGAGCCGACCGCCTCCGCTCCCGCCTGAGGCTGTGCCTGGCCGCGTCTCTGAGCTACCTCCCAGGGCGGCACCGTCACCACCGCGACGAACCCGCCGGGTGCCCACCGGCGCGGGAAGAGGACGGCCCGCCCGACCTGCTCGGCGTTGAGCGGCGAGCGCTCGGAGGCGGGCAGCTCACGGTTATCGCGCGCGATGGCGGCGAGCTGCGGCAGGCTCATGAGGAGCACCGTCACGAGCGTCACGCCGACGAACGCGAGCACCAACCTCGCGCCGAGGCGCTTCACGCCGCCCCGGCGACGAGCTTGAAGCCGAGGCCCCTGACCGTCACTAGCTGGTCGCCGGCGCCGACGCTCGCGAGCTTCCGCCGCAGGTTCTTGAGGTGCGAGTCGAGGCTGCGCTCCAGGAGGTCGTGCTCCGGCAAAGCCCGCTCGATGAGCTCGCCGCGGTCGAACAGCCGGCCCGGGGCGGCAGCCAGCGCGGCCAGGATGCGGAACTCCGTGGCGGTCAGGGGCAGGACCTCGACGCCCGCGGCGGCCGTGCCCCGCGCCACGTCGACCCGCAGCCGCCCGACGCGTAGCGGCAGCTCACCGGCGTCCTGGACGTAGCTCCGCCGCAACACCGCGCGCACGCGCGCCACGAGTTCGCGGAAGGAGAACGGCTTGACCACGTAGTCGTCGGCGCCGAGGCCGAGGCCGAGCAACCGGTCGTCCTCCTCCCCGCGCGCCGTGAGCAGGATGACGGGCACGACGCTGCGGCTCCTGATGGCCTCCAGCACGTGGAAACCGTCGAGCTCGGGCAGCATCACGTCCAGCAGGACCAGGTCCGGGACCGCGGCGCGGAAGAGCCGCAGCGCCTCGGGGCCGGTGGTCGCCACCTCCGTGGCCAACCCCTCGCGCTTCAGGTAGCCCTCGAGGGTCTGGGAGATGCCGCGCTCGTCCTCTACGATCAGTACCTTCATGCCAGCGCTGTCTGTCTCGCCCATACCCATGACGTTAGGGCGGCTCCGTGTAGTTCCCGTGAAGGCCGTGGCGGGTGCCCTACGGACCCCACGGCCCGTGGCCCCGACGGAGGTGGCGTTGCCGAACGCCCCCTTCCCCTCCTCCGAGTCTGCACACGCCACCCCTAGCCTGCTGCCAGGCCGGGCCAGCCCCAGCGTGGGCGCCGGCCACCCGAAGGGAGAGAACATGAGGAAGCGTTACCTGATCGTCACGCTTGGCGCGTTGGCCGTGGTCGTCGGGGCCGTGGCTCTAGCGCAGTCGGCCACCGACACGAGCGTGCAGGCAAGCCTCGCGGAGCTGCGCGGCAAGGCCCAGCGCCTGACCGCGCTCGCGCAGGTGCCGGCCGACGCGCGGCCCGAGGCGCAGGCGCTGCTCGACCGGGCCGATGCGCTGCGAGCCAGCGCGCAGGCGCTCGAGGTCGAGCGCCTGCAGGCGTACATCGCGGCCCTCGAGACAGGCGACTCGCCGGCGGTGGCGACGCAGTCCGCCGCCGCGCAGGTCAGCGATAAGACGGTGGAGCTGACACGCCAGCAGGAGGCCTTGCGCACGGACGTGGCGGCGTTCCTGGCGGACCACCCGGAAGCGGCGAGCGCGTTGCGCTTCCGCTCCAACCTGCTCGGCGGCGGGGGCAGCGGGTCCGGCGACGGCGCGTACGGGTTCGGTGGCCGAATGGGCGGCCACATCGGCCACCCCGGCGCCTCGAACGGGTTCGGCGACATGCGCCACGTTGCGCCGTCCCCACGGGGCCAGCAGCAAGGCCAACAGCCGGGCCAACCGCAGCAGCAAGGCCGGGAAGGGGGGCGCCGCTAGGCGACGAGCTACCCTGCAGCCGCCACGCGCGAGACTAGGAGGCCGCCGCTACAGTTCGAGTGGCGGCGGCTCATCACCTTCGGGCTCAGGCACCGATCCGACATGTACGAGCAGTCGACATATCGGCTGGACGTGTCGAAGAATCGCCGTTCCTTGGACGCGTTCCGCCCGGCATGTGCAGCCCCTCGACACATTCGAGGTTAGCGCACCAAGCCCGCCCAGAACCGACCTAGCCCCGGAAGTAGCGAGGCGCGCTCAACGTCCACCCCGCCGCCCACACGCTGCACGCCCCGGTTACGCTTCGCACATGCAGTCTCCGAACGCCGGCGCCCGGCCCGCCCGACGCCCAGAACCGTCGTCCGCCAGATGACCGGCGCCGCCGACCTCGTCTGGCTCGTCGTCCTCGTCGTCTCCGCCGGCGTCTGGCTCGGCGGCCTCCTGACCATGCCCGTGGTGGCCAGAGCCGCGAGCGCCACGCTGGCCCCGCTCGACCGCGTGGCCTTCTTCAGGGCGCTCGGGCGCGCGCACCTCCCCGTCGGGGGGTCGGCGCTCGCCCTGGCACTCCTCAGCGGCGGGGCGCTCCTGCGCCACCGCAAGTGGGACGGGCTCCTCGCCGCCAGCGCCATCACGGCCGCCGCGCTGGTAGTGGCGTTGGCCCTCGGGGTCGTGCAAGCGCGCCGGATGACGCGCCTGCGCCAGGCGGCAGGCGCCGCGCCGCAAGACGCCGGCTTGAGAGGTCGCGTCCGCCGCGGCGGCCGCTCGGCCGTGGCGTTGCGCTCTCTCATCAGCCTGCTCAGCCTCGCCCTCGTCATGCTCGGCTGTCTCCTCCTCACCTGAGGCGCCCCACCCCGCCTGGCGTGTTCCGTCACGTCTTACACTCACGCATGGCGAAGCCCCTACCAGACCGTAAGGACGTAGACCCCGCCTTCACCTGGAACCTCCAGGCCGCGTACGCGACCGAGGCGGCTTTCGAGGCCGACCTCGCCGGCGCCGACCAGGACCTCACCCGCCTCACGGCCTTCCAGGGGCGGCTTGGCGGGAGCGCCGGGGCCGTGGCCGACTTCTTCGACGCCTACTGGCCCACCCTCGAGAAGCTGCAGCGGCTGCGCATCTACGCCACCATGCCGCTAGCCGTCGACCAGAACGACCAGGCGGGGCGCGCACGGGCCGGGCGCTTCCAGGCGCTCGCGGCGCGCTTCAGCACGGACCTCGCGTTCGCGCAGCCCGAGCTCCTCGCCATCGGCGCCGAGCGCCTCGCCAGGTTCCAGGCGCAAGAGCCCCGCCTCGCGGACCTGACGCGCTACTTCGAGCGGCTCGAGGAGAGCCGGCCGCACGTGCGCAGCTCGGAGGTCGAGGACGTGATCGGCCGCGCCGCCGACCCCGCCAGCGCCTTCGAGCGCGCCTACAACTCCCTCGCGAACGGCGAGCTGCCGTTCAAGCCGGTGGAGCACGCCGGTCAGACGTACGAGGTGGCGCGCAGCACGTACCCTTCCTTGATCGCGTCGCCGGACAGGGAGCTTAGGGAGAAGGCGTTCGACTCGTACACGCGTGCGTTCCTGGCCCATAAGGACACGCTCACGGACCTTTACGTCGGGCGCATCAAGCAGTCCGTCTTCACGGCTCGCGTGCGCGGCTACGAGGACACCGTGGCCGAGCAGCTCGAGCCGCGCGAGGTGCCGCGCGAGGTCCTCACCAACGTGCTCGACGTGTTCAAGAAGAACGTCGGCGTCTGGCACCGCTACTGGGAGGCGCGCCGCAAGCTCCTAGGGGTCGAGAGGCTCGCCGAGTGGGACGTGTTCGCGCCGCTGGCCAACACGCCGCCGCTACCGTACTCGCGGGCGATAGAGCACGTGCTCGCCGGCATGGCCCCACTGGGAGAGGAGTACCTGACGCCCCTACGCAAGGGCCTGCTCGAGGACCGCTGGGTGGACGTGTACCCGAACAGGGGCAAGCGCGACGGGGCGTTCGCGACGCGGTTCTACCGCGGACAGTCCTACGTCATGATGAGCTACCAGGACAACCTGGAGAGCATGAGCACCCTGGCGCACGAGCTTGGGCACGTCATGCACTCCCGGCTGATGGACGAGCGCCAGCCGCTGGCCAACGCTAACTACGCCATGATCGTGGCGGAGACGGCCTCCAACTTCAACCAGGCGCTCGTGCGCGCTCACCTCCTGAGCGTCACGACCGAGCGCCAGGCGCGCCTCGCCGTCCTCGAGGAGGCGTTCCACAACTTCCACCGCTACTTCTTCATCATGCCGACCCTCGTGCGCTTCGAGTTGGAGACGCACCAGGCCGTGGAGCGAGGCGAGGGGCTGACGGCGCAGCGGCTCGTGAGCAGCATGCAGCGGCTCTATCAGGAAGGTTACGGCGCCGCCATCCAGGCCGACGAGCGCACGGGCATAACGTGGGCGCAGTTCGGACACCTGTACATGCCGTTCTACACGTTCCAGTACGCCGTCGGCATCGCGGCGGCCGCGGCCCTCGCGGCCGACGTGCGCGCCGGCTTCGAGCGCGGGGACGACGAGCCCGCGCGGCGTTACCTCGAGTTCCTGAAGGCGGGCTCGGCGCTCAAACCGCTCGACCTCTTCCGCTCCGCGGGCGTAGACATGGCGACGCCCGCGCCCATCGAGAAGGCGTTCGCGGTGGTGGAAGGCCACGTGCGCGAGCTGGAGGAGCTGGCCGCGAGCGCCTGAGGCCATGACGCCGTTCCTGGAACTGATGCTGGTGCTGGCGATCGTGGTGGCAGGCGCGAAGCTGGCCGGTTGGGCGTTGGGGCTGCTCGGTCAGCCGACCGTCGTGGGCGAGATCGCCTTCGGCCTGCTGCTGGGTCCTACGGCGCTGGACCTCCTCGGCATGCCCCTTCTCACACATGCAGCCGAGACCGGCGAGACCATCAAGCTCCTCGGCGAGCTGGGCGTGGTGCTGCTCATGTTCGTGGCCGGCCTGGAGACGGACATGCCTGCCATGCGCAAGGTGGGCATGCCCGCGCTCGTCTCCGCGGCGGGCGGGGTCGTGCTGCCGTTGGCAGCGGGCACCGGTTTCGGACTCCTCGTAGGCATGCCCATGGCGGAGGCCGTGTTCGTCGGCACCATCCTCACGGCGACCAGCGTCTCCATCAGCGCTCAGACGCTCCTCGAGCTGAAGAAGCTGCGCACGAAGGAGGGGATGACCATCCTGGGCGCGGCGGTGATAGACGACGTGCTCGGCATCCTGATCCTCTCCGTCGTAGTGGCGCTCTTCGCGAGCGGCGGCAGCGCCGTGCCCATCTGGCTCGTGGCCCTGAAGATGGTCGCCTACTTCGCGGTCGGCATCGCGCTCGCCCCCGTCGTCAAGGCGCTGCTCCGATGGTTCGACAGGCTCCCGATCGCCCAACCGCTGGTCGCGCTCGCGCTCGTCCTCGTCCTCTTCTACTCGTGGGCGGCGGAGTATTGGGGCGGCGTGGCGGCCATCACGGGCGCCTACCTCGTCGGCATCCTCATCGGCCAGACGGAGTTCAAGCACCGGCTCGAGAAGGCGACGCAGGTCTTCGCCTACGGCTTCTTCGTCTCCATCTTCTTCGTCGACATCGGCCTGCGTGCGAACCTGCGCGAGGCCTTGGGCGGACCGCTCGTGTGGGTCGCCCTGGCCATCATCGTCATCGCCGTCCTCACGAAGGTGCTCGGCTCAGGTTTCGGGGCGCGCGTCATGGGGTTCAGCAACTTCGAGGCGCTCCGCGTCGGCGCGGGCATGGTCTCGAGGGGCGAGGTGGGCCTCATCGTGGCGGCCATCGGCGTCGAGCGGGGGGTCATCCCCCAGGACCTGTTCGCGATCATGGTCCTGATGGTCGTGGTGACGACGCTCGTCACCCCGCTGTTCCTGCGGGCCACCTTCAAGTTCGGACCGCCGTCGGAAGAGCCGCGCGACGAGGCACGCGAGGTGAGCGCCCAGGCAGCCGGAGGCTCCTGAGAGGAGCAGGTCCTTGATCTCGGACGTTACCGCCGACGTGGCGATCATCGGCGCCGGCATCGTCGGCGCGGCGGCGGCGTTCCGGCTGGCCGAGGGTGGCGCCAAGGTCGTCGTCCTCGAGGCGGCCGCCGCACCGGCCACCGGCTCGACCGGCAAGAGCGCGGCGGGGGTTCGGGTCCAGTTCAGCGAGGCCGTCAACATCGAGCTCTCTTGGGCGTCCATCCGGGAGTACCGGGCCTTCCAGGAGCTCTACGGCGCCAGCTCGGGCTACGACCCGTTGGGCTACCTCTTCCTCGTGCCGGAAGAGCATGCGGCCGCCCACCGCGCTTCGACCGACCTGCAACGGCGGCTCGGCGTGCCGGTGGCTGAGCTAGGGCCGGAGGACGCCCAGGCGCTCGTGCCGTTCGCCGCCGAGGGGGTGGTGCTGGCCACGTTCGGAAGCGCCGACGGGATCATCGACCCCCACGCCGTCACGCTCGCGTACCTGACCATGGCCAAGCGGCACGGCGCGCGCGTCTTCGTCGACTCGCCCGTGCGCTCGGCCGTATGGGACGGCGCGAGCTGGCGGTTGGGCGTGGCCGCGGCCGCGCGAGTGAGCTCCGCGCTCGGCGCGACGGACCCGGTCGCGTCGGTCGCCCCGGTCGGCGCGACCGGCCCGATCAGCGCGACCGCCGGGGTCCGTGCGGCATTGACGGTGAGCGCGGGCATGGTCGTGAACGCCGCTGGGGCGTGGGCCGGCGAAGTAGCGGCGCTGGCCGGGCTACGAGTGCCGGTCGTGCCCGTGCTGCGCAGCGTGTACGCCACCGCCCCCCTGCCCGAACCGCACCGCTACCCGCTCACCGTCGACGTTGCCAGCGGCTACTACTTGAGGAGCGAGGGGCGGCGCGTGATCATGGGGCGGTCCAACCCGGAGCAGCCTCCCGGCTTCTTCCAGGGTGGCGACATGCAAGACCTGGAGCGCGTCGTCACGTTCGGCATGGCGCGTTTCCCGTGGCTCGCCGATGCCGGCCTGGACCGGCGCGCGTCCTGGTGGGGCTACTACGAGGTGACGCCCGACGACCAGCCCGTCCTCGGGCGCATGCCGCCGTTGGCGCCCGGCGCCTCCGCCTGGCTGAACGCCTGCGGTTTCTCGGGTCACGGCGTGCAGCAGGCCGCGATGGTCGGCCGGTTGATCGCCGAGGAGGCGCTTCGGGGCAAGGCGACGGCCCTCGACATCACCCCGCTGCGCTACGAGCGTTTCCTGGACGAGAGCGGCGAGTACAGGGCCACCCGGCGACGCGAACTGAACATCGTCTGAGCGGCGTCAGCGGCCCGGCCGCAGTGCGAACCCCACGCCGAAGCGGTTCCAGCCGTTGATGGTGACGATGAGCAACGTCAGGTCGGCGAGCCCGCCCCCTCCGAACTGGGCGAGGGCGGCCTCGTAGGCGTCGTCGGGAGCGCCGACGTCGGGCAGTAGCGTGATGACCTCCGTCCAAGCGAGGGCCGCGCGCTCCCGCTCCGTGTAGACACCTTCCGCCTCACGCCAGGCGGCCAGGAGGTCGAGGCGCTCATCGCTCTCGCCCGCGGCTCGCGCGTCCTTCGTATGCATGGCGAGGCAGTACGCGCAGCCGTTGAGCTGTGACGCCCGGATCTTCACCAACTCGTAGAGCGAGCGCTCGATGCCCAGGCGTTTGCACGCCCTCTCCAGCGCGACCATGGCCTCGAGCACCGCCGGCGAGGCCTTGGCGTAATCGATCCTTTCGTGCATCCGGTCCTCCTATCCACCCCCCACGGGGGAGCGACGTCGGAACTCAGGCGATCGACCTCAGTGCCAGCCGCGTCGCCGCCAGGTCGAACATGGAGTGCCCGACGCTCTTGAAGAGTACCGGCCGAGGCCCGCGCCGGAAGCCTTCCAGTACTCCGACGAGTTCGCCGGCGCCCGCCCAGCTCCAGGTGCCGGCCGCGACCGCCTGGATCAGGTCGCCCGCCTCTGCCCGCGCGCCAGCAAGCGTGTCCACGATGACCTGGCAGCGTCCGACCACGGCAGGAGCCAGTTCAACCATCGCAGGAGTGAAGGCGCCGACAGCGATCAGGGTCGCCTCGGGGCGAAGCGAGGCTGCGACGGCGTCGCCCAACACAGGGGCCACGGAGTCGGTGGTCGTTACGACCGTGTCCGCGCCCTCGACGGCCCGGATCAGGGACTCGGGTTCGACGACCTCCGCCGCGAGGCCGAAGGCGGCGGCGTGCCGGGCGAGCGCGCCGGCCCTACCGGCGTTCCGCCCGTGCACGAGCACGCGTTCCACCGCCGACCCGGCGGCGAACGCCTCGACGTGCCCACGGGCCTGGGTGCCGGCGCCCACGACCAGCAACGTCCGCGTGTCGGCCGCCACGCTGCGAGCGGCAAGCAGCGACAGCGCCGCGGTGCGCCGCGTCGTCACGGTGGTCCCATCCAAGACGACGAGCGGCCGGCCGTCGACTGCGTCCACGGCGACGACGACCGCCTGGACGGTCGGAAGGCCCCGGCCGGCGTTCAGTGGGTGCACGCTGCCGACCTTGACGATGGCGGCCCGAGCGTCGGCGGCGGCCATCGAGAGGAAGGTGCCACCCCCGGGCAGAGGCAGCGTGCCGCGCTCCAGCGCGCTCACCTCACCCCGCACGGCCGCGCGCAGGACGGCGGCTATCTCGGCAGCGAGCTCCGGGTACGGGAGGAGGGCGGCGGTCTCGGCGGCGTCGAACACTAGCATGCCCAAGGTTCGCCCGTCGCCGCCCCACCCTGCAAGCCCGCGGGGCTCATGCCGGCCGAGCCCCTCCTGGAGCCATGGCCTCGCTGCTCTTGTATTCAATACCGTTATTCGATATCATTCATCCTTGTGCCAACGAAGAGCTCTCGCCTCCGAGAAACCCCGGGCCGCGAGGGATCGTGGCCCGATCACGGCTCGGCCGGGCGCTCGGAGGTCAAATGATACTATTTTATGATATCATGAATGATCTTGCGAGCGAAGGTCCCTTGTGAGCCCCGACCCGGGCGCCAAGGCGCCGGCCAAGCGTGGAAGCGTCGGCATCCCCAAGCGGCCGACCGCGCAGAGGCCAACGCAAGCCAAGCCCCCTCACCAAGCGGCGGGGGCAGGGACCGGCACCATGCGCCACAAGGGCTACACGGCGAAGGTGATCTACGACGACGCGAGCGGCCTGCTGCGCGGGGAGGTCCTCGACCTCCAGGACGACATCTCCTTCTCCGCCCCTGCGGTCGCGCAGCTCAGACGCGAGTTCCACGCCGCCGTCGACGGCTATCTGCTCGACTGCGCCACCCGCGGGGTGGAGCCGGCCAAGCCGTTCTCCGGCAAGGTCCTGCTCCGCATGCCGCCCGACCTGCATAGGAAGGCGACCATCACGGCGGCCGCGCTCGACGTGAGCCTGAACGACTTCCTCGTGGCCAGCATCGAGGTGGGGGTGGCGCGCATCGCTGCGGTGCGCCAGGACGACCAGCCCTGACCAAGCCCCGCCGGCGCATCACGCACCGCTAGCCCACCGCAGCGCGTCGGCGCCTCGCCTTACGTTCGCACCCGGCCTGCTCTGCGCCTGCGCTTACCCGTCTCCCCTGGCGAGCCGGTTCCTCACGTCGACCACGAGCGAACGGACCGCGTCGTCCACCTCGGCGAGCCAGGCTTGCCTTAGTTCGTTCGACGATGCGGCCACGCCGCCGAAGCGCAGGCGCCTGAAGTCGGTCACGCCGCCGGTACCCAGGATCACGCGCTCCCAGAGGTTGACGAGCGCGTCGCCCCCGAAGCCACGCTCCAACTCCTCGCCGCCGTTGGCGGTGTTCACCAGCAGCGCGGACCTGGCCCTGAGCAGCCCCGCCATGCCGGCCGGGCCGTGCGCGTACACGATCCCCTCGCGCATGACCCGGTCGATCCACCCCTTCAGGATGGCGGGAACGTTGAAGAACCAGACCGGATGCACGATCACGAAGGCATCGGTGGCCAGCACGTCGGCGACGTAACGGGCCACGAGCTCGTCGGCCAGCTCCGTGGTGCCGACCTCGCAGGTCGGCATGCGCGGGTCGAAGCCGTCAGCGTACAGGTCGTGCACTCGCACGTCGGCGCCGACGCTCGCGAGCGCGGCTCGAGCGGCGCGCGCCAGGGCGGCGGACAGGCTCCCCGCGGACGGGTGCGCGAGGACCAGCGTAACTACCGGGGCGCTCATGCGCCCCCATGGAAACGTCCGCCGGACTCCGCCAGCTCGACGAGCGATCGCGGGGGCGCGAACCGCTCGCCGTGCCTCTGGGCGAGCGCGCTCAAGCGCGCCACCACGCTCGCCGCACCCTCGCGGTCGATCAGGAAGAACGGACCGCCGCGGAACGGGGGGAAGCCCAGGCCGAACACGGCCCCGACATCGCCGTCGCGCGCCGAGCGCAGTACGCCCTCCTCCAGGCAGAGCACCGCCTCGCGCACGAACGCGAGGGCCAGGCGTTGGGCAAGCTCGGCGCCCGCGCCGTCGGCCCCGCTTCGTGTCGCGCCCTCGGCTCCTCGCCTATCGCCCCCACGGAAACCGGCGATCCTGAGCGCCTCGGCGTCCAGCTCCTTGGCGCGCCGGCCGCCCTCGTAGCGGTAGAACCCTTTGCCGACCTTGCGTCCCAGGTAGCCGGCAGCGACCAGCTCGGCGCTCGCGCGGCTCCGCGCCAGTCCGCGCAACGACATGAGCGGCTCAAGGACCTTCTCGATCTTGGCCCCGACGTCGATCCCGACGTCGTCGAGGAGCGCAAGCGGCCCCAGCGGGAAGCCGTAGCCCACCATGGCCGCCTCGAGCGCGTGTGGGTCGGAGCCTTCGTCCAGCGCGCGCATGGCCTCCGCGATGTAGACGGAGAGCACGCGCGTCGTGTAGAAGCCCGGGCCGTCGTTGACGACGATCGTAGTCTTGCCCTGACGCGCGCCGACGTAGAAGGCGGTCGCCGTGGCCCAGTCGGCCGTGCGATCGGCGACGACTATCTCGAGCAGCGGCATCTTCGGCACCGGGGAGAAGTAGTGCATCCCGATGACCGCCTCGGGGTGCACCGCGCCCTCGGCGATCTCGGCGATGCGGATGGCCGAGGTGTTGGAGGCGAACACGTGCCGCTCGCCGGCGGTAGCGCGCTCGACCTCGGAGAGCACCTTCCGCTTCAGGCTCGGCTCCTCGAGCACGGCCTCGATGGTCAGCCGCGCGCCCGAGACCTTGGAGTAGTCGTCTATCGGAACGACGCGCTCGACGAGCTGGTCGCGCTCGAACGCCGTGCGGCCTTTGCCGACGCGCGCCGACAGGCCGCGATAGACGCTCGCCTTGCCCTTGAGCGCGAGCACCAGGTCGCGGTCCTTCAGGAGCACCCGCAGGCCACCGGCGGCGGACACTTCCGCGATGCCCGAGCCCATGAGGCCCGCGCCGAGCACCGCCACCGTCTCGACAGGCAGCGCCTCGCCCCTGAAGGGGTTCTTCTTGGCCGCCGTCTGTGCGAAGAACAGGTGGATGAGGGCGCGCGCCTCCGACGTGAACAGCAGCCGCGCGAAGCCGGCGGCGCTCTCGGCGAAGCCGGCCTGCCGACCTCCCCGCGCGACGGCGGTGAGCGAGCGCAGGATCTCGTCGACAGCCGGGTAGTTGCCGTGCGTGCGCTCGAGCGCCCTCGAACGGGCCTGCCGCAGCACCAGCTCGCGTCCGGGGCGCGTCTCCAGCGCCCACCAGACGACCGAGCGCTTGACCGCGCGCGGCTTCAGCTTGCCCGAAGCGAGCCCCTGAGCCGCCGCGACCGCCGCCGCTAGCAGCCCCTCCGGGTGCACGAGCGCGTCCACCAACCCGGCCCTCAGCGCCTGGCGCGGGAACAGATTGCGGCCGCTTAGGATCATGTCCGCCGCTTGCGCAAGGCCGACGCGCTCCGGCAGCCTGACGCAGCCTCCCAGCCCCGGCAGCAGCCCGAGTTGCACCTCGGGCAGACCGATGCGGGTGCCTGAGCCGGTGCCGGCCAGGCGGTAGCGCATCGCCATCACCAGCTCGGTGCCGCCGCCGAGGCAGGCGCCGTCGATCGCGGCCACGAGCGGCTTGCCGCAACCTTCGATGCGGTCGAGCAGGGCGTTGCCTTGGCGGATCGCCGCCTCGACCTCGGCCGGCGAGGCGTAGTCGAGGAAGGCCGACACGTCGGCCCCGGCCAGGAACGAACCCGGCCGCGAACTGCACAGCACGGCGCCGATCACGCCCGGGTCCGCGACCAGCTCCTCGACCGCTTGCGAGAGCGCGCCCAGCAGCGCGGTATCGAGCAGGTTGACCGGGCGCGCCGGCTGGTCGACGACGAGCAGCGCGACATCGCCGCGCCGCTCGACACGCAGCCCCGAGGATGCCGCGTCCGACGGCCTCACGGCGCACCTCTCGGCAGACGCTCGCTCACCGGCGCGCGACCGGCGCGCGCTGCCATGCGTCTCGCGGCGGCGCAGGGCTGGTCCCCGTCGGGGAGGGGCCCGGTGTTACCCCGAGTCAGCGCGTGCCAGACGTGATCGCCGATCAGTACGGGAGGGAGGCTCGCCGGCCCGGTGTCGCCCGAGAGGCTCGCGGCGTGAGCTTTTTCCGCGCGCATACCGTCCATTACAGCAATATCGTATGCCTCAAGTGAAAGCTCGCGTCGCGAAGTTATTCGAGAACCCGTTCTTGCGGCGGGTCGGCTGGCACCTCAGGCGGCTGTCGGATCAGATGGAGGCGGGCTTCTTCAGGTCCCTCCTGATCGGGCTCGTCGTCATCCTGCTGTTCATCTCGCTGATCGTATGGGCGTTCGAGACGGATCACACGCTGGCCGTCTTCGGCGCCTCGTTCTACTGGGCGGCGACCACCGTGCTCGGCCAGGGCGACGCCTCGTTCGCGTCCGGACCCGTCGGCTGGGTGATGGGGTGGCTGTTGGGGCTGTTCGGCGTCGCGATAGTCGCGACCATCACCGGCGCGCTGGTCGGGTTCATGATCGATTTCCTCCTCAAGGAAGGGCAAGGCATGGGTGCATCCGGTTACAGGGGCCACATCGTCGTCTGCGGTTGGAACGCGACGGCTCGCAACCTCATCGAGGAGCTGAAGGAGGACGAGTACGGCGGCCGCGTCGTGCTCGTCTACGACTCCGAGAAGAGCCCCGCCGGCGACGGCATCTACTTCGTGCGCGGCTCCGACACGTCGGAGGCCGACCTGAAACGCGCCGGGATCGAGCACGCTCGCTCGGCCATCGTGTGCCCTTCCGACGGAACGGACGAGGCCGACATGCACTCGATACTCGTCGTGCTCGCCATCGAGTCGGTGGCGCCCGAGGTGCGCACCGTCGTCGAGGTCAACAACCCGAAGCACACTCAGCACTTCCGCCGCGCCCACGTCGACGAGTTCCTCGTCACGTCGGTCCTGTCCTCGCATCTGCTGGCCAGGTCGGCGATGTACCCGGGGCTCTCCGAGCTCGTCACCGACATCGTCTCGGGCGGCGAGGGCTCGGAACTCTACCGGGTCGAGCTGCCGGACGACTGCGTCGACAAGCCGATAGACGAGGTCTCCGCCTGGCTGCGCAGGACCCACGCCGCCACCCTGCTCGCGGTGGCGCGCGAGGGCGTCACGCACACCAACCCGGCCGCCGACTTCAAGCTCGCTGCCGGCGACGACCTGGTGGTGCTGGCGGAGTCGCTCGGTAAGCTCACGCCGTACGAGCGCGCGGCGGCGCCGGCTTGAGCCCCGCCGCCTAGCGCGGTCCCGGTCCAGCCCGGAGGCCGCCGGCCATGCTCACGAGCCCACCCGCTCGAGGAGTAGCGCATGCCCCTGCCCGCCCGCGGCGCACGCCGCCACGAGCGCGAACCGCCCGCCCTCCACGTTCAGGCGGTGCGCGGCCGTGCCCACGAGGCGCGCGCCCGTTGCGCCGAACGGGTGGCCTAGGGAGACGGAGCCGCCCCACGGGTTCACCTTGTCCATGTCCACCTCGGTCGTGAAGGCGCCCGCGAGGCCCAGCCGCTCCCGGCCGAACGCGGCGCTCTCCAAGGCGCGCAGGACGGCCAACACCTGACCGGCGAAGGCCTCGTGGAGCTCGACGACGTCGATGTCGCTCCACGCCAGCCCGTTGCGGGCGAGCAGCCGCGGGATGGCGTAGGCGGGCCCGAGCAGCAACTCGTCCTTGGGGTCCTGCGCCACGAACACGAAGTCGCGGACCCGCGCCAGGTTCGTGCGCCCCTCGGCAACCGCCCGCTCCTCGGCCATCACGAGCACGGCCGCGGCCCCGTCGGTCAGCGGGCTCGCGTTGCCCGCGGTGACGGTGCCGAACGGCTTGACGAAGGCAGGCGGCAACTTCGCCAGGCGCTCCAAGCTCGTGTCCTCCCGCACGCCGTTGTCGACCGCCACGACCTGCCCCTTGGGAGGCACGGCCACGGGCACGATCTCCTCCGCCAGCCGCTCGCGGTGCGCCGCCGCGCCCTGGTGGGAGCGCAGGGCGTAGGCGTCCTGCTCCGCGCGGGTGACGCCGAACTTGGCGGCCAGCCGGTCGGCGCTCTCCCCCATGCTCTCGCCCGTCGAGAACTCCGCGATGGCGGGCGCCTGCGGCAGCAGGTCCTTGAGCTTCAGGCCCCTGAAGAACGCCGGCCAGTCCTTGAGGCCCTTGTAGCGGCGGCTGTCGAAGAAGCGCCGCCGCACCTCGCGCTTGAAGCCGACCGGCACGTCGCCGAGCATCTCGACCCCGCCCGCGATGACGACCTCCGCCTGGCCGGCCAGGACGGCAAGGGCGGCGTCTGCGACGGCGCGGTTGCTCGAGATGCAGGCGAGCGTCACGGTGTGCGCCGGCACGCCGTCCGGCACGCCCGCCGCGAGCGCCGCGTCGCGCGCCACGTTGCTCGTGGCGACGTTCTGCACCACCGTGCCCATGACGACCTGGTCGACCTCGCCGCCCGGCAGGTCGGCGCGCGCGAGCAGGCCGGCGAGCGCCATGCGGGCGAGGTCGTAAGCGATCAGCTCGCGGTAGTCGCTGCCAGCGCGGCTGAAGGGCACGCGCGCGGCGGCGGCGATGACGGACGCGCGCCCCGCTGCAGCCGGGCCGTTACTGTTCGGTGAGCCCATAGTGCCCGAAGTCTAACGTTGGGGGCGCCTACCCGCCGAACCCCTCCAACACGGCCGTGAGCGCCGCGTCCGGCTGGGGCCGCGCCCCTACGCGCTCCACGACCCAGGCCGAGACGCGGTTCGCCAGGCGCGCGGCCTCGGCGGCCGAGCCGCCCCCGCGCCAGGCGGCGAGGAACGCCCCGGCGAACGAGTCGCCCGCCCCCGTCGAGTCGACGAGCCTGGCCGGCGCGGCGGCGAAGTAGGCGCCCTCGCCCGCCCCGTGCACGTAGCAGCCG
>CAUJFI010000043.1 GCA_963170125.1 Deinococcota bacterium | reverse complement strand
TGGCGCGCCTCTAGGGCGAGCGAGCGAGAAGCTCCTCCCAGAGGCGCGCCACCCGCTCTTTCAGCTCGCACTCCGAGCCGGCGTTGTCCACGACGTAGTCCGCCCGCGCCGCCTTCTCGGCGAGCGGGAGCTGGGCGGCGTCGCGAGCCAGCACCTCGTCCTCCCCCATGGCGGAGCGCGCGGCGAGCCGCGCGACGCGCGTTGCCAGCGGCGCGGTGACGACCACGACGGCGTCGACGTCCCTGTCCAGGCCCACCTCGTAGAGTAGCGGCACGTCGTGGACGACGACACGCGGCGGGGGCTCGCGCGCCGCCAGCTCGGCCTCGAGCTCGGCCCGCCTGGCCGCCACCCACGGGTGGACGAGCGCGTTGAGGACGGCCCTGGCCCGCTCGTCGCCGAAGACACGCGCGGCGGTGGCGGCGCGGTCGAGCCGCCCGTCCTTGACCAGGTCCTCGCCGAGCTCTGCCGCCACACGCGCCAGGACCGCCGGGTCCTCGGTGGCCTGCCTGGCGAGGGCGTCTGCATCGATGACGGCGGCGCCATGCTGGGCGAGAAGGCGCGCCACGCTCGACTTGCCCGTCCCGATGTTGCCGGTTAGGCCGACCCGCAGTGGGCGCCCACGCCCGCCCGCCCCACACCGGTCTAGAGTGGACTCCGAGGAAGGGGGCGTGGTGGCGGGTCCCGTGCGACTAGACACGCGCCAGTTTATGCCGTGGCCGACCGGCGCCTCTCAGCCGGGCACGGCGCCCGGTACCGAGGGCGGCCGCGCGGCTCGAGGTAGGCGCGCGGGCGGCCCCGCGCTCCCCGATGCGGCCTACCTGGTGGGCGGCGCCGTCAGGGACGCCCTCCTCGGCAAGGTACCCACGGACCTCGACTGGTTGGTGGCCGACCCGGCGCGCAGCGCGAGGAGCTTCGCGGCGCTCTCGGGCGGCGCGGTCGTCGAACTCGACGCCGAGCGCCGGCACTGGCGCGTGGTCGGGCCCGGCGGGAGGGTGCACGATTTCGTGCCCCTGAGGGACGGGGCCGGTTCGGTGGAGGCCGACCTGAGCCTACGCGACCTCACCGTCAACGCCATGGCCTTGACCAGCACGGGGGCCCTCATCGACCCGACGGGCGGCGAGCGCGACCTGCGCCGCAAGCTCGTGCGCATGACGTCGGTGGCGTGCCTGCGCGCCGACCCGATCAGACCGCTGCGGGTCGTGCGGTTCGCGGCCACCCTGGCGTTCGACGTCGAGGGGGAGACGCGCGCAGCCGTCACGGCGCGCTTCGAGGAGCAGGCGCGCGGGGCCGCGCCGCTGCCGGCATGGGAGAGGGTGGGCGCCGAGCTCTGCGCCATGTTGGGCTCCCCGCACGCGGCGCGCGGCTTCGCCCTCCTCAAGGCGCTCGGCGGCCTCGCCGTCTACCTCCCCGAGCTGGAGTCGGGCCGCGGCGTACAGCAAGGCGGGCTGCACCACCTCGACGTGCTCGATCACCAGCTCGAGGCGCTCAACCAGCTGCTGCACGGTTTCCCGGACGCCGGGCCGGCCTTGCGCTTCGCCGCCCTCCTGCACGACGTCGGCAAGCCGGCCAGCGCCTCGACCGGGCCGGGCGGCGCAGGGGCGCCCGTGGGCGCAGGGGCGCCCGTCGGCGCAGGGGCGCCCCTGGGCGCAGGGGCGCCCTTGGGCGCCCCGACGTTCTACGGCCACGACAAGCTCGGGGCGGAGATGATCGCCGACCTCCTCAGGCGGTTGCGGCTCCCCGGCGAGCTCGTCGCGAGGGCGGCTTCGCTCGTGCGCTACCACATGCTGCCCCTGCCCCATGGCGAGCGCGCCGTCAGGCGCTTCATCCACCGACGCCGGGAGCTCCTGCCCGACCTGCTCAAGCTCATGCTCGCGGACCGCGAGGCGGCGCGCGGGCGTCTGGCGAGCGCGGAGGGGCGCGCGCGTTACCGGTTGGCCGTCTCGGCCGTCCTGGCAGCGCTGGACGCCTCGCCCGAGCCTCGGCCGCTGCTGACCGGCGACGACGTCATGGCGCTCCTACGCCTCGCGCCGGGCCCGCGGGTCGGCGAGGCGCTCGCGGTGCTGGGGGAAGCGCAGGCGCTGGGAGACGTCCTCGACCGCGAGGACGCCGAGCTGGCGCTGCTCCGCTACGCGGCGGCCCAGGGGTGGATGCGGGAACGGGACACTTGAGGACGGCCCGCGCGTAGGCGCGGGAACCTGAGCGTTCTAGGGGCGAGACGCGAACCGCGCGCAGGCGCGCGAGCCCGGCGGCCCTTGCGCGCACACCGGGGCCGGGCGGCCCCAACGGCGGTCACTGCAGGACGACGTCCAGGACGATGTCCTCGACCGAGGGCACGATGGAGTAGCTCGCCTTGTCGCCGGGGAAGCGCACCGTGAAGACGTTCCACCCCTGGCGCAGGGGGAGCTCGACCCCGCCGCCCGTGAGGGTGGCCGCCCGGTCGACGTAGAGGAGCGTGAAGAAGCCGACGGGCGCCTCGAGGCTCGCGACCCCGATGTAGAAGCGGTCGACGACGCGGTCGAACGCGTCGTTGCCGTTCTGATCGACGTACATGTTGAAGCGGGCGACCGCGACGTTGACGCCCTCCGGGCTCACCCTGTACTCGTTCTGCAGGCCGGGCAGGATGACGCTGCCGGAGCGGAACGGCCTGAGCTGATCGGCGGGCACGGGCCCTGGGGTCACGCGGAAGGTGCCGCCGACGGGGGCGACGGTGGCGACCTCGAGGCCCCACACGTTGTCGCTGTCGACGACGTGGATGGCCACGCGAGTGTTGTCTGCGAGCGGCTCATCGCTCTTGACTATGCCGCTCATCACCGCGCCCGTCTGCGCTGCGGCCGCGGCCAACGTGGCGACGGCGAGGCAGGCTAGGGCGCTGCGGAGTAGTCGTCTCATGACAGTCTCCAAATCGGAGGCAGTGGGCAAGTGGGGCGGCGCAAGTTCGCCTCCATGTCGCAACAGGTCATATCACATCTTCGGCGCAGGCCGGTGCCGGGCGGATGAGCGCGCTCGGCGGTCCGTTCACCGCGCCCTCATCACACCTGCTCAGGCCGCGTAGCCGTCGGGATGGGCGGAGTGCCAGGTCCACGCGCTCGCCACCAGGTTGGCCAGGTCGTCGAAGCGTGGGCTCCACCCGAGCTCGGAGCGGGCGAGGGAGCTGTCGGCGACGAGCCGCGGCGGATCGCCGGCCCGCCGCGGAGCCGTGGCGGCCGGGATGGCGTGGCCCGTGACGGCGCGGCAGACGTCTATCACCTCGCGCACCGAGTAGCCGCTGCCGCTGCCCAGGTTGTAGACGCGAGCCTCGCCGGGCCGCAGCGTCTCGAGGGCGAGGGCGTGAGCGTCGGCGAGGTCGGCGACATGGACGTAGTCGCGCACGGCCGTGCCGTCGGGGGTCGCGTAATCATCTCCGAAGACCTGGACCCGGTCGCGCTTGCCGGCCGCGACCTGCAGCACGAGCGGGATGAGGTGGCTCTCGGGACGGTGGTCCTCGCCGAGCATGGGCGTGGCGCCGGCCGCGTTGAAGTACCTGAGCGCCACCGACGCCAGGCCGGTCGTGCTGGCCAACCACCGCAAGGCCCGCTCGATCATGAGCTTGGACTCGCCGTAGACGCTTTCGGGGCGCAGCTCCGCCGTCTCGGGGATGGGGACACTCGCGGGGGTGCCGTACACGGCGGCCGTCGAGGAGAGGACGAAGCGACCGACCCCGTGCGTGGCGGCGACGTCTAGGAGCGCGAACGTCGAGGCCGTGTTGGCGAGGAAGTACTTCGTCGGCTTGCTCATGCTCTCACCGACGAGCGACTTGGCCGCGAAGTGGACGACGGCCTCCACGCCGTGCTTGGCGAGCGCGTAGCCGACCATGTCGGTATCGGCGACGCTGCCGTGGACGAACGGGACACCGGCTGGCACGGCGTCACGATGGCCGGTCGAGAGGTCGTCGAGCACGACGACGGTGTGGCCTCGCTCGAGCAGGGTGGCGACGGTGACCGATCCGATATAGCCCGCGCCGCCCGTGACTAGTACGTTCATGCGGCGAGTCTACCGTTACCGCCGAACGCCCAAGACCGGCCCGGGGCGGCCACCGCCCACGCGGCCGTGAGCGATACTTGGGGTCCAAGGAGGGCAACGAACATGACCACGGCAACCAGCTCTCAAGCCGCCTCCAACGGGGCGGGCCTCATCTGGTTCGACGGCGAGCTCGTGCCGGAGGAGCGGGCGCAAGTGAGCGTCCTCACGCACGCCCTGCATTACGGCACGAGCGTCTTCGAGGGGATACGGGCTTACGAGACGCGGCGCGGGGCCGCGGTGTTCCGGCTCCCAGAGCACGCGCGCCGCCTCCTCGACTCCGCCAAGATCCTCGGCATGCGCACCGACCTGACGGTGGAGCGGGTAGCGGCGGCGGTCGTGGAGACCGTGGCGGCGAACGCCCGCAAGCACGCCTACATCCGACCGCTCATCTGGTACGGCTCCGACGCGCTCGGCGTCAGCCCCGAACGCAACCGACTGCACTTCATGGTCGCAACGTTGCCGTGGGGCACGTACCTGGGCGACGACGTGATCCGGAAGGGGGCGCGGCTCATGACGAGCTCGTGGAGGCGCTCGCCGGGCGACGTCCTACCGACCAAGGCGAAGGCGGGCGGCAACTACGTCAACTCCGTCCTGGCCAACATCGAGGCGAAGTCGAACGGCTTCGACGAGGCGCTGCTCCTAGACAAGCAGGGGTTCGTCGCCGAGGGCTCGGGCGAGAACGTGCTGCTCGTGAGGGACGGGACGTTGCAGGCCATCTCCACGTCCGTGAACCTGCGGGGCATCACGCGCGACAGCGTCATGCGCATCGCGGAGGCGGGCGGGCTGAGCGTCGAGACCGTCATGGCGACGCGCGATGAGCTCTACACCGCGGACGAGGTCTTCCTGGTCGGCACGGCCGCCGAGGTGACGCCGGTGGCGAGCATCGACAGGCGCCCAATCGGGATCGGGGCGGCCGGTCCCGTCGCCCTCGACCTCCGCGAGCGCTACCTGCGCGCGGCGCGCGGCGAGGTCGCGGAGTTCGAGCACTGGTTGACGTACGTCGACGGTTGACGGCCTACCTGCCGGGCGATCCCGCCGCGACCCCACTCGAGGACCGCGACGCGTGAATCGGGGGCCCGCGGCGGTCCCGGTTGACGCGATGGCTCCGGCCCGTCGCGGCGGCCACGCATGACGACCCTGGCGCTGGCCCTCGTCTTCGCCTCAGCCTTCCTACACGCGACCTGGAACCTGCTGTCGAAGCGGGCGCGCGGCGGGGCGGAGTTCGTCTGGCTGTTCGCGAGCCTGACCGTGCTCGTGTACGCGCCCCTCGTGGCCGCGTACGCGATCGTCTTCAAACCCGCGCTCACCTGGACGCACGTGCTGCTGGCCGCCGTCTCCTCCGTGCTGCACATCCTCTACTTCGTGTTCCTGCAGCGGGGCTACCGGCTAGGCGACCTCTCGCTCGTCTACCCGACCGCGCGGGGTAGCGGGCCGGCGCTGGCGACGGTGCTCGCGATCCTCGTGCTAGGCGAGCGCCCCGGGCTCCAGGCGCTGCTTGGCACGCTGCTGGTCGTCGCGAGCGTGTTCGTCTTGGCCGGGGGCAAGGGCGGCGGGCGGCGGTCGCGGCCGGCCGTGGGCTACGGCCTGCTCACGGGTCTCTGCATAGGCGTCTACACGGTCTTCGACGGCTACGCGGTCGGCCATGCCGGGGTGACGCCGCTCGTCTACACCTACCTGGGCGAGGTGGGGCGGGCGCTCCTGCTCCTCCCGTTCGCGTTCAGGCGCCCCGCCGTCGTCCGGCAGTTGTGGCGGGAGCACAAGCGCGAGGCCCTCGGCATCGCGACCTTGAGCCCGCTGGCTTACATCCTCGTGCTCACGGCGATGCAGTTCACGCCCGTCAGCCTCGTCGCGCCGGCGCGCGAGGTGAGCATCCTCATCGCCACGTTCTTCGGCCTGCGGCTGCTGGCGGAGGGGAACGTCAGGCGGCGCGCGCTCGGCGCCGTGGGCATGGTGGCCGGGGTCGCGCTCCTCGCCCTGGCGTGAGGCTCCCAGGTCTCCAGAAAGAGTTCGGGCGGCGCCCCGCTTGGAGGCGCCGCCCGTCGGCGAGGTCAGCCGGCCGAGAGCTCAGCGGCTGCGACGGCTGCTGCTGCGCCAAGCGCGCGTCACCGCGGTGACCGTCGTGGGCTGGTTGGCCCAGTAGTGGTCGTTGCGCGGGGCGCGCTCGCCGTCGAAGTAGCCGGCGCGGCGCAAGGCGGAGCCGGTGACGGGGCGGAGGATGGAACGGTGGACTTGCTCGATGCTGGAGAACATGGTCTCCTCCTTCGTGGGTGTCGGGCGCGGTGACCGTCGGCCGGGCAGCGCGCTGCTCTACGAACCCGTGGTTGGGTCCGATCAGGATGGGTTTGTCGGTGGTAGCGCGGGCGTGGCCCGCGTTCACGTCTCCGCAGGGCCCGTTGACTGAGAGGGCGGTACCCTGGACGCCTCGGAGCCTGACCCGAAGCGGCAAGCATGCTACCAGATTCACAAGCTCCTTGTGAAGCCCCGGATTACTTCACACCAGAGGACCGGCCCGACCCTCTAACCTTGGCCGATGACCCGCCTGTCCCCCGTCAGGTCCGTCACCCTCCTCTTCTGCGTGGCCGTGCTCTCCGCCTGCGGCGGTGTCGGTCCTCGCGCTCCGTCGGGCTGTACCGGCACGGCCTGCTGCATGGCGAGCCACCACGCCACGACCGCCTCCAGCGGGCTTACCAGCCACACGCTCGCCCAGCTCGTCGCCACCGGCGGCGCGCCCGTCGCGGTGGCCGGCGCCCCGCTTCCCAGCCCTACCCCCACGCGCGCCTGGTCGGACAGCGCCGGCTGGCCGGGCGGCGTCCTTCCGGTGGAGGGCGACGACGTCGTGGTCCACGCTGGCGAGGTCGTGCTCCTGGACGTGTCGCCGCCGCCGCTCGGCGGCCTCACCATCGAGGGCGCGCTCGTGTTCGCGCGCCAGGACCTCGAGCTCGCGGCCGACCACGTCATGGTGCACGGGTCGCTCCACGTGGGCTCGCAGGCGGAGCCGTTCCTCCAGCGCGCCGTCGTGACGCTCACGGGCTCGCGGCGCCCCGACGACGGCTGTCTCGGCGGGAGTTACCTGGCCGTCATAGGCGGCAGCCTGGAGCTGTACGGCGACCCGACCGGCAGAAGTTGGACCAGGTTGGCGACCACGGCCGCGGCAGGCGCCGCGAGCATCGTCGTCGACGACGCTACCGGTTGGCTGCCCGGCGACAGGCTGGCCATCGCCTCGACGGACTTCTACGCCGAGCTGAACGAGGGCGGCACGCGTAGGGACGGCCAGGTCGAGGAGCGACGCGTGACCGCCGTGGACGGGAACCGGCTCCAACTGGACTCCCCGCTGACCTACGAACATTACGGCGAGGCCCAGGAGTTCGCGGCCGCCGCCGGGCTCCCGACGACGGTCCTCGAGTCGCGGGCGGAGGTCGTGCGTCTCACGCGCAACGTCACGGTGCAGGGCCGGGCGGAGACGGCCGACCCCGCAGACCCCGACTACAAGTACGGCGGCCACATCATGGCGATGGGCGCGAGCAGCGTGCACCTCGACTCGGTGGAGCTGACGCGCATGGGCCAGGCGGGGGTCCTCCTGCGCTACCCCGTCCACTGGCACCTCATGGGCGACGCCGGCGCGGGCAGCTTCGTCCGGAACTCGAGCCTGCACGACCTGTACAACCGCTGCGTGACCATCCACGGCACCAACGGGGTGCTGTTGGACGGGAACGCCGCGTACAACACGTTCGGCCACTGCTACTTCTTCGAGGACGGCGCCGAGACCGGCAACGTGCTGCGGGGCAACCTCGCCTTGCAGGTGCGCGAGCCGGTCCAGCAAGACGCCCTCCTCCCCTCCGACACTGGCTACCTCGGGCCCGCCGCGTTCTGGGTGACGAACCCGGCCAACGCCCTGATCGGCAACGTCGCCGCCTCCTCGGACGGCTCCGGCTTCTGGTACGCGCTGCCCGAGCACCCCACGGGACCGTCGTTCCGCGTCTTCGACGGCGCCAACACGTGGCCGCGCCGCACACCGCTCGGCGCGTTCGAGGGCAACCTCGCACACTCGAACATGCAGGACGGCCTGCACGTCGACCGCGGGCCGCGCGCGAGCGACCTGGCGACCGAGTCGACCTACTACGACCCGCGCGCGAACCCCGCGGACCGCAACTCCGCCCCCGTTCAGGCGGTGTTCTCCGGCTACGTCGCCTACAAGCACCGGAGCACGGCCGCCTGGTTCCGCGGGGCCAACGCCGTGCTTACGGGCGCGCTGCTCGCCGACAACGCCATCGGCGTCACGTTCGCCTCCCGCGCCTCCGGGCTCGAGGACAGCGTGATCGTCGGCGAGACGGCCAACCGCGGCTCACCGCGGAGCTGGGAGCCGAAGAGCGCCGACGGCCGCACGCTGCCGCGGCATTGGCAGCCCCACTTCGCCATCCGCGGCTTCGAGTTCTACGACGGGCCCGTGTTCGTCAGGAACACGTACTTCGGGGCCTTCGAGCCGAACGCCGTGCGTGGGGCGGGCGCGATCAGCGCACTCGACTACACGTCGTTCTCCATGAGCCCGGCGTCATACGCCGAGGGGCTCAGGTTCGACCCGGCCACGAACCGCGTGCGCTTCGAGACGCGCGACATGACCGAGTACGACCCAACGAAGACCGACTCCGGCGAGGACGGCTACCGCAGCGCCGTGTTCAAGGACGTTGACGGCAGCGTGACGGGCGCGGCCGGAAGTTACGTCACCGTCACCAACCCCGTGCTGGCCGCACCGTCGTGCGCCTACCGCGAGGGCTGGAACGCCAACGTCTGCGACGGCCGCTACGCCGGCCTCACGTTCAGCGACGACGGCCCGGTGGCCCAAGGGTTCGCCCCGCTCACGCTCAAGCGGGCGGGCGAAACGGCGGGGCACGTCATCTACGGCAGTCCGAACGGCGGGCCGTCGGTGCCCAACGACCACTACCGGAGCGTGGTGCGGCTCGGCTACGAGTACCGTTACGAGCACACGCGCGGCACCCCGGCCAGCTTCAGCGTCGACCTCGGCGACATCGCCAAGGGCGACCGGCTCGTCGTGAGCGTGCCGTACGTCGGCACGGACACCCCCTACGTCTACCGCGACTGGTGGATCGACGGGCGCAACCTCATGCCGGCCTACCGGAGCCTGGCGACGCTGCGCGACGGGGCGGACAGCGGCTACTTCCTCGACCCTGACGCCGGCCGCCTCTACCTGCTCCTCGTGCAGCAGGGCGATAGGGATTACGCGCGGCTCACCGTGTGCCAGCAGGCGGGCTGCTAGGGGTCCTGCTCGAGGAGCCGCGCCCCTTCCTCGTCCGAGTCGACCTGCTGAAGCCGGCCCCGCAGGTGCCCGCGGCGCTCGGGGCTGCGCAAGGCCTGATCGTCGATGGGCTCCATGAACACGAGCAGGAGCTCGAAGCTCTCGCGCGTGAACGTACTGCGCAGCACGTGTAGGGCGAACTCCAACTCGTCCTCGAGCTGGCCGGGCAGCGCTAGGACGGCGTCGCGGTCGCCTTTCAGGAGGACCATGGCGACGTCCGTGGCACGCCGCCCCTCGCCGAAGCTCACCTTCACGCCGCTGCGCAACGCCCGCTGCAAGATGACGGCCTGCGCCTTGACGATGCGCGCGTAGAGGTCGTCGTCCACAGCCTTCCGGGGCGCTTTGCGCGCGCCGCCTGGCGCGCTCTCTGGCATCAGTACGCCTTGGCGAAGATGACCTTGCGCGCGTAGCCGCTCGGGCGGCCGGTGTGCACGCAGACGGTGCCTTCCGCGCTCGGACCGTCGAGCGGGATGCACCGGACGGTCGCCTTCGTCTCCTCCTGGATGGCCTTCTCGCTCTCCGGGTCGCCACAGTGCGTGGCGTACACGAAGCCGAGCTCGACCAGCTCCTTGAGCTCGGCGTAGGTCTCGGCGTGGTAGATGCGTTGCGCCCTGAAGGCGGTCGCCCGCTCGAACAGGGCGGCGTGGAACGCCTCGAGCTCGGCGGGGACGCGCGTGGCGAGCTCACCGAGGGGCACGGCGCGCTTCTCGCCCGACAGCCGGTCGGCGAGCGTGCCAACGCCCTGCTCCAGGTCCTTCGGACCGATCTCGACGCGCAGAGGCACCCCCTTGAGCTCCCATTCGACGAACTTGCGGCCGGGCGACAGACCCTCGCGGTCGTCGACCTTGACGCGCACGTCCTTGGCGACCAGCTCGGCGCGCAGCGTGGCCACGGCGGCCATGACGCGGCCCTTCGCCTCCTCGTCGTTGGCGCGGTAGATGGGGAGGACGACGACCTGGACGGGGGCGAGCCTGGGCGGCATGATCAGGCCCTTGTCGTCGCCGTGGCCCATGATGAGCGCGCCGATGAAGCGCGTGCTGAAGCCCCAAGACGTCGTGTGGGCGTACGCCTGTTGGTTGTCGACGTCGTTGAACGAGATGTTGAAGGCCCGCGCGAAGTTCTCGCCCATGTAGTGGCTGGTGCCCGACTGCAGCGCCTTGCCGTCGCGCATCATGGCTTCGATCGTCAAGGTCTGGAGGGCGCCGGCGAAGCGCTCGCCGTCGGTCTTCTCCCCCTTGATGACGGGCAGCGCGCCGAACTCCTCAGCGAACTCCGCGTACACCTCGAGCATGCGGCGCGTCTCGTCGAGCGCCTCCCGGGCGTTCGCGTGCGCCGTGTGCCCCTCCTGCCAGAGGAACTCCGTGGTGCGCAAGAACGGCCGCGTGCGCAGTTCCCAGCGCATGACGTTGCACCACTGGTTGTAGAGGAGCGGCAGGTCGCGGTAGCTCTGGACCCACTTGCTGTAGAGCTCGCCGATGATCGTCTCGGACGTGGGGCGGATGGCGAGCGGCTCCTCGAGCTCTTTGCCGCCCGCGTGCGTGACGACCGCGAGCTCGGGCGCGAACCCCTCGACGTGGTCGGCCTCGCGCTGGAAGAAGCTCATGGGGATGAGCATGGGGAAGTAGAGGTTCTCGTGGCCCGTGGCCTTGAACATGGCGTCGAGCTCGCGCTGGATGTTCTCCCACAGCGCGTAGCCGTAGGGCTTGATGACGAAGGCTCCGCGCACCGGACCCAAGTCGACGAGGTCCGCGCGGTAGACGACGTCGTTGTACCAGCCGCTGAAGTCGTCAGCTTGTGAAGGGAGACCTTGGGGTTTCGCCATGACGGCACAGCTTACCAGGGGGCGTGCCGCCGCCGCGGCCCGGTTCAGGTCACCAGCACGCTGAGGCCGACGGCCCTGGCGCGCTCGATTACCTGCTCCAGCACGCCGCCCATCAGCTCCTCGAGCCACCGCGGGTGCGTGCGGCTCCCTAGGAGCACGATCCGCGACTCGTGCTCCTTGGCGACGGCGAGGACGGTCTCGGCGACCGGGCCCCGCCGGCTTAGGCTCGTGGCGGCCACGCCAAGACGCCCCAGGTACTCGGTCGCGCGCTTGAGCACCTCGTCGCTCTGCCTGCCGCCACCAACGTGCAAGACGACGGGCTCGAGGTCGTAACTGAGCGCGAGGTAGGCGAGGGCGAACAGGGCCTCCTCGGCCTTCTCACCCCCATCGAACGCGAGGAGCGGCCGGCCGCCGGGCCGCGGGGGCGGCGCGCCGTTGGCGCCTGCGAGTAGGAGCGGCCGCGGCGTGCGCCGCAGCAGCGGGCGCAGTTCCGGTTCGAGGGCCGAGGCGACGGCCAGCACGACGAGGTCGACGTACCTCGCCCGCTCGCGGACCTCGTGCGCGAGGTCGCCGCGCGCCACCGCCAGCTGACCGCTCACCTCCGCCGCGGAACAGGCCGCGAGGAACTCGCCCTCGATGCTCGCGGCCGCCGCGGTCGCGAGGCCGTACACGCGCGCGCCCTCGAGCGCGGCGAAGCGCAGGGCGGACCGCAGCGCGTCGGCGTCCCCCTGGCCGCCCGTCAGGACGAGCAGCAGGCCCTGCACCAGCCCCCTCTCCCCCGTCAGCTCGGCCGTGCGCTCGTCCACGGTGCCTGGCCGCGTGCGCGCGAGGCCCTCGGCAAGCTGCGGGCCTTCGAGGTCCCACCCGAAGCGCTCCATGAGCTCGCCGCGGTGCTCCGAGAGGTAGAGGTAGAGATCGGTCTCGGTGCGCCCCGCGAAGTCGTGCAGGAGGCCGTGCTCGCGGATCTCCTCCACCACGGGCAGGTACACGGTGTCGTAGAAGTGCTCGACGGCCTCCAACCACGGCACCGGCCGGTCTTCGTCGATGCCCATGTAGTACCGGTGCACCTGGATGTGCTCGAGGAGCCTCGGGTACTGGCCGGGCACGGTCACCGTCAGGTCCGCGTCCGGCCGGAGCTCGTCCAGGCGCGTGGCGTCGAGGAAGTCGGCGAGCTCGCTCGCGCGGATGACGTCGTCCATGTCCATGTCCGGCGTGAACGGCACCCGCGACACGACAGGCGTCACCCACGCGTTGATGTGGCTCGCGCCGAGCTGCCGCGCCACCGAGACCCGGTGGTTGCCGTCCCTGACGAAGTAGGCCTCGCCGAGGCGGTAGACGTCTATGGGCGGCACGCCCTCCATGCCGAGCATGGCGAGCTTCACGCCCACCCAGCGGGAGCGGTCGGAGTCCGTCAGGGGCAGGAACGACCGGTTGAAGTCGTGGTAACGGCCGACGCTGCCGACGATGGCGCCCAAGGGGATGTCCTGGAGCGTGCTCGTGCTCGCCTCCACGCCCTTGAGGCGCTTGCGCACCTCGTCGTACCTGAGGAGCCGATCGCTCTGGCCCGAGAGGAGCGCCATGACGCCGGCCAGATCGGCCCGCCGCCTGGCGTTCCTGAAGTCGGCGATGGCCCCGTTGGCGGCAGTGACGCGCTCGTCCACGTCGGCATTCTGGCACGCGGTCCTGGTAGCGCCGTGAGCCGCGCCGTCCAGGGTGTCCGCGCGCAGCGTCGGCGACCCGGTAGCGCCGCGAGCCACGCCCGTCGCTCGCCCCGGGTACCCTTCTAGAGCATGAAGGTAGAGATCTGGTCCGACATCGCCTGCCCCTGGTGCTACATCGGCAAGACGCGCTTCGAGAAGGCACTCGCCGCCTACGAGCATGCCGACGAGGTCGAGGTCGTCTGGCGCTCGTTCGAGCTGCAGCCGGACGCGCCGCGTAAGGTGGCCGGCAGCACGGCGGAGCACCTGATGGCGAAGTACGGCCGTTCGCGCGCCCAGGTGCTCGAGATGATGGAACGCGTCAGCGAGGTAGCTGCTTCCGAGGGGCTGGAGTTCCACCTTGACAAGGGGGTCGCCGCCAACACGTTCGACGCCCATCGGCTCGTGCACTACGGCACGAGCGACGGCCGGGGCGAAGCGGTCATGCAGCGCCTCATGCGGGCTTACCAGAGCGAGGGCGAGGACCTTTCCGACCACGCGGCGCTCGCGCGGTTGGCAGTCGCGGCCGGCTTGGAGGAGAGCGCCGTGCGCGACGTCCTCGCGAGCGACGCTTTCTCCGACGCCGTACGGGCCGACGAGCGCCGCGCCCGCTCGCTCGGCGTCGACGGGGTGCCGTTCTTCGTGTTCGACGAGGCGCACGGCGTTTCCGGCGCCCAGCCCACCGAGTTCTTCCTCTCGGCGCTACGGCAGCTCGGGCCCCAGGTCAGGCCGCTCACCATGCACGGCGCCGAGGGGCCCGTGTGCGACGAGGACGGCTGCGAGCTGCCGCGAGCCTGACGCTCTCGCGCTCGCGTCGAACGGCCGGGTCCTGCGCCCCGCCGGCCCGACGTCCTAGCCCGCTCGCGCCATCTTTGGCCCGCCCAACCGAACCGGCCTGTCCCGAGCGTCCGCACCGGTGCTATACTCCCCGGCAGCATGGCGTCGCGAATGCTGAACCCCCGCCCTGTAAGCGACTGACCCTCGCAGGTCAGTATGCCCAGGGCGCCGTGGACCGCATCCGGCGCCCTTCTTGTTGCTGCTAGAAGCTCACCGGCACTCCTCACCGCCGGGCGGCGCTTCGAGACAGCGGCCAACCCAGCCGCCCAGGCAAGCGCGGCACAAAGGACACGCGAGATGCAGGACACCGTTGTCGACCCAGGCGCGCAGAGCACAGAGAGTCCCTCGCCGGCACCAGCGGCTCAAGCAGAGGCGAGGGCGCCGCGCGCTCGCGACACGTACTACGCCACGACGCCCATCTTCTACGTGAACGCCGCGCCGCACATCGGCCACGCGTACACGACCATCCTCGTCGACGTCGTGACGCGCTACCACCGCCTCAAGGGCGACGACACGTTCTTCCTGACCGGTACGGACGAACACGGCGAGAAGATCCAGAAGGCCGCGGAGGCCGCCGGCGAGTCGCCGCAGGCCTACACGGACCAGGTGAGCGGGGAGTTTCGCGCTACCTGGGACCGGCTCGGCATCCGGTACGACGACTTCATCAGGACCACCGAGCCGCGCCACAAGAAGGTCGTGCAGGACGTCTTGCAGCGCGTGTACGACAACGGCGACATCGTCTTCGGCGAGTACGCCGGTCTCTACTGCGTCAAGTGCGAGCGCTACTACACGGACAAGGAGCTCGTCGACGGCAAGTGCCCCCAGCACGAGATCGAGCCCGAGTACCGCACCGAGGCGAACTACTTCTTCCGTATGGAGAAGTACCGCCTGTGGCTCCGCGACCTCCTCACCGACCAGCCCGACCTCATCCGGCCGGAGCGCTACCGCAACGAGGTCCTCGCCATGCTGCGCGAGCCCGTGGGCGACCTCTCCATCAGCCGCCCCCGCAGCCGCGTGCCCTGGGGCATCCCCCTGCCGTGGGACGAGGAGCACGTCACGTATGTGTGGTTCGACGCGCTCATCAACTACTACTCGGCCCTGGAGAGCCGCGGCACGACCGCGCGCTTCTGGCCGCACGTCGAGCACTTCATCGCGAAGGACATCGTCAAGCCGCACGGGCTCTTCTGGCCCATCATGCTGAAGGCGGCCGGCATCCCGGTCTTCAAGCACCTGAACGTGCACGGCTACTGGCTCATCGACGACCGCAAGATCAGCAAGTCGCTCGGCAACGCCGTCAAGCCCCTCGACCTCCTGGAGAAGTACGGCAACGACGCCTTCCGCTACTTCCTGCTCCGCGACATGGCGTTCGGGCTCGACTCGAGCTTCACGGAGCCGGCCATCGCCGAGCGCATCAACGCGGACCTCGCGAACGACCTTGGCAACCTCCTCAACCGAACTCTAGGCATGCTGGGCCGTTACCGCGCCGGGCGGGTGCCTAGAGCCGGGCGGCCGGAGCCCATCGACCAGGAGCTCATCGACGCGTTCCTGGCCCTTCCCACCCTCTTCGCTCAGCAGTTCGAGGCCCTGCAGTTCGACCGGGCCATCGAGAGCGTCATGGAGGCCGTGCGCAAGGCCAACAAGTACATCGCCGACACGAAGCCGTGGGAGCTGGCGCGCAGCGAGGACACGGGCGCGCGCCTGGACACCGTGCTCAACACGCTCGTGGAGGCCCTGCGCTGCGCGAGCATCCTGCTGGAGCCGATCATCCCCGAGAAGGCGCACGAGCTGCGCAAGCAGCTGGGCATCGGCAACGCCCCGTACGACCTCGGCTCGGCCGGCGAGTGGGGCCTCATAGCCCCGAACACGCTCACGCAGCCGGGCGACCCGCTCTTCCCACGCATCGACCTCGAGGAACTCGCGCGCTCGATCGCCACGCCGGAGCCGGCTGCCGCGGCGGCCCCTGCGGCAACGGCCGCGGTCGTGGCGCTCAAGCACAAGGTGGAGGTCGAATACCCGGACTTCGCCAAGCTGGAGCTCCGCGTAGTGACGATCGAGAAGGCCGAGCAGCACCCGAACGCCGACAAGCTCCTCGTCCTGACGGTCCGCATGGGTCCGGAGACCCGCACCATCGTGAGCGGCATCAAGGCGCACTACGACCCGGCCGACCTGGTAGGCAAGAAGCTCGTCGCCGTGGCCAACCTGAAGCCGGTGAAGCTCCGCGGCATCATGAGCCAGGGCATGATCCTCTCCGGCGAGGGACCCGACGGCACGCTGGGGCTCATCACCTTGGAACGCGACCTGCCGGACGGCAGCGAGGTGCGGTAGGTCGACTCCGAGGGTCTGCGGGGTCGCTCCCGACCTAGCTCACTGCGCGTCCGCGCCGGGCAAGCGCTTCCGGCGCGCACCAGAGTCTGCCCCACCGCGCATTTGGGTCGAC
Organism: Deinococcota bacterium; assembly: GCA_963170125.1. Taxonomy (GTDB): domain Bacteria; phylum Deinococcota; class Deinococci; order Deinococcales; family Trueperaceae; genus JAAYYF01. Next base: position 5,035 of record CAUJFI010000043.1, on the reverse strand, counting down.
GATCCTGACGATCCCCAACCCAGCCAGCTGAGCGCAGGCCGCGTATAGGGCCTCCTTCGAGACCCCGAGCGCCGTGGCCGCACTCGAGGCGCCGAAGACCGGGACCTCTGCCATGTACGGCAACATGCCTCGTGCCGCGCTGCCCAGCCGTGTCCGACCGAGCCGCCCGTCCCAGTACGCGACGAGGTCCTTCACCTCCCCGCGCACCCGCCCGCCCAAGGCCACGGCCAGCACCGCGCTCGTGGCATAGAGCTCCAGCAGCGGTCTGGCATCGCCTCGCCGGTAGGCGCGAAGCGCTAGCTGGAACTCGCGCCGTCGCCGCGACAACACCGCCGAGAACGGCACGGCCACGCCGCTCGTCAAGCCCTTGACATGCAGCGCGGTCTGCACCAGAGCTCTCGCCGTGCGCCCGTTGCCCATCCTGAACGGCCGGATGGTAAGCAGCTGCGCGTGGCCGATCGCCACCTGGGCCAACGCCTGGAGGTCCTCCCGCGCCATGAACGAGGCCAAGTCGCGCATGGCCTCCTCGACGCGCTCGGGGCGCGGCGGCACGAACTCGGCCAAACGCGCTTTCACGTGGCCGACGCCCGCGAGGCGCACGGCGTCCGCCCACGGCGGCGGCTCCAACACCAGGTCGCTCCGCCACCTCGACCCGGGCACGCACACGCCGGAGACGCGCTCGTTGAGCCGTTCCGCCACCTGCGCTACCGGGAGTTCGGCGGTCGCCGCAGCCAGGGCCAGTCCGGTGGCGCGAACGGAGGCCGCGACCCTGACCGCCATCCTCCAGCGCCCCCGGCCGGCCTCGGCTAGGCACACGCGCTCGGGCGAATCGTAGAGGCGCGCGATCCGCGCGCTCGAAACCCCTTCGACCCACGTCAGCGGCCCCGCGACCGGCGCGACCGTGAGCACCGCCTCCGTGTCGAACCGCACGATCTCGTTGGCGGCGCTTTCGAGCCGCGCTGCGGTGGCGCCAAGCCTGCCAAGGTCGACCTCGGCTATGCGCGCGGGGATGGCGGCCTGTGGCTCGCCCAGGTCGTACGTGATCTGGGGCCAGAGGATGCCAGGGGTCTTTCCAACTCCCTTGGGCCTCAACTTAGGTTGTCGCATAACTTTGGCTGACCGGCCTTCGTGGCGAAGGTTAGCGGCTAACGTTGGTTCACCTCCTAGACGCTCATAAGGGTAGTCATCCCCCTCCACTCGGCGCGGGCTGGGTCAGGCGCTGAGCCAACTAGGTCTAGGTTGGGGTCCGGGCCAGCACGGCCTGCGCAAGCCTGGCGTGCGCGAGCCCGGTTCACCGCTCTGCCAGGAGCACCTCGAGGAACCGCTCGCCGTAACGCTCCAGCTTGGCGGCCCCGATGCCAGTCACCGTCGCGAGCTCGGACAGGTTGCGGGGTGCCGTCGCCACCATCTCGCGCAACGTCTTGTCGTGGAAGACGACGTAGGGCGGTACGCCCTGTTCCTTGGCGATCTCGAGGCGCAAGGCCCGCAGCGCTTGGAAGAGCGCCTCCTCGGCAGGACCGGCGAACGCAGCGGCGTCCGGGCCGTCAGAGCCGCCGGCTCCGCCAGAAGCTGCTGGGCCTCGCAAGCGCCGCGCCGTCGGCCGTGCGCGCTCACGGTCGCTCCTCAGCTCGACCGTCCGCTCACCGCGCAGCACGGCAGCCGCGCCAGGGCCGAGGACGAGACCGCCGAAGCCGTCCGGGTCCGGCAGCAGCTGCCCGTTGGCCAGGAGCTGGCGCGCGGCAGAGCGCCAACCGCGCTCGTCTAGCTCCGTGCCGATGCCGAACGTGCTCAGGCGGTCGTGCCCTAAGCTCAGCACGCGCTCGGTGGCGCGCCCAAGCAGCACGTCGATGACCTGCCCGGCGCCGAAGCGCTGCCCCGTGCGCACGACCGTGGAGAGGAGCTTCTGGGCGGCGACGGTGCCGTCGAACGTCGCGATCGGCTCGCGGCATGTGTCGCAATGCCCGCACGGCTCCTCGAGCCGCTCCCCGAAGTAGCCGAGCAGGGCCTGACGACGGCACCCAGGCGTCTCGCAGTAGGCCAGGAGCGCCTCGAGGCGCTGGCGTTCGACGCGCTTAAACGCCTCGCTGCCGCCGCCCTCCGCAAGCATCCTGCTCACCTGCACGACGTCCTGCAGGCCGTAGGTCATGAAGGCGTCAGCGCTCTCGCCGTCGCGGCCCGCGCGGCCCGTCTCCTGGTAGTAACCCTCGAGGCTCTTCGGCAGGTCGAGGTGGGCGACGAAGCGCACGTCCGGCTTGTCGATGCCCATGCCGAAGGCGATGGTCGCCACCACCACGACGCCGTCCTGGCGCAGGAAGCGTTCCTGGTGCTCGCGGCGCGTCTCGGAGCTCAGGCCAGCGTGATACGGCAGGGCTTTGACGCCTTGCGTGACGAGCCAGGCCGCGGTGGCGTCGACGCTCCTACGCGAAAGGCAGTAGACGATGCCCGCGTGCCCAACGTGCTTCTCGCCGTAGAAGGCTAGGAACTGGCGTCTGGCGTCCACTTTCTCCACGACCTGGTAGTCGATGTTCGGTCGGTCGAAGCTGGAGACGAAGCGCCGCGCCCCCTCCAGGTGGAGCCTCTCGACTATCTCGCGCCGGGTGGCGGCGTCGGCCGTGGCGGTGAGCGCCACGCGGGGAACGGATGGGTAGCGCTCGGCCAGCACGCCCAGGCCGATGTACTCCGGCCGGAAGTCGTGGCCCCAGGCCGAGACGCAGTGCGCCTCGTCGATGGCGAAGAGCGAGAGGGGCAGCCGGTCGAGGAGTGAGAGGAAACCAGGCGTGAGGAGGCGCTCGGGCGCCACGTACACGAGGTCGATGCGGCCGTCGGCCACGTCGCGCTCCACGGCCCGCGCCTCGGCTGGCTCGAGGCTCGAGTTGAGGTAGGCGGCGCTGACGCCCACCTGACGCAACGCGCTCACCTGGTCGTGCATGAGCGCGATCAGCGGCGAGACGACCACACCGACGCCGGGACGCAGGAGCGCCGGGAGCTGGTAGCAGAGCGATTTGCCGCCGCCCGTCGGCATGAGGACGAGGGCGTCGCCGCCGCCGAGCACGTGCTCGACGACCTGACCCTGGGCGCCTCGGAAGTCCGGGTAGCCGAAGACCTCAGCCAGGAGGCGCCGGGCGTCGCCAAGCGTCGGAGGCTCGGTCAGCCCACCCACTCACCCTTGCGCATGACCGGCTCGCTCGAACCGTCGGGTAGCTCGCCGTCGATGTCCATCTGATCGGAGCCGATCATGAAATCGACGTGCGCAAGCGAGTCGTTCAGGCCGCGCGCGAGGCGCTCCTCGTCGGTCATCGTCTGGGCGCCCTGCACGCAGTTCACGTAGCCACGGCCGAGGGCGATGTGACAGGCGGCGTTCTCGTCGAAGAGCGTCTCGAGGAAGAGCAGACCCGTCTTGGCGATCGGGCTGGACGCCGGGACGAGCGCGACCTCGCCGAGGCGGCGCGCGCCGGCGTCCGTGTCGAGGATCGCGTTGAGCGCCCCCTGCCCCGTGCCGGCCGTGGCCCTGACCACCGCGCCGTCCTTGAACTCGAGCGAGAAGTCCTCGATGAGGATCCCGTTGTACGCGAGCGGCATGCTGGCGCGCACGACTCCGTCGACGCGCTCGCGGTGCGGGGCCGTGAAGACCTCCTCCGTCGGCATGTTCGCAACGAAGCCGACGCCGTTGAGGAGGGTGGAACCACCGCCGTCCCACAGGTGGCCGTCGGCCAAGCCGACGCGCAGGTCGGTGCCGGGCGCGCGGAAGCGCAGCGCCGCGTAACGGCGCTCGTTGAGGGCCTGCTTGCGGCGGGCGAGGTCCCGGTCGTGCTCCCGCCACGCGGCGACGGGGTCGGCCTCCAACACGCGTGTGGCCGTGAAGATCGCGTCCCAGAGGGCGCTCATGGCCTCGTGCTGCGCCACGTTCGGGAACACCTTCCGAGCCCACTCAGGGACGGCAGCCGCGGCCACGCACCAGGGGATGCGGTCGCTCATGGCGAGGTCGGAGTACGGACGCGTGGCCGGTCGCCACGCCTTCTGGTAAGCCGCGAACCGCTCGGGTTCGGTGCCGGCGAGCGCATCGGGATCGTCGGCCAGGATGGCCAGGGACGCGGCGCCCTCGGCGGCCAGGCTGTTCATGGCGTCGGCTCGGTACTGTGGGATGATCCCGAAGCTCCCAGCGGGGCCGTGAAGGAAGCGGGACCGCATGACAGCGTCGTCGCTCCACAGGACCTCGACGTACGGGCTGCCGATCCGGTAGGCGATGTCGCTCACCAGGCGTACCAACGGCGCGGCGGAGACGGGCGCGCGCACGAGCAGCTTCTGGCCCGGCTGCACGTTAACCCCGACCTTGACGAGTAGCTCTGCGTACGCCTCCAGGCGGTCCGCGAAAGACGGTGTAGTCATGCGAAGCATCGTAGCAGCGCTCCGGCGGCCGGGAACCGGATCCCCGACCAGGATCGCCCGGGTGGTCGCCATGACCGCCTAGGCAACTTGCCCTTGCGCTCCCTGGACGTTGGCTTAACCTCGAGATGGGGGCGCCGCCAGGGTGGGCGAGGAGCTAAGGAGGAGGCATGGCACTGTTCAAGGACCGTGCGGACGCCGGCGAGAAGCTCGCGTGGGAGCTCGGCGCGACCAGGGACCTGCGGGGGCCGGGCACCGTCGTCCTCGGCCTCCCTCGCGGCGGGGTGCCGGTAGCCGCGGAGGTAGCGCGGCAGCTCGGCGCGCCGCTCGTCGTGCTCGTGGTCCGCTAGCTCGGCCACCCCGGCCAGCCGGAGCTGGCGATCGGCGCCGTCGCTATCGGGGGGCGAGTGTCCCTGAACGAGGACATCGTCCGGGAGAGCTACCTAAGTGAAGCGGCCGTCGACAAGGTCGCGGAGCACGAGCGGCGCGAACTCCTGCGCCGTGAGGCCGTTTACCGCGGCGGGAGGCCGCCACCGGACCTCGCGGGCAAGCGCGCGGTGCTCGTCGACGATGGGCTCACCACCGGCGGGGCCTCACGCCGATGAGCGCATGAGGTCGGCCACCCGCGCGCGCACCGCGGCCGCCGCGCCCT
>CAUJFI010000042.1 GCA_963170125.1 Deinococcota bacterium | reverse complement strand
AGGTCGCATCGTCGGCCCCCGCGACTCAGCTTCCGCTCGCGACCGCGCGCGCCGCCCCACACGACGGCTCGTTCTCGTTGGCGCTGCCAGCCGACCTTCTCGTCCAACCCTTCAGCTCGACGCTGATGGCGACCTCGGCCGAGGGCGCCTACCGCATCTTTGTCGAGGCGCGCAAATCGAGCCTCCTCGAGGCGCTCGGCCAGCTCAAGGACGAGCTCATCGGGCTCGGTTTCGAGGTCACCGAAGAGCGGCACTTCGAGGCGGCGACGCTCCTGAACCTGAGCCAGGGCACCGCGCGTAACCGCCTGGAGCGCTCCGTCTGGCTCATCGGCGCCGGACCGGAGCTCACATGGCTCTGCGACGGGCTCGCACGCGCCTACGCCGTGCCCCGGCTCGCCGCCGCCCACCGAGCCGTTTGCCAGACCCTCAGCTCGAACGCCAGGAGCCCGGATGAGCCCCGATGACGACCTCGGAGTCCTTTTCCTCTGTATGGGCAACATCTGCCGGTCACCGCTGGCAGAGGGCGCCTTCCGCGCCGCGCTGGCGGGCTCCGTGACGGGTGGGGCGGCCGAGCTGCAGCGCCTCGAACTCCTGGGCCGGCTGCGCATCGACTCGGCCGGGACCGGCGGCTGGCACGCGGGAGAGCCGCCCGACCCGCGCTCGGTCCGCGTGGCGAGAGAGCACGGCGTCGACATCTCCGGCCAGCGCGCCCGACAGCTCACGACCGAGGACTACCAGCGTTTCGACTGGATTGTCGCCATGGACGAGGACAACCTGAGCCAGGCCGAGCGCCGACGGCCGCCAGGGGCGCGCGCGCGGCTCGTTCAGTTCGTCGACTTCGTGCCGATAGGCGAGGGGCCGTCGGGCCGTCGTCCAGACCGCGTTCCGGACCCGTATTACGGCGAGCTCGCGGGCTTTCTCGAGGTGTGGCGCCTGCTCCAGCGCGGCATGGGGCCGCTCATCGAGGCCATCGCGCGAGGTCGCACACCGTGACACGCGGGAAAGACGGCGCGCCGAAGCTCGAGGATCGCTTGGCGCGTCTGGGGTTTCCGACGCGCGGGCTCACACGCGTCGGTGGTGGCGACATCAACGAGGCGTTTCGCGCCGAGACCTCGCACGGCCCGGTCTTTGTCAAGACCCATGCCTCGCCGCCCAGGTCTGATCGGCCTGGACTTTGGGCGGACCCAGGCGAGTAGCGGAGGTTGGCGCCATCGGTCGTTCGGCACACCGTGACCAACACCGGCCCCATCGGCTTGCCCGTGATGGTCGAGGTGGAGGTGGACGGCGTGTTCTTTCGGGAGCGTGGTGTGCTTGGCGGCGCAGTTCCGGGCTCGTAGGGCGATTGGGGCTAGCCGGGCGGCGCAGGGAGGCCGAGAAGTTGTGAGTCCGTCGCCGTCGTGAGGGCATGGGCCCAGTCGCCTATCAGCCTGGCCCATGGGGTTCTGCGGTTATCGTCGCTTCGCTGTGTCACCGCCCGGAAGAGGGCGACGAGGTTGTAGGCCATGCGTCGGAGTAGCAGCACGACCAGCATGCCGCTGGGATCTGCGACGACCCAGGGGCGCTCGTCCTCCGCGAATACGGTGTCGAAGGTGTGGTGGCCCTCGTTCTCGACGGCCCATCGGAGGCGGGTCAGCTTGAGCCATTGCGCGGCGGAGAGCCGATCGGCAGCGAGGCTCGATAGGTAGTAGCGGTCGTCAGCGGTGGACTCGCCGTGGGCTGTCGTGATGACGCGGCGCACGAGGATGACCGTCGCAAGGTGTTTCCAGTCGTGGAAGCCAGCCATCTCCTTGGAAATGCACACATACCTGCGCTCGCTTCCGCGTCCGGTCCGCTCCTCGGTGCTGGCATCAGCATCTTGATTTTCAAGATGCCCCATAAGCCGTCTGGCCTCCTGGAAGAGCGTCGGCTGCTTCCCGTCGAGGCGGAACAGGTAGTGGAGGTGGCGCTCGCGAACCGCGGTCGCGTTGGCGAGTGAGCAGGCTCCCGAGTCGTAGGTCACCATGCGGAAGAGGTCGAGTCCTCCGTAGGCCGCGATGAGGTCATCGAGCGCAGCGATGAACTGGCCGTCCTCGTTGGTCGAGGGCGCAATGGGACAGGCGTCCAGACAGACCTTGGCGCCACTGGTCACGAGCAGCGACGTGACGGTGCGAACGAGCCCTCGCGCCGTGCCACCCTGAGCTTGCTTCTGGGCGAAGCGGTCGTCCCAGGCCGCAATGGCGGTGGCCTTGCCGTCCATCGACACGACCCCCCAGGGGAAGTTCACGGGGGCGATGGCCTTCTGGCGGTGGGCCGCGCGGACCTGTTCGTGAAGACACGCGCGCACCGCCGCCGGCTCCAGCGCGACGAGCAGGTCGCGCATCGTCGTGTCCGCAATGCGCCCACGCAGGCCCAGCTTCTGCCGAGCCGCCGCGGACACGCGCGACGATGTCACCTCCGTATCCGCCAGGCTCTTTGCGCCCGTCACGAGTCCCAACATCACCGTCCGGAGCACCAGCGGCAACGGGAGACGAACCCGTGCCGCCGAGCGCGGATCAGGGACCTTGCCCAGCCCCAGCCGCCCCAGCCCCTTGGAAAGCGCCCCAACGAGGCGCCGAGTCAGCCTACCAATCACGATTCCATCCCAACCTTGGCGGGATCCTTGCCGAAGTGTGAGGCCGGAGGCATGATCCCGCCGTGGTCTGCTTCCGCTCGATGGGTTGGGAGACAAGCCCGGGACATGGCCGCCAAGCATCACGTCCCATCGGTACTTCGAGTAAAGAGTGTCCACAGGGTCCGCCAGAAATGGCGGGCCTTTTCTTTGTGTGAAGGCGCGCGACCCCATCGAGCCGTCCCTCGACGGACTCATGCTGCGAAGTTAGACCACCACCCCTGAGGGTCGTGAGGTACCGTGTCCCACGGCGCGAGACGCTGATGAACAGGGGTACCTTGAGCGGCTACGCCAATCAGACCTGCCGCCGACGGGCGAGCGCACCTCAGCGGGTGCTCAGAGGCGACTCAGGGCGGCGTCGAGCGCGTCGACCGTGTTCACCGGCAGGAGACACTCGGTGCCGACACAGACGAAGGCCTCCGCGCGAGCCCGTGCGAGGCGACCTTCGAGGAGCGGTAGCGTGTGGGCCTCTTCGGGGGAGAAGTGCCGCGCCTCGATGACGTGGAGGCCTGGTCGGAGGTGTCGTCGCGCGGCGTCGGCGAGCGCGACGGCCTCGACGCCGTCGCCGCCCACGACGATGGTGATGACCTTCGCGGCCTCCTCGACCAT
>CAUJFI010000041.1 GCA_963170125.1 Deinococcota bacterium | reverse complement strand
TAGATGACACCGGCGCCGTTGCAGGCCGGGCACGCCCCTTCGGAGTTGGCGCTGAACAGCGCGGGTTTCACGCCGTTGGCCTTGGCGAACGCCTTGCGGATCGGCTCGAGCAGGTCGGTGTACGTCGCCGGGTTGCTCCGTCGCGAGCCGCGGATGGCGGCCTGGTCGACCGACACCACGCCGTCGCGACCGCTGACCGAGCCGTGGATGAGCGAGCTCTTGCCCGACCCGGCCACGCCGGTCACCACCACGAGCACGCCGAGCGGGATGTCGACGTCGACGCCCTGCAGGTTGTGGGTGCGGGCGCCGCGTACCGGCAGCGTCCCCGTCGGCGGGCGCACCTTCGGCTTCAGGGCGACCCGGTGGCCGAGGTGGCGCCCGGTGAGCGTGCCGCTCCGCCGCAGGTCCTCGACGCTGCCCGTGAACACCACCTCGCCGCCGCCGCTCCCCGCGCCGGGGCCGAGGTCGACGACGTGGTCGGCGATGGCGATCACCTCCGGCTTGTGCTCGACGACGAGGACGGTGTTGCCCTTGTCGCGCAGGCGCAAGAGCAGGTCGTTCATCCGCTGGATGTCGTGCGGGTGCAGCCCCACCGTCGGCTCGTCGAAGACATACGTCACATCGGTGAGCGCGGATCCCAGGTGCCGGATCATCTTGGTGCGCTGCGCCTCGCCCCCCGAGAGCGTGCCGGACGGCCGGTCGAGGCTCAGATAACCGAGGCCGATCTCCACGAACGAGTCGAGGGTGTGTCTCAGGGAAGCCAGCAGCGGCGCGACGGACGGCGCGTCGAGCCCGCGCACCCACGCCGCCAGGTCGCTGATCTGCATCGCGCAGGCGTCGGCGATGTTGATCCCCTTGATCTTCGAGGCGCGCGCCGCCTCGTTGAGCCGCGTGCCGCCGCACTCGGGGCAGGCGGTGAACGTCACCGCCCGCTCCACGAACGCCCGGATGTGGGGCTGCATCGCGTCGACGTCCTTCGTCAGGAACGACTTCTGGATGCGCGGCACGAGCCCCTCGTAGGTGAGGTTCACGCCCGAGACCTTCACCTTCGTCGGCTCCTTGTAGAGGAAGTCCTCGCGCTCCTTCTTCGTGTACTCGCGGATGGGTTTGTCGAGGTCGAGGAAGGCCCCGAAGATGCGCACGTACCAGCCGTCGGCCGTGTAGCCGGGGATGGTGAGCGCCCCGTCGTTGAGCGACTTCGCCTCGTCATAGAGCTGGGACAGATCGATGTCGCTGACCGATCCCATGCCTTCGCAGCGCGGACACATGCCGCCGGCGCGGTTGAAGGTGACCTTCTCGGCCTTGGCGTTGCCCTTCTCGACCGTCATCGATCCGACGGCGCGGATCGACGCCACGTTGAACGAGTAGGCGTTGGGCGGCCCGACGCGCGGGTCGCCGAGGCGGCTGAAGAGGATGCGCAGCATCGCGTGGGCGTCGGTCACCGTGCCGACCGTGGAGCGGGCGTTGGCGCCCATCCGCTCCTGGTCCACGAGGATGGCGGTCGTCAGCCCCTCGAGGACGTCGACCTCGGGCCGGGCCTGCGTCGGCAGGAAGCCCTGCACGAACGCGCTGTAGGTCTCGTTGATGAGCCGCTGCGACTCGGCGGCGATGGTGCCGAACACCAGCGACGACTTGCCGGATCCGGAGACGCCGGTGAACACGGTCAGGCGCCGCTTGGGGATGTCGACGCTGACGTCCTTCAGGTTGTTCTCGCGGGCGCCCTGGACGCGGATGAAGTCGTGGCTGTCGGCCTTCGGGGGTCGGGTCGATTGCATGCGCGCGAAGATGCCACGGGGGCCGGCGACCTGTGAAGCGCGGCGGTCAGGGCGCCGCCGCCTCCTCCCGCGGACGGTGCGCGCCCACCGCGTCGGCCGGCGCCGGCACATCGGCGATGAGCGGCGTGCCGCCGAACGTGATGCGCCACACGATGTCGAACGCGCCCTCCTGCGCGTCGCCGTAGCGCGTCTCGAGCGACCAGCGCGGCTTCAGCTGGTACTCGACGCGCACCTCGGTCTGGTTCTCCTCGGGCTCCGCGTTGAACTGGTACGCGGTCTCCACATACACGTCGCGGTTCACGCGCTTGCCGAGCGTGAGGATGGGCTGGTCGACGCTCTCGCCGAAGCCGACGCCGAGGCGGTCGATGCCGAGCCGGTCGTTGAGCTGGCGCTCGAGCAGCGGGGCGTTGACCGTGGCGAGCAGCGCCGCCGCCTCGCGCTCGACCTGGACGGGGTCCTCGTCGGCGCCGGTCGGCGCGCCCATCACGAGCAGGCGCAGCACCTGGTACTCGGGCAGCGGCGGGTCCGAGCTGAGAACGAGCTCGGGCTCGCTGGCGCGGCCGCGCAGCGCGACGTTCACGTTGTAGCTGCCCACCTGCGTGCCGGCGACGATGTTCAGGTACGGATCGCCGTCGGGCGTGAGCGTCACGAGGCCCGACTCGAGGTTGAGCGTGTTGCCGAGCGCCTCGACCTCGCCGCTCGTCGACTGCAGGCCGCCGCGGACCGTCGTCTCGCCGTCGACGGAGCGCATCGCGATGCGGCCGCGCCACGCCATCTCGTAGCCGCGGCCGAAGATCCGTACCGGATCGCTCAC
>CAUJFI010000040.1 GCA_963170125.1 Deinococcota bacterium | reverse complement strand
GTCTCGGTCATCGACGTCGGGTGTCGGATCGGCGTGCAGGAGCAGCGCACCCGAGGCATTGGCTGCGAGGTGCGACTCGTTCACGCGGACACGGCCTGCTACTACTGCGGCGGCGTAGTCGATCCGCAGACCATCCGCAATGAGGCGCTTCCGTTGGAGGAGCGCCGTGGCCTGGAGCAGGAAGGCTACGTGAACGGCTTGGCGGACGAGCCGAGCATCATCCCTGTCACGACGAGCACCGCCGCGCTGGGTGTGCTGCGGTTCTTCGACCACGTCCTTGGGGTGCTCGGTTGGGCGCCGGGTCGGCTGATGACTGACCTGCACGCGCTTGACATGTTCACGGTTGCGGCCTCCGCAGATCCTACTTGCGTCTGCCGTCAGCGCTTCGGCATCGGGAGCCAGCGCCAGATTTTCAGTCGGCGCCTCGGAGGCGCTTCCGTCCAGCTCGGAGCTTTGAGGTCACACCTATGACGAGGAGTACGTCGAGATGAGGAAGAACAGCAGACATGTTACGCCCCATCCGGAGGGCTGGGCTGTCCGCAAGCCCGGTGGCGAGCGCGCCAGTTCCGTGCATTCCACCCAGGTCGATGCCGAGCGCCGGGCGAAGGAGATCGTGGCGAACTCCGGCGGTGGCGAAGTCGTGATTCACGACCGGCAGGGCCGCATCCGCGACTCCGACACGGTTCGACCGGGCCACGATCCGTCGCCGCCGAAGGATCAGAAGCACTGAGTGCCAACCTGATTGCTGAACGCGCACACTTCGAAAGGACGATGACGATGCGGACCATCAACATGGCGCACCTGCGCGACCAGGGGATCGACTTCGCCGTGTTCGAAGCGGATACGGTTGCGAGGACACCGCACAGTCGCCAGGCTCTGCTCAACGACCTCACCGGGCGCGCTCGGGCAGAAGGCTTGAACGTGGACAAGGCGGCACTCGCCTTCGTCGAAGGCGGGCGGATCAAGTTCTTCGGAACGCCAGATCTCGTTCGCTATCTCGCGAGCGGCTGGTTCCCGGATTGGACGCACACGCTGACCATCGGGTGAATTGCGCTCTGGCGCTGCTGATGCCGCCCTTGCCGTCAGTGCTCGTCTTAGTTGACCGCCACCAAGGCGATTCAAGTTGGCGAGCCGTCCCGCCTGCTTCCGCGTCGCCCAATTGGCGAACCTCTCCGCACCTTGATCCCCTAACCGTCTCGTGAGACGGTCGCCCCGATGCGGAACGGGGGCTTCTTCCTCATCGTCGGGCTGGTCCTCCTCGCCTGCGGCGACAACGCGGGCGGCAAGGCCGGAACTACGGGTGATGGCGGGATGGGCGACTTGGATGCACGTCCGAACACCGACCTTGACCCGTCACCGAGCGATGCAGGTCCTCGTTTCGACTCTGGCCGCCCAGATGCTGGTTGGGAAGACGGTTCACCACCTGCCGACGACGCCGCCCAACCTCGTCCCGACCGGGACGGGGACGCGGTTGCCGACGAGATCGACAACTGCCCCGACCTGGTGAACCCCGAGCAGGTCGATCAGGACGGCGACCACGCTGGCGATGCCTGCGACCCGCAGCCCCAGCAGTTCGGCCATAGGCTGGGCGGACAGGCCCTGGCCCTAGCTCTTGAAGTGGTGATGAGAAATGCATAATATTGCATCATGGCGAACGAAGCCCTAATCCAAACTCGCGTACCGATCGCTGTTGCGGAGGACGTCGCCGCTCTCTCCGCAGCCGAAGGACTCTCCGTGGCGGCATGGGTCAGGCGGCTGCTCATCAAGGAAGTTGGTCAGGTGCGTACCCCGGCGTGCACGAGCCGAGTTGGCGAGAAGCCGAACCTGGGGGTCAACCCGTCCTGGATCTTGGAGCGGGTGGAGGAGATGACCTCGACCGAGGTCAAGTTCCATATGCTCCACGGGCCGGGGCACCCGCTCCTCGGTGCGCCCGTCACGCCCGGCTATCTCTCCGACATCGACTGGTATCAGCACCAAGACGACCACCGTTTCCACCTCCAGGGCAGCCCGAAACCGTGGTGTATCGTCCGCTCGATGTTCGACGCCCGGTCGGGGCGGATGGAGCTGGTCCTCCGCTCCGAGTAGGTGTGCAGCTCGGCGCAACCCTGGGGACGTTCCTGGGGACGTTTCGCCCGCCGGAGGCGTCATTCGGCCCCAGAAATGGCGCTCGCTCGCTCGTACTTTCAAGGGGTTGCGGCCGTCACAGGGGTTCCCAAGCTGAAAGTCGCGGGTTCGAATCCCGTGTCCCGCTCCCGAAAAGGCCCTGGTTTTCCAGGGCCTTTTTCATTTCTGCCTCTCGACCGTCGAGCCGTGGTTCAGTCGGGGTCCCGATCGGGGTCCCGATTTCCCGGCTCGCCACGCCGTTCCAGCCGTTCGACGGCAGCCTGCTTGGCCTCGACCGGAACACCCGCGTAGCGCTGCGTCATCTCCTCGGAGCAGTGGCCCATCTGCGACCGCAGCACCGCGCGATCCACGCCCTCGAGCAGGAGGAGCGTGTTGATCGTGCGCCGCAGGACCTGCGCGCCGACCCGCTGCTTGATTCCGGCCTTCTTCGCCGCCGCCGCCAGCGGCTTCGTGAGGCTCTCCGGGCCCCTGAAGCCGCCGGTGTCCGACGGGAAGACGAGCCCGGAATCGAGCCCCGGGTGCTGCGCCGCGATGAGCTGGCGCCGGTGGTCACGGAGCACCCTCGCCATCCCCTTCGTGAGGGCGACCTCACGCGGATCGCCGGTCTTCGTCTCGGCGACCACGCCGTGCCGGTGAGCCCGGCGCACGTAGATCTGACCGCTCGCGTCGTCGAGGTCCGACCACTTGAGCGCGTACAGCTCGCCGGGACGCAAGCCCGTGTACGCGAGCACGTAGATCTCCGCGTACCGGTGCGGCGCCTCCTCACGGACCGCATCGAGCAGCGCCGTGAGCTGCTCCGCCGACAGCGTCCGCCGTTCGCGACGGCCACTCGCCCTCGCCCGCGGCGGCTGCACGCGGACGATGGGGTCAGGCAGACCCCGCTCGGCGCAGACGTCGCGAACGAACTGGCAGAGCACGCGCCACCAGCCGTTCACGGTGTCCCGGCTGTACGGCCGTCCGCTCGTGGTCGTCGTGCGCTCGGCCCAGGCCACCCAACGCTCCATGTCGCTCCGGGTGATCGCCGTGACCTGCAGGTCCCCGAGACGCGGCAGGATGTGCTTCGCCAGCACGTCAGCGAGATGACGGGCCGTGCTCGCCCGCACCCTTCCCGCCTTGGCCTCGAGCCACTGCTCGGCGCAGTCGGTCAGCGAGCACCGCGACGGAGCCGGCGTCTCCGCCGCCCCCTCCGCGAGCTTGACCTTGAGCACCTGCAGCGCGGCCACCACCTCGGCCTCCCTCATGTCCGCGGGCAGCGTTTCTTCCCGCTCCCGCTTCTTGCCCGTCCGCTCGTCGGTCGCGTACGCGCGGATGAGCCACTTCCCGTCCGGCAGCCGGTACACGCCCCGGTGCCGGGTCTTCTTGCCGTGCGTCTTCCTCGGCATGGTCGTCTCCTTGGTTGGGGACGCACGGCGCTGCATGCCGATCGGGAGCATAGCGCGCCGCGGGGACCGTCGCGTCGGCGACGTGCCCCCGCACCCACGCGTCGAGCGCCGAGCGGCGGAACACGTATCCGCCGCGCGGGCCCCGTCGCCCGTCAGGTTGGAGCTGCCGCCGGCCCACGAGCGCGCGCACGGCCTGACCGCTGCGGTAGCCCAGGTAGCGGGCCGCCTCCTCGGTGTTCAGGTAGCCGTCATCGGTGCGTCGGTCGTCCATGACCGGGAGAGTGG
>CAUJFI010000039.1 GCA_963170125.1 Deinococcota bacterium | reverse complement strand
CTGCCGAGCTCCCCGGCCGCTTTCGATGGCGTCCGGAGCTTCACGGTCGAGGGCTCGGCGCCGGTCGACGCCGTCGTCGCGGCCGCCGTCGCGGGCGCTTCCGTCGTCCTGGCGAGTGGGCGCGAGGCATTGGGCGCCCCCCTGGGCGCGCTCGTGCCGCAGACGGGCGTGGCGACGCTCGGCGCCGGCCGCGTCGCCGTCATGGACCTGCCGGTGACCGAAGCGGCGGTCGCGGCCATCGGTGGCGCCGGCAACCTCGGGAAGCCCGGTCAGCTGTTGGCCACGGTGCTGGCGGAGCCGCTCGTCGCCACCCCGAGGCAGGCGCCGGTCGGCGCCATCCTGATCGGTTCCGTCGCCTACGCGGTCCTGGCGTTCATAGCCATCAGGCTCGGCGGCGCTCCCGGGCTGTTGGCTGCCGTGATCGTGGCTGCCTTCAGCGGGTTCGGCGCCTGGCAGGCCCTACGCCCGCCCCCGCCGCCTTACGTCGGTGCGGTGGCGCTGGCGCAGGTCGGTGGTCCGCTCGCCGTCATACACGAAGCGCTCGAGAGCCTCACCCTGCCGCGGGCGGTGCTGGACTTCCCGGCCGGTGCGGCCCCGGTCCGCCCCCAGGCGTACTCGGGCAGCGCCCGGTCAGTGACCGTTCCGTCACCGGCATGGCGCTCAGTCACGGTGCGCTTGCCCCCGCGCGCGGTCGACGCCCCGTTGGCGGTCCTCGGCAACGCCGTGCGTAACGACTCGAGCGTGCCGTTGACGTCCGTCTACGTCACGGGTCTCGGCGCGCAGCCCGACCTCGCCCCCGGCCAGGTCAGGGAACTCCTACCGGGCGAGGTCGGCGCGTACCCCGACCGCTATCTCTCCCTCGTACCGGCGCTCCCTGACGGGACTTTGGTGGCAAGTAGCGGCTGCGTTGGCGACCAGCGGTGCGTCGTGTGGCTTGCGTCCGTCGGCACCGGCTCGGGGCCCGAGGCCGGACCGCCGGCAGCCCTGGTCGCGGCCCCGCTCCGGAGCGGCCGGGAGCCGGGGTCGCCGTGAGGGCGCTCGCGACGGTGGCCGTCAGGCTGCAACGCGCCGACCTACTACAGGTCACGGCTCTGACGTTCGCGGCGCTCGTCGTCGCCCTCAACGTCAACTGGCCGGACGGGGGCGCCCGCGTCAACGAGGCCTGGGGTCCGGTGGTCGCGCTACGCAACAGCCTCCTGGCCCTGCTGGCGCTCGCCTACGCCGTGGGCATCTGGGGCCGCGCCGCGCCCGGCAGGCTGGCCGAAGCCAGGGTGACCTTCCTTGCCCTCGTCGCGGTGGCGGTCTTCACGTGGCCTTTCGAGGTGGCGGCGCGCGCGGCCACCTACCCTGCTGTCCCGGGCTACTGGCCGGCGCTCGTGGCCTTCGTCACCCTGGGGGCGTACTTCGGCCTCGGTCTCCTGGTGGGCCGGGCGCTCCGAGGTCGCTACGCCGGTGTACTCACGTTCATCGCCGTCCCGGCCGTGCTCGCCGTCAGCGTGTGGCTCGACGTTAGCTTGGGCGGCGGTCACCTGAACCCGTGGAGCGCGCCGAGCGTCGTGTCGCTCGCCTATCTGGCCTGGTCGGCGCCGTTCGTCCTGGTCTGCGCACTCTTCCTCTGGGGACCGGCGCCGCGGCCCCCGGCCGCCGTAGCCGCTGATCGGGACGAGCCGTGATCTCGCCGAGCCGGCGCCGGCGGGCGCAGTTACCCGAGGTCGGCGCCTACACGCTGCATGTCGTCACCGCCCGCCGCATGGCGCTGGACCGGCGCGTCTGGCGCGCGGCCGTCGGGGCGTTGGGCGGCGCCCTAGTCGGGGCCGTGCTCAGCCGGATCTTCGAGTTCCCCGTGCTCGCGCACCTCGGGTCGACGCTCGTCGCTGCCGCCATCGGCGCCGCGCTGCCGGTGCGGCCGTTGGGGCGAGAGGCGCTCGACAGCATCGCCGACCAGGTCGGTCTCGCCTACGAGTCGGGGCTCACCGTGCTCGAACGCGAGGGGGCAGGGGGCGCGCCGGACGAGTTCGGGCTCGCAGCGCGCGTCCTCGAGGCGGGCGCGCGCTCCGTGCGCGATTACCGTCGGCCGCAAGCGCCGGCGTGGTGGCTGCCGGCCGCCGTGCTCGCCCTGGCCACGCTCGGGCTCACGTACGCCTTCCCGCGCCGCGTGGCTACTGCGGCACCCGCGCGCACGACCGAGGCGGTGCTGACGGCCGAGCAGGAGGCCGGCGAGGACCGACCGCTCGAACGCGTCGGCGAGCTCGATGGCCGGCCCGAGGCCGCGAGCCGGGCGGAGGGCGCGGCGGCGCAAGACCAGGTGGGCGGCGTCGTCGACGACCGGGACGCGTTACCCCCCGGCACGGAGGTGGGCAACGAAGCGTTGTCGCGCTTCCTCGAGGCCCTGCGCCAAGGCGAGTCCGCCCCGAACTCCGGGGCCGGCTCCGGCGCTGCGTCCTCTGTGGGCGGGGGCGAGAGCGCCGACGGCGGCGAGCCAGGCCAGACGGGCGAGCCCGGCACTGCTGCTGCCGAGGCCCCCCCACCTGGCGGGGGCGACGGGGGCGGCGGGGACAGTTCCGGCGACCCCTCGGACGCAGGCGACTCGGGCGGTACCGAAGCTGCGGGCGCACCGCCCGAGCGGACGAACGGTGAGGCCAGCGACGAAGGGGCGGCGCGCCCGCCCGCTGGGGCCGCGCAGCGGGCCACTGAGGGCCGGGCTACGGAAGACGAGCGTGGGCTGAGCGAGGGCGAGGAGGCTGCGGGCGGCGGGGGCGCGCAGCGGCCGGGTGATGATGACAGGGGTGGTGGCGCCGAGGGCGGGGCGTCGGGCGGGGACGAGGGGTCTAGCGAAGCCGGCGCCGTGGGCGTGGGGGGCGCCTCGCTCGAGGACGCTGCCGAGGGGGGCGAGACCGCGTTCTTGACCGGCGGCGTGGAACTCCTGCCCGGGGTCATGGGGGCAGGGCCGACGAACCCCGCCGGTCGCGTCAGGCTACCCGGCGCCTCGGACGTGGAACTCCCGGCAGGCACGCCGCTCGGTCCGTACGCCGAGGCGGCCGAGGAGGCGGTCGGTGAAGGCGACCTCCCCGCCGGTTACCAGGAGATCATCCGCCGCTACTTCCGATGAGCAGGCTGTTCGTCAGGTACGGCAGCTCGGCGCTGAGGGCCGCGGCCAGCTCCGGGACTGCCTGATCGCGCAGGGCCTGCACGGTGGGGTCGAGGTCGATGGCTACCAGCTCGCCGTCGTTGGCCTCGACGCGAGAACCCTGCAGTGTGCGGGTGCGCAGCACTTGCACCACCGCGTCGGTGCGCGGGTCGACGACCTGAGCCTCCAGGGCCACCGCCACGTCCACCCTGCGACTAAGACCGTCGCGTGACGGCGTGGCGGTGCGCTCGAGCACCGGCGCGCCCACCATCACCGCCAGGTCCGCCCCCTGCGTGCGTGCGATCCGAGCCGCGCTCGGCGCGGCGCGGCTATGGAACAGGTCGTTGTGCGTCTCCAGGAAGCGCATCGTGAACGACGAGACGTAGCTGAGGTTGGGCGTCGTCTCGCGCTCCAGGACGCCCTGGACCCCCTCGGCCGACCCCCCGAGCACCGATTGGGCCGGGGCGTTTAGCACGGCGATGAGCACCGCGCCGCCTTGGGTGCGCGCCGGGGCGCACGCTCCGAGGAGCGCGCCGAGCAGCAGGACGATCGACCAGGTCTTGGTGCGCAGTCTCATCATGCCCCTATCGTGCCACCTTCCAGTCCACGGCACGGTGAGGCGGGCTTCATGGCCGGCTAAGGACGCTCGCGAGGTGGGCCCACGCCGTTCGCTCTCACGGCCGGTCCGCGTCTCAGCCGCGCTCCACCGTGGCCGCGCCGTTCGTAGCCTCCTTGAGCCGAGCCTCCAACGCGGCCAGGGCGGAGGCCGGCACGCTGAGCGTCACGCTCATCCCGGCCTCGTCGAAGCCGGGCGCACCCCTGGCCAACGGGTCGAAAGCCTCCGCCCTCCCGAGCTCATCGAGGAGCCGCAGCGCAGCGTCGGTGCCCGCGAAGGGCACCCGCACCCGCACCCTGACGACGTCGACCACCTCGCGCACGCCGGCGACGTCGAGCGCCTTCGCCAGCGTGCCGGAGTACGCCCTCACGAGGCCGCCGGGGCCGAGCTTCTTGCCGCTGTAGTAGCGGACGACGACGCCCAAGACGTGATCGAGTCCGCGCTTGAGGACGACCTCGAGCATCGGCCTGCCCGCGGTGCCGCCCGGCTCGCCGTCGTCCGAGAAGCGTTGGGCGGACCCCACGCGGAACGCCCAGCAGTGGTGCGTGGCGTCGGGGTGGTCGCTCCGCACTCTCGCCAGCCTGCCGAGGGCGGCCTCGGGGGAGTCGGCCTCGAACACGAACGCGATGAACCGCGAGCCTTGGATGTTCTGCTCGAGGCTCGCCTCGCTCGCGACCGTGACGTGTGCCATGCGAGACTGTACCCCGGGGCCGTCCGGACCCCGCTCGGCACGTGCTAGACTTCCGGAGCATGAGCGCGCACGTCTACTTCACGGCCTCGGTTGGCCGCATGCCGGCGCCTCGCGCGGGACGCCAGGGCAAGATGGCGGTCGCCGCTCGCGCTCCGCGATGTCGCGCGTCACTGTACTGAGCGTCGAACCGTGCTCACGGCACGCGGACCGTACCATCCCAAGCAACCCATCCACCTTCGCCGGCTCGCCTGAGGGCCGTTCGAGGCGTTACTCGAAGGAGTAAGCGTTATGGCGCTCGAGTTCTACAACACTCTCACGCGCGAGAAACAGGCGTTCGAGCCCGTCGTGCCCGGTCACGTCGGCATCTACATGTGCGGTCCCACCGTCTACTCCGACCCGCACCTCGGTCACGCCCGCGGCCCCGTCGTCTTCGACGTGCTGCGCAACTGGCTGGAGCACGAGGGGTTCGTGGTCAGGCTCGTCACGAACGTGACGGACGTAGGTCACCTAGTCGACGACGCCGACGACGGCGAGGACAAGCTCGCGCGGCGAGCGCAGATCGAGCGCCTCGAGCCGATGGAGGTCGCGGAGAAGTACTTCTGGGCCTACTTCGAGGCCATGGCCGCCATGCGCGTCAGACGCCCAAGCATCGTGCCGCGCGCGTCGGGCCACATCATCGAGCAGCAGGAGCTGACCCAGGAGCTCGTCGCGCGCGGGTTCGCGTACGAGAAGGACGGCAGCGTCTACTTCGACGTCTCCGCCTGGGACGAGTACGGCAGCCTCTCCGGTCGCGACCCGGCGCATCAGATCGAGGGCACGCGCACCCTCGTGCGTTCCGAGAAGGACGACCCTCGCGACTTCGCCCTCTGGAAGCACGCGGAGGGCGGCCACATCATGCGTTGGCCGAGCCCGTGGGGCGACGGCTTCCCGGGTTGGCATATCGAGTGCTCCGCCATGAGCACCAAGTACCTCGGCGACGAGTTCGACATCCATGGCGGCGGCCTCGACCTCGTGTTCCCCCACCACGAGGCGGAACTGGCCCAAGCGCAAGCCGCCGGCAAGCCGTTCGCCCGCGTCTGGCTGCACTGGAACATGATCACGCTCCAGGGCGAGAAGATGGCGAAGTCGAAGGGGCACTTCGTCACGTTGGCGGACCTGTTCGAGGCGTACGACCCGCTCGTGATCCGCTTCCACCTGCTCCGCTCCCACTACCGGAGCACGTCGGACTTCAGCGAGGAGGGCATCCGCTCGTCCGCGCAGGGCCTCAAGCGCCTGCGCGAGACCTACAAGGCGTCACGCCTAGACGCCCCTGGGGCCGAGCGCGACGACCGACCCTTCGGCGAGTTCCGCTCGCGTTTCGCGGCCGCCATGAACGACGACCTCAACACCCCGCAGGCCATCGCCGTGCTGTTCGACCTCGCGAAGGCCGTCAACAAGGAGCTGGAGGACGGCGCCGCCGGCGCCTACCTTCTGGGCGCGGCAGCCGTTCTCGAGGAGCTGCTCGGCGGCGTGCTCGGCGTCCCCCTGGAAGAGCAGGACGCCTCGGCCGCCGGCCGCGTGCTGGACGGCGCCATGGAGTTGCTGTTGGAGGAGCGCCAGCGCTCGCGTGACCGTCGTGATTTCGCTCGCGCCGACACGTTGCGTGATCGGCTTGCCGAGTTGGGCGTCAGCCTCGAGGACACCGCCGAAGGGAGCCGGTGGCGCCTGGAGTGAGCGGCAGGTCTGGCTTGGTCGCGGACCCATCCCCGCTAGGCGTTGAACCAGAGACCACGTCCATGGGCCCGGCGCCGCGAAGCATGCTGGGCCCATGGACGTGTCTGCGCCACCTGGAGACGAGCTCGCCGCCCACTACCTGGCGGCGTTGGCCACGCCGGGCGTGGGTCCGGCGCGCCTTCGAGCCGTCGTCGAGGCCTACGGCGGCCTGGCCGGGGTCCTGGGTGGCGAGCCGACCGTCCCCGGGCGGAAGGATGCCCAGCTCACACGCCTAGCCCACGCGGTGGCCGCCTCACTGCCCGGTTCCTTGCCCCGCGCGCGTCGCGAGGTCGACGAGGCCAGGGCGGCCGGGCTTCGGGTCGTGTGCTGGGAGGATGCCGGCTACCCACCGGCCCTACTGGAGGACGAGCACGCTGCGCCGCCCGTGCTCTTCGTGGCGGG
Organism: Deinococcota bacterium; assembly: GCA_963170125.1. Lineage (GTDB taxonomy): Bacteria > Deinococcota > Deinococci > Deinococcales > Trueperaceae > JAAYYF01. Next base: position 43,045 of record CAUJFI010000039.1, on the reverse strand, counting down.
CGACCTCCCGCACCAGGTCATGCTGCCGTTCGCCCAACTGGCGAGTTGCGCGCTGGTAGGCACGCGCCGGGCTTCGCAGCCGGCGCTCGCGCTGGCCCGCGACTTGGCGCGCGCGGCGGCGCGCCACGGGCTCGTCGTCGTCTCCGGCTTGGCGCTCGGGGTGGACTCTGCCGCCCACGAGGGCGCGTTGGAGGCGCCCGCCGGTTCCGGTACCACGGTGGCGGTGCTCGGTGGCGGCCACGGGCGCCTCCATCCGGCCGGCAACCGCGGTCTTGCGGACCGCGTCCTTCGCCACGGCGGCGCCGTCCTGTCAGAGTGGCCACCGGGTGTCAACCCGCAGCCGCATCACTTCCTGCGGCGCAACCGCCTCATCGCCTGCCTCGCGCGGGTGGTCGGTGTCGTGGAGGCCGGCACCCGGTCCGGGGCGCTCAACACGGCCAGTCATGCCGCGGAGCTCGGCAGGACCGTGCTCGCCGTCCCCGGCCGCCCTCAGGACGTGCGCAACCGCGGGGCGCTCGAGCTGCTCCGTGAGGGCGCCGCCCCGCTGATCGACGCCGCTGACCTTCTGCATCATTTCGGCCTCTCCGTGATCGAGACGCCGAAGGCCGAGCCGCGCGAGCGCGGCGGCCGGAGCGCCGTCGTGCCCGCCCCGGCGGCGCATGTTGCTGGCCTCCAGGCGGGGTCGTCGCACCGGGAGCGCTTCGCCGCGGTCGGCTTGGAGAACGCCTTCCGGGGCGCGGAGGCGACGGTGGACCAGCTCAGCCGAGCGACCGGTCTCCCAGCGTCGGAACTGCTCGCGTCGCTGGCGCTCCTCGAGCTCGATGGGCGTGTGGCGGCCACGGGCGGTGGCCGGTACCGCTGGCGCGGCTGAGACGAGCCTCGCTCCGGGTCCGCCACCGGGCCGCCCGCGGCCGGCACTCTGTCGACGCCGGGCGGGACAGAACTCTGTGGACACGGGAGCGGCGGGTGGCTATCCTGATGCCGCGTATGTCACGAGACGGGGGGTCGAAGCTCCAGCGTCTCTCAGGTGGCCTTGGCCGAAGCGGCCGGAAGGAGTAAGCGTGAAGAAGTACCTGGTGTTCCTGGGGATCGTAGCCCTGAGCCTCGGGATGGCAAGTGCCCAGACCCTCAAGGTCTGGACGACGTGGCAGGATCAGACCCTCGACTGGCTCCGTTCGGAAGCCGCCAGCTTCACGGCGGCCTTCGGGGTCGACGTCGAGCTCGTGCGCCTGGACGTCAACGAACTCAAGCAGCAGGCGCTCCTCGCGGCCCCGCAGGGCGAGGCGGGCGACGTCTTCGCCGGCGTCCCGCACGACCAGATCGGTGAGATGGCCGTCGGCGGCGTGCTGCTCGACATGAGCAGCTTCGCTACCGCCGCCTACCTCTCCGACCTCAGCGAGCAGGCCCGCCTCGGGTACACGTTCGCCGGCAAGCTCTTCGGGCTGCCCATGTACGTGGAGGGCCCGGCCCTCATCGTCAACGACGACCTCGTCGCCAGCGTTCCTGCCACGTACGAGCAGACGATGGCGCTCGCCCAGCAGCTCACCACGGCCGACACGTTCGGCTTCATGTTCGACATCCCCAACTTCTACTTCAGCTACGGCTGGCTGCACACCTACGGCGGCTACGTGTTCGGCCGCGACGCCACCGGCTCGCTCGACGCGAGCGACGTCGGTCTAGCCAACGAGGGCGCGATCAAGGGCGGCGAAGCCCTGGCCGCGCTGCGTTACGACCTGGGCCTGATCCCGTCCGGTACGAACTACGACGTCGCCAACGGTCTGTTCGTCGACGGCGCGCTCGCGATGATCTACACGGGCCCGTGGGCCATCAGCCAGTACCAGGACGCCGGCCTGAACGTGAGCGTCCACCCCGTGCCGCCGCTCGCCGACGGCACGCCGTTCTCCGGCTTCATGGGCGTGCAGGGTGTGCTCGTCAACTCGTTCTCGAACCTCAAGGTTGAGGCCGCCAACTTCGCCAAGTGGCTCTCGCGCAAGGACGCCCAGGTGTCGATGGCCAAGCTCTCCGGCCGCATCCCCGCCAGCGTCTCCGCCCTCGACGAGGTCATGGACGACCCGATCATCGCGGGCTTCGGCGCCGCGCTCCTCAACTCCGAGCCGATGCCCAACATCCCCGCCATGGGCTCCGTGTGGGCCCCGATGGGCAACGCCCTCACGGTCCTGACGGAGAACGCCTCCGCGGACGTGGCGGCCGTGCTGCAGCAGGCGGTCGACGAGATCCAGGGCCAGTGAGCGCCAGCCTGCGCCTGCCCGGCTCACGGTCGGTCTGACGGCCGCACGGCGAGCCGAGCAGGCGCGGGCGCGCTCGGAACCGATGACGACCTCGGCTAGGAGTCGGACGGCTCCTAGCCGCCTGCTTAGGGTGTGAGCCTCAAGTCATGGACATCTCTCGCTCGCTCAAGGACCACCTGCCTCGCAGCCGCACCACGGTCGGGGGCCTGGCCAAGTCGCTCGGCCTCCTGACGGCGGCGCTCTTCCTCGCGACCCTGGTCGGTTTCCTCGGGGCCGCGCTGCTCAGGCTCCTGGTTCCGGAAGCGCCGGCCTACGCCGGCATCCCGATCGCGGCGGCGGCGCTGGTGCTCATGCTGCGTTACCTGGCGCGCCGGTTCGCGTGGCTGATCCCCTGGTACTACCTGCTCCCCGCGATCGTCTTCCTCCTCACCTTCACCGTCTTCCCCGTCGTCCTGACCGTGTTCCTCGCCTTCACCGACTACGCAGGCATCAGGAACGGCGAGCTGAACATCAGCAGCGAGACGCCCGTCCTCGCGGTGGACGGCGTGAACCTGACCATCGCGGACCCGGCCACCCTGGACTGCGCGGACCTGCGCGACGGCTGCAACGGCGTGCGCGCCGTCGTGTACGCCAGCGGCATGGAGACGGTCGGCGCCGAGTCCATCGACGGCACACGGTTGGTCATCGCGGGTCCGCTACCGGCCGGTCGGGACGTCATCGGCGTCGAGCTCGACCTGCCCGACCTCGGTTTCCCCTTCAGCTTTCGGGTGACGAGCGTTGACGGCAACGTGCTCACCCTCGAGCGCGCGCCGCCTTCCCCCCCCGACCTGACGGAGGTGCGCGTCCAGTTGGACCGTGCCGCCATCTCGCGCAGGATCGTCGCGGAGGCGGGTGACCGCCTGGAGCTCGACGAGCCCCTGCCCGAGGGCGTCGAGCCTACTGCCATCGCCCGTTACAACGACTTCGGGTTCGTGGGCCTGCGCAACTTCAGCCGCGTCATCGCTTCCGCGCCGCGCGCGCTCATCCCCGTCTTCTTATGGAACGTATCTTTCGGCTTCCTGACGGTGCTCATCAACACCGCCGTCGGCGTGCTCATCGCCGTCCTACTCAACAACAAGGCCCTGCGGTTCAGGAACCTGTACCGGACGCTCCTGATCGTGCCGTGGGCCCTGCCGAGCGTCATCACCATCCAGGTGTGGCGCGGCTTCCTCAACCAGAACTTCGGCGCCATCAACCGCGTCCTGGCGCTCCTTGACATCTCCCCGGCGCCGATCAACTGGCTGGCCGGCGACCCGGCCGCGGCCCGTGCCGCCATCCTCGTCGTCAACCTCTGGTTGGGCCTGCCCTTCATCATGACGGCGACGCTCGGCGCGCTCTCGGCGATCCCCGACGAGATCTACGAGGCGGCTCGCATCGACGGCGCGAGCGTCTGGCAGGGGTTCTGGAACGTCACCGGTCCGCTACTGCGCACCGCCCTCATCCCGATCACCCTGAGCAGCTTCGCGTTCAACTTCAACAACTTCAACGTCGTCTTCCTCCTGACGGACGGCGGTCCGCCCGTCAGCTGGGGCACCGCTACCGCGAGGGGCACCGACATCCTCATCAGCTGGGCCTACAACGAGGCGTTCCGTAGTCAGGGCGGTTACGCATACGGGTTCGGCTCGGCCATCTCGCTGCTGATCTTCGTCATAACCCTGGCCGTCAGCCTGATGAACTTCAAGGTGACGGGCGCGCTCAAGGAAGAGGGGGCGCGAGCGTGACGCGCGGCACCCGACTCCACTACCTGAGCATGGCCGGCCTCGTGGTCGTGGTCGTCGGCGGCATCGCGCTCCTCTTCGCGACCGCCCCCGAGGCGATCACCCGCGACCGGATGCTCGTGGTGCCCGGCGCTTGGCAACGCTTCCTCGCCGCGTTCGCGCTCGCGGTCGCGGGGGTCGCCGGCACCGCTTACCTCTACGGCCTGGCGACGCGGCCGCTGCGGGCGCCGCGGTACGCGGTGACGGCCGGCACCCACGTCTTCATCTGGCTCGTGATCGGTGCCGTGTTCTACCCGGTCGTCTACCTGCTCTCCGTCTCGCTCAACCGCAACGACACGCTCGCCGGCTCCCTGCCGAGCACGGGTAACCTTCTCGTGCGCGCCGGGGTGATGCCGAACCCAGCCGACTTCTCCACGTCGCAGTTCGCGAAGATCGTCTCGCAGACGCACGTGCTTGGCTACCAGTGGCTGCTGGTCGGCAGCATGCTGCTGGCCGTCGTCGTGCTCGTCGCGAGCTTCGCCCTGCCGCGCCTCGGCGCCACCAACGCGCGCGCCGACCGGCTCAGGGGTTACGCCGGCTGGGCCGTCTTCGTCAGCGCCGCCGTGCTCGTCCTGTCTATCCAACCAGGGCAGTTCTACGGCGTGCGCGAGAGCGACGGCGCCCGGCTCCCCGCGAGCATCGGCGGCATGGTGCCCCTGTACATCCGCAACACGCTCCTCGTCTCCGGCGTGACGGGCGTCATGGCCGTGCTGCTCTCGACCACGGCCGGCTACGCCTTCTCGCGGTTGCGCTTCCAGGGACGCTACAGCACGCTGCTCGCCTTCGTGTTCGTGCAGATGTTCCCCACGTTCATGGCGCTGGTCGCCATCTTCTACCTGATGAGCAGGCTCGACCTGCTCAACACGTTCACCGGCCTCATCCTCGCCTACTCGGGCGGCGCGATCGCGTTCTCGTCCTGGATCTTCAAGGGCTACCTCGACTCGCTCAGCCCCAGCCTGGAGGAGGCGGCGATGGTGGACGGCGCCACGCGCTGGGGGTCGTTCTGGCGCGTGATACTGCCCATCAGCGTCCCCATGCTCCTGTTCATCTTCCTGCAGCAGTTCATAGGTACCTACAGCGAGTTCATCCTCGCTAACACCATCCTCGTCGGCCAGGACCTGTGGACGGTCGGGGTCGGCCTGCGCAACTTCTCCACGAACCAGTTCGCCACCCAGTGGGGCGCCATGGCCGCCGCCGCCGTGTTGGGCAGCGTTCCCATCCTGGTCATCTTCTACTCGTTCCAGAACGCCTTGACCGGCCAGTTCACGGCCGGGAGCGTGAAAGGCTGAATGGTAGACTCGCACATGGTTAGCGCTAACGAGAGCTTCGGCTACGGGACGCAGGTCTGCCTGGACGGCGCTTCTGCGGACCCGGGCGCGATCGCGAACGTCGACGGGGCCAGGCGGTTCGTGAGGGAGCTCGTCTCCACGGTCGAGAACGCGTGCCACGATCTGACCGACGCCTCCGTGGTGATGGTGGACGCGGGACCGGACGGCTACAGCGTGGCGCTCGTCGCCGGCGAAACGTGCGCCACCCTGCACGTGTACGTCGAGCTCAGGGGTGTCGCGCTACAGCTCTTCTCTCCCCATCACGTCCCCGCCGGCAACGTCACGGAGCTCTTCCTAGCCACCTTCGGCATCGGCCGCTACCAGAGCGGTGTGCGCGGCAGGGGGCTCGTACTCCCGTCGGAGCGCGCGCTCCTTGCGCGCATGCTCAGCGGCCAGCGCTCGTACACGCGGCTCAGGCTCCTCCCCGCCGAACCCGTCACCCTCTAGCGCGTGATCGCCTCACCGCTCGTCCTCGCTCTCGACCAGGGCACGACGAGCTCGCGCGCCATCCTGTTCGACGTGGAAGGGCGCGTACTGGGGTCGGCCCAGAAGGGGGTACCGCAGAGCTACCCGCGGCCGGGGTGGGTCGAGCACGACCCGCTCGACCTCTGGTCCAGCCAGGTCGGCGTGGCCGGTGAGGCGTTGGCGCGCGCCGGCGTCCCCGCGGCGCGGCTGGCCGCCGTCGCCATCACCAACCAGCGGGAGACGACCGTGGTCTACGAGCGCTCCACCTTGCGGCCGATCGCCAACGCCGTCGTGTGGCAGGACAGGCGCACGGCGGCCGAGGTCGCGAGGCTGCGTGCTGACGGCGTCGAGGAACTCGTCCGCGCCAAGACGGGGCTGCTCCTCGACCCGTACTTCTCCGCCACCAAGGTGGCCTGGCTCCTCGACAACGTTCCGGGCGCGCGTGAGCGCGCCGAGGCGGGCGAGTTGGCCTTCGGCACCGTCGACACCTGGCTGAGCGCGAAGCTGACCGGCGGGCGCGAGCACGTGACAGACGTCAGCAACGCGTCCCGGACCCAGCTCTTCGACATCCACCGCGCCGACTGGGACGACGACCTGCTCGCGCTCTTCCGGGTGCCGCGGGCGCTCATGCCCAGGGTAGTGCCTACGAGCGGGGTCGTCGCGGAGATCACCGAGGGGTCGCTCGCCGGGGCGCCGATCGCGGCCCTCGTCGGCGACCAGCAGGCGGCCACGTTCGGGCAGGCGTGTTTCGCGCCGGGGCAGGCGAAGGCCACCTACGGCACGGGCGCCTTCCTCGTCTTGAACACCGGCGCGGAAGCGAAGGCGTCGCGCAGCCGGCTGCTAACGACCGTCGCCTGGTCCGAGGGCGGTCGGCTCAAGTACGCGCTCGAAGGCAGCATCTTCATGGCCGGCGCCGTCGTGCAGTGGCTGCGCGACGGTCTGGGAATCATCCGCGAAGCGAGCGACGTGGGCAAGCTGGCCGCCGCCGTGCCCGACTCGGGTGGGGTCATGTTCGTCCCCGCCATGACCGGCCTCGGAGCCCCGCACTGGGACGCGGGCGCGAGGGGCACCGTCGTGGGCCTCACCCGCGGCACCACCGGCGCTCACCTCGCGCGCGCGGCCCTCGAGGGGATCGCCCTGCAAGTGGCCGACGTGGTCGACGCGATGCGGGCGGACGCCGGTCCGGTAGGCGAGTTGCGAGTGGACGGCGGCGCCTCACGGTCGGACGAGCTGATGCAGCTCCAAGCCGACGTCCTCGGGGTGGACGTGGTGCGCGCGGAGCAGAGCGAGACCCCCGCCCTCGGCGCCGCGTCCCTGGCCGGCCTGGCAGTCGGCGCCTGGCCGGACCGCGCCGCGCTCGCAGCGCAGTGGCGCGCAGGGCGCCGGTTCTCGCCCAGGCTAGACCCGCGGCGCCGGGCCACCCTCAAGGAGCGGTGGGCGGAGGCGGTGGAGCGCTCCAAGGGGTGGGCCGACGGTCCGGGCCTCGAGTAAGCGATACTAAGTCGCGCGCGTGTCCCTAGGCATGTGGCCGCACCGCGCCGGAATGGCGGAACCGGTAGACGCAGCAGACTTAAAATCTGCCGCCCCCACGGGCATGCGGGTTCGAGCCCCGCTTCCGGCACCAGAAGGCACCGCTGGCAAGGCTGTTCACGCGGGCCCAGCGCGGGCCGAACGGCTGGCCCGACCTTCGCGCGCCCCTTAAGAACGGTGTAAGAGCGCACGCGGTAAACCAGGGGACGTCGTGCCCTCCGCCAGCGCCCACACCGACGAACCCGACCACGCCTCGACACCCCTCTGCCCCAGCTGTGGCAGCCCTGTGGTTCACATCGACACGTCCGTCGAGGTCAAGTACCTCGTGCAGTACGCGCTGATCATGCGAGACCTCGAGGTCCTCGCGGAGCAGCTCGGTGACGCCGCCTGGGACAATCTCACGCCCGCGGCCTGCGATGCCTGCGGCTGGAGCGGCCAGGTCGGCGCGCTCCGATGCCCGGGCCGGTGAACACGACCGGGTGGGGCGGGCGGCGCGACCCGGTTCCGCCCAAGGGTTTCCCAGTGCGGGACTGGCGCGGGAGTGACTGCCAGGTATAATCTATGCGTCCGTCGCTAGTACGCCTCCCCCGGCGTGGACGGCGGACGACTCGATGCGTGGCGATGTAGCTCAGCTGGTGAGAGCGCACGACTCATAATCGTGAGGTCGACGGTTCGATCCCGTCCATCGCTACCACGTGCAGGACGCGGCTTCGCCCGAAGCCGCGTCCTTGCCTTAGGTTGGCCATTCCGAAGTGTATTGTTCTACCTCGACCAGAAGCCCACGGCTGTTACAGTTACGTCCATGCTCGAGCCGTCCCTCGACCTCTACGGCACCACCTTCGATACGGTCGACGGCATCCTGCGCGAGCTGCTCGCCAAGAGCAGGGCTCGTTACGCCCTCATCATCGACCACAAGGGCTTCGTGCTCATGCACGCGCGCGCCTTGTGGGCGCCCAAGCCGCCTTCGCTCGACTCGTTCGCGACCCTCGTGGCCTCCAACTACGCGGCGAACCGCGCCATCGCCAACCTCTTCGGCGAGGCCGGGTTCCGGGAGACGGTCCAGCAGGGCGCGGAGGTCGGCACCTACCTCGAGGAGCTCGGCAGCGAGGCCCTCCTCGCGACCGTGTTCGACTCGAGCGCCCAGCTCGGGCGCGTGAAGCTCGCGGCCAAGCACGCCGCGGACGCCATCCGGGTCGCCCTGGAAGGCGCGACGGAGGCGCCGCCGAGCATGCGCTTCGACGCGGAGTTCCAGCAGGACGCCACGGCGCTCCTCGACGGTCTCTTCGGTGCGAGGGACAGATGAGCACGATCAACTTCTCCGCGCGCGAGATCAACTTCAAGATCGTCTACTACGGCCCGGGCCTCTCCGGCAAGACGACGAACCTCAAGCAGATCTACCAACAGGTGCCGGCCGAGGCCAAGGGCGAGATGGTGTCGTTGGCCACGGAGGACGAGCGCACGCTCTTCTTCGACTTCCTCCCCCTCGACCTCGGCAAGGTCAACGGCTTCAAGACGCGCTTCCACCTCTACACGGTGCCGGGCCAGGTCTTCTACAACTCCTCGCGCAAGCTGATCCTGCGTGGCGTCGACGGCGTCGTGTTCGTGGCCGATTCGTCGATGGCCCGCTTGCGAGCGAACGCCGAGAGCCTGCGCAACCTGCGCGAGAACCTCCAGGAGTACAACCTGCGCCTCGCCGACGTGCCCTACGTCATCCAGGCGAACAAGCGCGACGTGCCCGACGCGATAGGCATGGACGCGCTGAAGGCCGTGCTCGACCGCGAGGGCAAGGTGCAGTTCTACGAGGCCGTCGCCGCCAAGTTCGAGGGCGTGTTCGAGCCCCTCAGGGGCGTCGCGACCATGGTCCTCGAGAAGCTGGCCCAGAAGGCCTGAGCGTTAGTCGGAACCACGCCTGGACGGCCGGAACGGCGTCGAGGTGCGTGCTATGTTCGACCCGATGAAGCGCACCCCACTGTTCGAAGCACACGAGGAGCTCGGTGCCCGCATGGTCGAGTTCGCGGGTTACTCGATGCCCTTGCACTACCAGGCCGGTATCAACCAGGAGCATCTGACGGTAAGGCAGGGCGTCGGCCTGTTCGACGTCTCGCACATGGGCGAGGTGCGGGTCGTCGGCCCGGCCGCGACGCGGTTCCTGCAGTACGCCACGCTGAACGACCCGGGGCGCCTCAAACCCGGCCGCGGCCAGTACAGCATGCTCCCGAACGCCACCGGCGGTCTCATCGACGACCTGTTCGTCTACCGCGAGGGCGAGGACGATTTCCTGGTCGTGGCCAACGCTTCCAACACTGCGGCCGTCGTGCGGCACCTGCAGGACCTCGCCGCCGGCTACGAATGCCACGTGATCGACGAGTCCGACACGGTCGCCCTGCTCGCCCTGCAAGGCCCCGGCGCCCCGCTGCTGCTCGGCCAGCTCGTCGACGACGACCTCGGTCAGGTCAAGCGCAACGCCACGCTCGACGTGATCCTCTCCGGCATCCCCGTCCGGCTGAGCCGCACGGGCTACACGGGCGAGGACGGCTTCGAGATCTTCCTCAGGCCGACGGACGCCGTCTCGGTGTGGAACATGCTCCTGGCGGCCGGCGCCAGCCCGTGCGGTCTGGGCGCTCGCGACACCCTGCGCCTCGAGGCGGGCTTCCCCCTCCACGGCCACGAGCTGACCGAACGCTCCAACCCCCTATGCACCCCGTTCGCCTGGGTGGTCAAGGACAAGGAGTTCTTCGGCCGCGAGGCCATGTGGGACCCGGGCTGCGCCACCCGGCTCGTCGGCCTGCGGCTGACTGAGCGCGGCATACCCCGGCAGGGGTACCGGCTCCTGGACGCCTCCGGCGCGCCCGTCGGCGAGGTCACGTCCGGCGCCCTCTCCCCCCTCACCCGCGACGGCATCGGCTTCGCGTGGGTGAGCCGTGAGCTGGCCGAGCCCGGCACCGAGTTGGCCGTCGAGATCAGGGGTCAGGCCGTCGCGGCGAGAGTGGTCCAGCCGCCTTTCCACCTGACATGATGCTTGGCAGTACACGTGCGGCCGCGCGCCGCTTCACCTAGGAGCCCGACATGAAGACACCGACAGAACTGCGTTACGCCGAGTCACACGAGTGGGCCGCCCCGGACGGCGGCTCCGCCACGGTCGGCATCACGGACTTCGCTCAGGACCAGCTCGGGGACGTGGTCTTCGTCGAGCTCCCCGACGTCGGACGCCGCGTGGCGAAGGGCGAGCAGATGGCCGTCATCGAGTCCGTCAAGACGGCGTCCGACATCTACGCCCCCGTCTCGGGCGTGATCGAGGCCGTCAACGACGCGCTGGACGCTCGGCCAGAGCTGATCAACTCCGACCCGTACGGCGACGGTTGGCTGGTGCGCATCGGCCTGGCGGACGCGAGCGAGTTGGCCGGCCTGCTCGACGCCGCGGCCTACACGGCGAGCGCCTCAGAGGAGCATTGAGTTGCGCTACATCCCGCACACGCGGGAGGACGTCGAGCGCGCGCTGGCCAAGGTCGGCGCGCCTTCTATCGACGCCCTCTTCGCGGACCTGCCGCAGGCGCTGCAGGACCCGGACATCCAGGTCCCGACCGGCATGGACGAGGCCGGCCTGCTCGCGCACCTGCGGGCGTTGGCGGCCAAGAACCGGCCTGAGGGCCCCAACTTCCTCGGCGGCGGCGCGCGCAGGCACTTCACGCCCTCAGTCACCGCCCACCTCGCCATGCAGAGCGAGTTCGTCACCGCCTACACGCCTTATCAGCCCGAGGTGGCCCAGGGCATCCTGCAGGCCACCTTCGAGTACCAGACGATCATGTCCGAGCTGACCGGCCTGCCCGTCAGCAACGCGAGCATGTACGACGGCGCCAGCGCCGTGGCCGAGGGCGTGCTCCTCGCCATGCGCCAGACGGGCCGCGACCGCGTGCTCGTCAGCCGTGGCGTGCACCCCGAGACGCGCGCCGTCATCGCTACGTACCTTGCGGCCCTCGACCTGGAGCTGGAGCTCCTCGACCTCGACCCCTACACGACGCCGACGCCCGGCGTGACGGACGACGTAGCCTGCGTCGTCGCCCAGCAGCCCAACTACCTGGGCTACGTCGAGGATATGCCTGCGCTCACCGGCGCCGCCCACGCGTCCGGCGCACTGCTCGTCGCCGCGGTCGACCCCCTGAGCCTGGCGGTCCTGGCCCCTCCGGGCGAGTACGGCGCCGACATCGCGGCCGGTGACGGTCAGACGCTCGGCAACCCCCTCAACTTCGGCGGCCCGGCGTTCGGGTTCATGGTCGTCGGCGAGGAGCTCATCCGGCAGTTCCCCGGTCGGCTCGTCGGCGAGACGGTTGACGTCGACGGCAAGCGGGCCTTCGTGCTCACCCTGCAGGCCAGGGAGCAGCACATCCGCCGGTCGAAGGCCAAGTCGAACATCTGCTCGAACCACCAGTTGACGGCCATCATGGCCGCCATCAACGTCGCCGCACTGGGTCCGGCCGGGCTGCGCGACCTGGCCGTCGGCTCCGTCGCCAACGCCCACAAGCTCGCGGACGCGCTGACGGCTGCGGGTTTCGCGCCGCGTGTCGAAGCGCGCTTCTTCAACGAGTTCGTCCTGAGCGTGGGACAGCCCCCGGCCAAGCTCCGCTCGGCCCTGGCGCGTTCCGGCGTGCACGCCGGGGTGGCGGCGCCGGCCGAGTACGGCTTCGGCGACGCGATCATCCTCAGCGCGACCGAGAGCACCTCGGCGGCGGACATCGCCGCCCTGGTGACGGCCCTCGTCGCCTGCGGCGAAGGGCGCGCGCTGGAGGTCCGGAATGCCTGAGTGGTCCCAAGCGCACGCGCAACTCCCCCTCATCTTCGAACGCTCCAGGGCCGGGCGCAGGGCCTCGCAGCCCCCCGCGCCCGAACAGGCCGACCTCTCCGCGCTCCTGGGCGCCGAGAACCTCCGGCAAGCCCCGCCGCGCCTACCTGAGGTCAGCGAGCTCGACCTGGTCCGGCACTACACGCAGCTCGCACACCGGCAGATGAGCATCGACGCCAACATCTACCCGCTGGGCAGCTGCACGATGAAGTACAACCCGAAGGTCAACGAGGAGGCGGCCAAGCTCTTCCAGGACCTCCACCCGTACCAGGCCGAGGAGACGGTGCAGGGTGCGCTGCAGCTCCTCTTCGAACTGCAGGGCGACCTCGCGACCATCACGGGCATGGACGCCGTCAGCCTCCAGCCGGCGGCGGGCGCGCACGGCGAGCTGGCCGGCATCCTGATGATCAGGGCGTACCACCGCGCCCGCGGTGAAGGCGAGCAGCGGCGCATAGTCCTCGTCCCGGACGGGGCTCACGGCACCAACCCTGCCACCGCCGCCATGGCCGGTTACGCCGTCGTCGAGGTGCCGACGGGCCCCGATGGGGAGGTCGACCTCGCCGCCCTGAAGGCGCGCCTGACGCCCGAGGTCGCGGCCGTCATGCTGACGAACCCCAACACGCTCGGGCTCTTCGAACGGCGCATCGTCGAGATCGCCGCCGCCGCCCACGCCGTCGGCGCCCAGCTCTACTACGACGGCGCCAACCTCAACGCCATCGTCGGCCGTGCGCGGCCCGGAGACATGGGCTTCGACGTCGTGCACCTGAACCTGCACAAGACGTTCACCACGCCCCACGGCGGAGGCGGGCCGGGCACAGGACCGGTGGGCGTCAAGGCGCACTTGCGCGAGTTCCTGCCCGTGCCGGTCGTCGCCAAGGACGGCGAACGCTACTACCTGGACGAGGACGTGCCGAACACGATCGGCCGCATGCGCTCGTTCTACGGCAACTTCGGCAACCTCGTGCGGGCCTATACGTACATCCGTGCGCTCGGGCGCGAGGGGCTGCGCGAGGTGAGCGGCTACGCGGTCCTCAACGCCAACTACCTGCGTATGCGCTTCAAGGAGCTCGGTTTCACCGTGCCCTTCGACCGCGTGAACATGCACGAGTTCGTCGCTCAGCCGCCGGCGGGCCTCAGGACCCTCGACATCGCCAAGGCGCAGCTCGACCACGGCATGCACCCTGCCACCGTCTACTTCCCCTTGATCGTCAAGGAGGCGCTCATGGTGGAGCCGACGGAGACGGAGTCGCTCGAGTCCCTCGACGCCTACGTCGAGACGCTGGCCGAGATCCTCGAGCGCGCGGCCGCCGATCCGGCGTACCTGCGCGGGGCGCCCTACTCGACGCCCGTGCGGCGCCTCGACGAGGTGCGCGCTGCGCGCCAGCCGGTCCTGCGCTACGCCTTCGAGGGCTAGACCGGGCCAGGCAACGCGAGTGCGGCGCCCCGACCGGGAGGTCGGGGCGCCGTGTCATTCGGGGCCGCGCTGAGCGCCTTGCGCGCCGCGAGGCGCAGGCCGTTACCGGCGAGTCGAGCGGCGCGAGTAGAGCGGGTTCACGCGGAGCAGCCGCTCGAACCGTCGCCGCTAGGCGCGGCCGCGCCGTCCGTGCGGAAGCTGTGACCGCAGCCGCACTCGCTCGAGGCGTTCGGGTTCTTGACGCTGAAACCGCCGCCAAGCAGGCTCTCGACGTAGTCGACCTGCGAGCCGCGCAGCAAAGGCCAGCTCCGCTCGTCGACGACGAGCTTGACGGGGCCCTGCTGGAAGACCCGGTCGCCGGCGAGGCGTTGGTCGTCGACGCGCATGCCGTACTGGTAGCCGCTGCAGCCCCCGGACTTGACGAACACCCGGATGGCGGCGTTCTCGTTGCCGTTCCCCTCGAGCAGCTGGCCGGCCTTCTCGGCGCCGGCGGGGGTCAGGCTCAGGCTGTCGGTGTCGGGCGAGGGCAGTGACATGGTGGAGAGGATACGCCATCGGCGGTGCGGAGGATGACGCCCGTGAACGTGCTACGCACGCCGAGGCGCCGCCCGCCGAACCTGGACGCGCGGCCGGCCGCCGGGTATACTCCGTGTTCGGTCGGCGCGGTGCGTGTCGTGCATGCGACGCTGTCGCCCCGCCGGACGGCATGCGCAGCGCCCAGGGGGGTATAGCTCAGTCGGTAGAGCGGCGGTCTCCAAAACCGTAGGTCGCGAGTTCGAGTCTTGCTGCCCCCGCCAGGTCGCCACGGCACCCCAGTACGCTGGGGTGCCGGCATGCTTCGAGAACGCGCAATCCCCCGTGGTATCCTCCAGCGTGTGAACCAGCACGCACATCGCGCCGCTAGGCCCGCCAGGTTCCTGGTGGCGCTCCTCGTCGCGTTGATCTTGTGCGCGCCCGCGGTCGCGGCGACCAACGAGGTGTGGGTCGTGCCGATCGACGGCGAGATCAGCGCCGCCACCACCGCCTTCGTACGCAACCGCGTCAACCAGGCCAACGAGGACCAGCCGCTCGCCCTCGTCCTGTACCTAGACACGCCGGGCGGGGCGGTGGCCGCCATGCAGGACATCGTCGGCATCGTCCTGCACGACGCGCGCGTACCGACCATCGCCGTAGTCCAGAACGCGTTCAGCGCCGGCGCCCTCGTTGCCATGAGCGCCGAGCACCTCGCCATGCTGCCGGGTTCGAGCATCGGCGCCGCCCTCCCCATCCTCTCCACCCCAACCGGCATCCAGACGGTGGACGAGAAGTTCTCCTCCGCCCTGCGCGGCGAGTTCCGCAGCGTCGCCGAGGCGCGCGGTCGCAACCCCGTCGTCGCGGAAGGCATGGTCGATCCGAAGGTCGAGGTTCCTGGCCTCTCGACGGCCACGGAGCTGATCACTCTCACCGCGAGGCAGGCCGTCGAGTACGGCATCGCCGACGCGGAGGCCGCCACGCTCGACGCCGCCCTCGCCGCCTTCGGCTTCGCGGGCGCCCGGGTGGTGCGCTTGGAGCCCGGCCTGGCCGAGCGGCTCGCCGCCCTCCTCGCGCGGCCGCTCGGCGCGGCCGCCCTCATCGTCCTCGGCGTCGGCGGGCTCCTCATCGAGGCGTTCACGCCCGGGTTCGGCATCCCAGGCGCCATCGGGCTCATCGCGCTCGCCGTGTTCGCGGCCGCCGCCTACTTCGCCGACCCGCTCGGGCTGTTCGATGTCGCCATCTTGGTGGTCGGCATCGTGCTCCTGGCCGTCGAGGTCTTCCTCCTCCCGGGCTTCGGCGTCGCCGGGGTCCTCGGCCTCGCCGCCATCGTCATCGCCCTCGTCAGGATCTTCGAGGAAGGGACCATCCCGGTGCTCGGCTACACGGTCCTCTTCGGCGGCGTGCTCCTGGGCGTCCTGCTGTGGCTACTGCCCAACAGCCGGCTGGCCGCCGCGTTCCGTCTGACGACGCGCGTAGCCACGCCCGACGGCGGCGGACTCGAGTTCCGCAGCGAGAGCAGGGACCTGGTGGGACAGACGGGCGTCGCCATGTCCGACCTGAGGCCGGCGGGCGTGGCCCGCTTCGGTCAGGAGCGCGTCGACGTCGTCAGCGAAGGCGAGTTCGTCAACGCGGGCGCCACCATCAAGGTCCTGCGCGTCGAGGGCAACCGCGTCACGGTGCGCGCCGTGGACGGGCGCTCCGCCGGGCAGGGCGAAGAGTAGAACCGAGACCAAGCTAGCCAGCGCCGCCAACGAGCGCAGCAGCCACAAGGAGAGCACATGGACATCCCGCTACTGATCCTCGCCGGCGCAGTCATCCTATTCTTCATCATCCTCTTCAACTTCATCCCCGTCGGGTTGTGGATCTCTGCCGTCGCCGCGGGGGTCAAGGTCTCGCTCTTCTCGCTGCTCGCCATGCGCCTGCGGCGCGTGCCGCCCAACCAGATCATCCTGCCGCTCATCAAGGCGGACAAAGCGGGCATCGAGGTCAACCAGAACCAACTGGAGGCCCACTTCCTCGCTGGCGGCAACGTCAACCGCGTCGTCGACGCTCTCATCGCGGCCGACAAGGCCCGCATCGCCCTCCCGTTCGACCGCGCCGCCGCCATCGACCTAGCGGGCCGCGACGTCCTGGACGCCGTGAAGGTCTCCGTCAACCCGCGCGTCATCCAGACGCCCAACGTCAGCGCCGTCGCCAAGGACGGCATCGAGCTGATCGCCACCGCGCGCATCACCGTGCGCGCCAACCTCGAGCGCCTCGTCGGCGGCGCCGGCGAGGAGACGATCATCGCGCGCGTCGGCGAAGGCATCGTCTCCTCCATCGGCTCGACCGACAGCCACAAGCACACTCTCGAGAACCCCGACATCATCTCCAAGACGGTCCTCGCCAAGGGCCTCGACTCCGGCACGGCCTTCGAGATCCTCTCCATCGACATCGCCGACGTGAACGTCGGCCGCAACATCGGCGCCCAGCTCCAGACGGACCAGGCCGAGGCCGACAAGCGCGTCGCCCAGGCGAAGGCGGAAGAGCGCCGCGCCATGGCCGTGGCCGCCGAGCAGGAGAACCGTGCCCATGTCGAGGCCATGCGCGCGAAGGTGGTCGAGGCCGAGGCCGAGGTGCCGCAGGCCATCGCCCAGGCGTTCCGCGACGGCAACCTCGGCATCATGGACTACTACTCGTTGCAGAACATCCAGTCGGACACCACCATGCGCGGCAGCATCGGCAAGGCCGCCGAGGAGGGTAGCGACCGAGGGTGAACATCGGCTTCGAGGAGATCATCGGCCTGATCTTCTTCGTCTTCTTCTTCGTCGTGCCGCTCTTCACGAGGAAGAAAGGGCAGCAGGGCGGTCAGGCGCCGCGCAAGCCCAACGCTCCCACGACCGGGGGCGCGCCAGGTACGCGTCCGACGACGCCCACCGCGCAGACGCGGGCCCGCGGAGCCCAGGCCGACGCCGGCGCGTCCGGGCGGCAGCCCCAGTCTTTCCGCGAGATGCTCGAGGAGATCCAGCGGCGGGTGGCGGAGGCCGAGCAAACTGCGCACAGTGGCCCCGCCGGTGAGGTCGCGGCGGGGCAGCAGGCGACCCAGGCGAAGACCGCGCGACCCACCGCGACGCCGACCACCCTGCCGCCCGCCCACCAGGGCGGTCTGGTCAGCGGACAGCAGAGCGGTCGGCTCGTCACGAGCGGCTCCTCCGGCGGGCAGCTCGTCTCCGGGAAGGTCGCCTCCGGGGGGCTCGGGCGCGAGGGTGCCTCGGCACCACTTCCAGAGTCCGAGCCGCTCCAGGTGACGAGGCGGCGCGTGGACCCGCGCCGCGCCGTCGACACCCACGAGCAGGTCGTGCAACCGACCGTGCGCATGCCGGGTGGGAGACAGGGCGCAAGGCCGGGAGCCGCTACACTGGGCGCGCCAGGCGCGCGAAGGGAACCGGGTGGAAGGGGCTCCCATGGCGAGCGGCACGGTGGCGTGGGGGGACCGGCGTTCCTCGGCGCCGGACGCGACGACCTCTTGCGCGGCATGATCTGGCATGAGGTGCTCTCCGAACCGGCAGCCGTCAAGCGCCTCAGGAGGACGAGATCGCGACTTCGTTGACGCTAAAGCTCCGCAGCCCGGCCGAGGCCCTATCTCTGTACGGCCATAACGACGAGAACCTCAAGCTCATGCGCGCCCGCCTGCGCGCCAAGGTGGTGGCGCGGGGCGACGAGCTGCGCCTCAGCGGCGAGCCCGAAGAGGTCGCCCTCGCAGAACGGGCCTTCCGGAACCTCCTGCAGACCATCCGGCAGGGAGGTGAGGTGAGCCTCGCCGAGATCACCTTCGCCGAGTTGGGCGACCCCGCCGACGCCGCTCAGGGCCCCGGTGGGGGCGGCGAGGGGCAGGTCGTCGACGGCGACGGCGCGCCCGCCACGCAGGCTCAAGGCGCCGACGCGCGCCTGCCCGGCCGCACCCGCCCGAAGACCGCCGGCCAACGCCGCTACGTCAACGCCATCGCCCGCAGCCCGATCACGTTCGGCCTCGGCCCCGCCGGCACCGGCAAGACGTACCTCGCCGTCGCGATGGCCGTCGAGGCGCTCGTCGCCAACCGCGTGAAGCGCATCATCCTGACGCGCCCGGCCGTTGAGGCCGGCGAGCGGCTAGGCTTCCTGCCTGGCGACCTGCAGGCCAAGATCGACCCGTACCTGAGGCCGCTCTACGACGCCTTGCACGACATGCTCCCGGCCGACAAGGTGGAGCGTCTGCTCGAGCAGGGCACGATCGAGGTCGCGCCGCTCGCGTTCATGCGCGGCCGCACCCTGAACGACGCGTTCATCATCCTCGACGAGGCCCAGAACACGACCCCGGAACAGATGAAGATGTTCCTGACCCGCATGGGCTTCAACAGCAAGGTCGTCGTGACGGGCGACACCACCCAGACGGACCTGCCCACGTCCGTCCAGAGCGGCCTGAGCACCGCCAGCGCCATCCTGAGGGACATCGAGGGCATCGAGTTCCAGCACTTCACGAAGGCCGACGTGGTGCGCCACCCCTTGGTGGCCCAGATCGTCCTCGCGTATGAGCAGCACGCCTAGACGCCTGAGGATGGCGGCGGCCGGTCGTTACTGGCTGCTGGCACTACTGGCGGCCATCGCCTTCGGGCTCATCCTCTACAGCGTCTACGGCACGCGCCAACGCACGCCCCTGCGCGTCGGGCAGCCCAGCCCGCAGACCTTCGTCGCGCCCGTAGCGACCCAGGTCGTCGACCTCATCGCCACGCAACGCGAGCGGCAGTCCGCCAGGGCCCAGATCGAGCCCGTCTACACGTCCGACCTGCAGGTCACGACGCTCGTGCTCGCCGCCGTTACGAGCTCCGGTCTGCCTGCGCCAGTCATCGACGAGGTGATCAGTCGCTATCAGGCGCCGCGCGGTGTCCGTGCCGCCGACCTGGCCGGCCTGATCGGTGAGGTAACGCGACTGGCGCCGGCCGACAGGCAGCGCGAGACGCGCCTCGTGCTCGAGCGGCGGCTGGCCGCGAACTCCGTGCCCAACGATCGCCTCACGCAGGTGGCGCGGGACGCCGCCGCGGCGGCGGTCGCGCCCGTGATGCAGTCCGTCGAGGCCGGTCAGGTCCTCGTGCGCGCCGGCGAGCCGCTCACGGACGACGAGCTGCGCGTCCTCGACCAGCTCGGGCTCTACAACGCCCGCGACGAGGCGGCGTCGCAGACGACCTGGATCGTCGTAGGCATCGTCCTGCTCACGATCATGCTCGTCGCGCCGCTCGTGACGACCAGGGCTATGCTGCGCTCCACCATGTCGTTCCGCAAGGTCGCGTTCCTCGTCGCCCTGTCGTTGGCCGTCCTGGCCCTACAACGCCTCGTGGTAGGCGCCGCGCCGAGCTTCCTGTTCGCCTTCCTCGTGCCGCTCGTGGTGGCCGCGCTCCTCGGCCCGCGCGCCGCCATGCCGTGGGCGGCGTGGATGGCGCTGGCCGTGGGCCTCATCGTGCAGGCCTCCCCCCTGTTCGCCGTCACCACGACCCTCATCGGCAGCGCCGTCGCGGCCCATCTGGCGCGGAGCCTCACCAGCCGCCTCAGCCTCCTCTTCGCCGGGACCCTCGGCGGCCTAGCCGCGGCGGTGGCGCTCGTCGGCCTCGTCCTGCTGGGTGGAGGCATGACGCCGGGCGGCATGGCGGCCGGGGCCGGCCTGCTCTTCGCGGGGGGCGTCCTGGCCGGCGTGCTGGCGCTCGGGCTCCTGCCCATCGCCGAGAGCGGGTTCGGCTTCCTGACGGACTTCCGGCTGGTGGAGCTGTCGAGCCCCAACCACCCGCTCCTTCAGCGGCTGATAACGGAGGCGCCCGGCACCTACCAGCACAGCCTCATCATCTCCAACCTGGTCGACCAGGCCGTCAAGAACGTCGGTGGCAACGCGCTGCTCGCCCGCGTCGGCGCTCTGTACCACGACGTCGGCAAGATCAAACGGCCCGGGTTCTTCGTCGAGAACCAGTTCTCCGGCGACAACCCCCACGACCGCGTCAGCCCGCACCTCTCCTATCTCATCATCACGAACCACGTGCGCGAGGGGGTCGAACTGCTCGAGGAGTACCGCATGCCGGAGGAGCTCACGGCCTTCGCGGCCGAGCACCACGGCACCACGGTCCTCAGCTACTTCTACAAGCGCGCCCTCGACGAGGGGCAGGTGGAGGAGCTGAACTTCCGCTACCCGGGTCCGAAGCCGCGCTCCAAGGAGACGGGCATCCTCATGCTCGCCGACGCCGTCGAGTCGGCTTCGCGGACCCTGTCCGACCCGACCCCGACGAGCATCCGCTCGCTCATCGACCGGATCGTCAAGCAGCGCCTTCAGGACGGCCAGTTGGACGAGACGCCCCTCAACTTCCACGACCTGGATGTCGTCGCCGCGACCTTCCAGCGCATGCTGACGGCCATCCTCCACCGTCGTATCAACTACCCGAGCGCAGAAGAGGTACGCGGCCTCAAGCGCTCCAAAGCGGAGGCACCGGCGAAGGAGGGCGGTCAGGGTGGCGCACGTAGAGGTGTTGGACGAGACGGAACGCTTCCCTCGCGTTGAGCGCCTCGAGGCGGTCCTCACCGCCTACCTCGACGCTGAAGGGTGGCGGGAGCGCGAGCTGACGGTCGTCCTCGTGGACGACGAGGCCATGGCGGAGCGCAACGAGCGCGACCGGGGGGTGACGGGCCCCACCGACGTGCTCTCCTACCCGACCTTCGAGCCGGACGGGAAGTGGTTCCCCGGCGTGGCGCATCTGGGCGACGTCTTCATCAGCCTGGACACCGCTCGGCGCCAGGCCCTCGAGCACGGCCACGACCTGGAGACCGAGGTGCTCGTGCTCGCCGGCCACGCGATCACCCACCTCGTCGGCTTCGATCACGTCGACGAGGCGGCCTGGCGTCCGTTCCTGGAGGCGCAGGCCAAGGTCGTCGCGCTGGCCAGGCGGGTGGACGGCGCGTGAGCGGGTTGGGCGACCGCGGGCTCGCGCGCGCCTTCGGCTTCGCGTACGCCGGCCTGCGCAGAGCCTGGAGCACGCAGCGGAACTTCCGGATCGAGGTCGCGATCGGCGCCGTGGCGAGCCTGCTCTGCTGGTGGTCGGGAGCGCCATACACCCCCGTGCTCGTCGTGGCCGGCCTCGTCCTCGGCCTCGAGCTCCTCAACAGTGCCATCGAGGCACTCGTCGACCTCGTCGAGCCGAGCGTCCACCCGACGGCCGCCGCGGCCAAGGACCTCGCCGCCGCCGCCGTGCTCGTGGCGGCCGGCGTGGCGCTGCTCGTAGGCGTACTCGTGATCGGGCCGCCGCTCGTGTCCAAGGTGGCCGGCGTGTTGGGAGGTGGGACGTGACGAGTTCACACACGGCGGACGCGCCGGCCGGCGTGCCGCAAGACCTCTGGCTGGCGGCGCGGAGGGCGCAGATGAACGCCTACGTGCCCTACTCGAGCTTCCCCGTCGGAGCGGCCTTGCGCGCGGCGTCCGGCACGATCTACGCGGGGGCGAACGTGGAGAACGCGAGTTTCGGCCTGACGCGCTGCGCGGAGCAGTCGGCCGTCCAGGCGTTGGCCACCGCCGGCGAACGCGCCTTCACGGAGCTGGTGGTCGTCTCGTCCGCCGTCGAGCCGGCCACGCCGTGCGGCGCATGCAGGCAGGTGCTCTTCGAGTTCGCGCCGGAAGCGCGCGTGTACCTCGTGAACACCGCCGGCGCGGTCAGGGAGACGACGGTCGCCGCGCTCCTCCCGGCCGGTTTCCGCCTCTAGCGACCGGCCGCGCTCCCTTGGTTCCCGCCTCCGGACCCCGCGACGGGCGCCGGCGGCCGACCTTAGCGGACCCGGCGTACGCCGTGAGCGCCGCTCGCGGCAGGCGGTTCTCACGAGCCGCTGGGTATACTCCGCCGTGATGCGACGATCCTCGACCCTCTTCTCGGTACTGGCGCTCTCCCTGGCGCTTACCTTCGCGGCCGCGCAGGGCACCACGGCCGTGAAGCGCGTGGTGATCCTCCCGTTCGACACGGATGCCACCGTGTCCCCGTACCAGCTGGGGTTGCCAACGGCCCTGCAGCATGCCCTCAACCAGCTGCCGGGCACCTACGTCCCGCCGGTCGGTGACGCCGCCCTCGTGGCCAACAAGGCCGCCGCCGCGCAGGTCGACGTCGGCGCCACCGTCGGTAGGCTGTTCGACGCTAGCGCCATCGTGACGGGCAGCGTGACCACGGGCGGTGGCGGCGTGAGGGCGGCGCTCAACGTCGCCGTCGGTGGGGGCGTACAGACGCTCCAGGTGCAGGGCAGCGACCCAGCCTCCCTCGCCGCGAGCGCGGCGGAGGCGGTCGCCAAGGTCGTCTCGCCCGACGCCTCGAGCGCGGTCCTGGCCAAGGTCAAGGCCGCCGCCTCGCAGACCCCGAGCGTGGCCAGCCTCGGCCCCACGGGCCTGGCGGCGTCGGGCCTGCCAGGCGCCCGCTCGGACGACCTCGCCGTTGCGGCCGAACTGGACGCCGGCTCGGCGTGGGTGGCGGTCGAGTACGCGCGCACCGCGGCCCTGGACGGCGACCTGGCGACGGCCGTCGCGGCCGCCAAGCGCGCGCTCGCGCTCGCGCCCGACGACGCCGAGGTCCAGGCCACCGCCGGCGTCGTGCTCGACGCGGCTGGTGACGAGGCCGCCGCCGCCGCGTTCGAGGCGGCGCTGGCCGCCAACCCGGCCCACGCGGTCGCCCTCGTCGGCCGGGCCGCGCTCCTGAGCGGTACCGAGGCGGCCGCCGACCTGCAGGCGGCCATCGCGGCCTACCCGCGCTTCGTGGACGCTTACGTGCGCCTCGCCGGGCTGCAGAGCGACTCCCAGCGTGCCCTCCAGACGCTCCGGCGCGCCGAGAGCTACACCCCCGAGTCGGTCCTCCTGCGCGGCTCCGTCATGCAGCGCCTCGTGAGCGCCGGCGCCGGCGGTGACGCGCTCGCCTACCTCCAGCAGGCGCTGACCGACCCGCTGGCTCGCTCCGCCGGTCTGTACGCGTTGGCGCGGCTGCTGCCGTCCGCTTACGCCGACCAGGCGCTGCGCATTGTCGGCGATGGTCAGGCGGCCTACCCGGACAGCATCGACCTGAGGGTCGCGCAAGCCGATCACCTACTGCAGGCCGGCAGAGCCGAGGAGGCGGAGGCGCTCCTCGGGCCCCTGTTCACGCAGTACCCCACGGACGCCTCTGTCGGCAACCTGTTGGCGGTAGCGCAGGCGCGCCGCGGCGACCTCGCGGGCGCGAAACGCACCTTCGAGTCCCTGCGCGGCACCGGCGCGGACGTCGACCGGAACCTCGCCGAGCTGTACCTCGCCGCGGGTCGCGCTTCCGGGGCGCTCGGCCTCATCGAACCGCTCGTCGCCGCCGATCCCGAGGATGCTGAGCTCCAGGCGCTGTACGGGACCGCCCTCGTCCGCGTCGGCCGCCTCGCCGACGGTCGCCAGGCGCTCGAGAAGGCCCTGGCCATCGACCCGAACCAGGCCGTCGCGCGCCGCAGCCTCGACCTCCTCGGCCAGCAGAGCCAGCTCACTGGCGGCGCGGAAGTCGTGTTCTCCGAGGAGGCCGGCGTGGCGTTCCAGCAGGGCCTCTACGCGCTAGACGTCAGCGACTACGCCGCCGCCGTCGCCGCCTTCTCGCGCTCGACCGAGGCGCAGGCCAACGGGCTCGCGTCCTTCTACCTCGGCTACTCCCGGCAGCTGAACGGCGACACGCGCGGCGCCGTCTCGGACTACGAGGCCGCGCTGCAGACCTACCCGAGCTCGGACACCGTGCTGAACAACCTGGGCTACGCCCAGATCGAGCTCGGCCGCTTCGACCTCGCCCTCGACTACCTGCGCAGGGCGGTCGCCGCCAACCCGCAGAACGCCCAGGCCCACCTGAACCTCGGGATCGTGTACTACGCGATCCAGCGCTTCGATGACTCCATCACGGAGTTCACGGAGGCGGGTCGGCTCGATCCGGGCCTGCAGGCCACCACCGACGGCCTCATCGCAGACGTCCGCAAGCGCATGGGGCAGTAAGCCGGGGGTCGACCCCGGCGTGGCACGCTCTCCGAAGCGCGCTAGCATGTTACGCATGACGATCAGGACCGCCGTCAAGGCCTTGGCGCCGTACCGCTTCACCCCGCGGCCGGAGCCCATCAAGCTGGACCAGAACGAGAGCCCGGACGACGTGCCAGAGGTCGTCAAGGAGCGAGTCGCGCGCGCGCTCGCGAACGTCGCGTGGAACCGCTACCCCGACCTCGGGCCCCGGATGCTCGAGGCGCGTTTGGCGGAGCGCCACGGCGTGCCCGCCGAGGCGGTCGTGGTCGCCAACGGCTCGAACACGCTCATCCAGGCTATCACCATCGTCTCCGGGGTAGGGCGCAGCGTCGTAACGGTGGCGCCGACGTTCGCCGTGTACTCCGCGCAGGCGCGCCTGTTGGGGGCCGAGCTCGTGGAGGTCCCCCTCCTACCGGGCTTCGCCCTGCCCGAGCGCGACCTGGCGGCTGCCTTGGCCGGCCGAGCGGGCGTGCTCTTCCTCGCCAACCCCGCCGCGCCGACGGGCAACCTCTTCGAGGAGAGCGCGATCGAGCGCCTGGTCGAGGCCGCAGGGCCAGAGCTCCTGGTCGTGCTGGACGAGGCGTACGCCGAGTTCGCCGGCAAGAACCTCGAGGGCTTGGCGGCACGCCACGAGAACGTCGTCATCCTGCGCACGTTCAGCAAGGCCCTCGGGCTCGCCGGCGCGCGCGTCGGCTACGCGCTGGCGCACCCGGAGGTCGCGGAGGAGTTGCGCAAGGCGCTCCTACCGTTCAGCGTCAGCGCCTGGCAGACGACCGTCGCCACCACCTTGCTGGACGAGCAGGGCATCGTGGCGGAGCGGGTACGTCACGTGCTGGCCGAGCGTCGCCGCCTCGGCGCTGCCCTCGCGGCCCTCCCTGGCGTGGAGCCGTTCCCGTCCGAGGCGAACTTCATCCTCTTCCGAGTCGCCGACCCGGAGGCCTGGTACCGCCGCCTGCTCGAGGCCGGGGTGGTGATCAGGCGCCAGGACCACCTGCCCGGCGCCGAGCGCTGCCTCAGGGTCTCCGTTGGTACTTGTTCCGAGAACGACGCGTTCTTGGCCGCTTGCGGGGCGGCCGCCGCGGCCGACGTGCCCTTGGAGGGACGAGATGGACCTGACACGCAGCGCTGAGGTGGTTCGCGAGACGCGCGAGACGCGCATCCGCGTGACCGTCGACCTGGACGCGTCGCCGATCGACGCTTCGGCGTCCGGGGCCGGAAGCGTCACGACCGGACACGGTTTCCTCGATCACCTCCTCGAGCAGCTCGTGCGCCACGGGCGCCTCGCGCTCGCGCTCTCCGGTAGCGGCGACCTGCACGTCGACGTCCACCACCTGGCCGAGGACTGCGGCATCGTCATCGGCCAGGCGTTCGCGGAGGCGCTCGGGAGCCGTCAAGGCATCGAGCGTTACGGTAGCGCGTTCGTCCCGATGGACGAGACCCTGGCTCACGTCGTCGTCGACCTGTCTGGGCGCCCGCACATCACGTTCGACCCCGGCAGGTTGCACGGCGACTCGGGCGGTTTCACGGCGTACCACCTCCGCGAGCTTCTGAGGGGCTTCGCCAATCACGCCGGGGCGACGTTGCACGTCCGTCTCATCAGCGCTGACGACACGCACCACGCGTGCGAGGCCGTGATGAAGGCCTTCGCCAGGGCGTTGCGCGACGCAGTGAAGGTCACGCACGCCGGCCTGCCTTCGACCAAGGGCGTGCTGTGAGCTTCACTAGCGTCGTCATCGACTACGGCGCGGGCAACTTGAGGAGCATCGAGCGCGCCTTGGCGGTCGCCGGGCTCGCGCCGAGGGTAGTGGCGGAACCGGGAGCCGTCGGCCAGCCGGACCTGCTCGTCCTCCCCGGCCAGGGGCACTTCGGGCAGGTGGCGCGCGCCTTCAGGGCCTCCGGCTTCGAGGCGGCGGTGCGGGACCACGTGGCAAGCGGTCGGCGGTTCCTAGGCATCTGCGTGGGTCTGCAGCTTCTGCTCGAGGGGTCGGACGAGGCGCCGGGTGAGGCCGGGCTCGGTCTCCTGCCGGGCTGGGTGAGGCGCTTCCCGCACGGCGCCGCGCCCGTGCCCCAGATGGGTTGGAACCGGCTGGCGAAAGGCCCCGACTTCCCGCTCCTGACCGGGGTCGCCTCGGGGGCTTACGTGTACTTCGCGAACTCCTACTACGCCGATGTCGGGCTCGAGAACCGCCCCGCGGCCAGCGCCACCACCGAGTACGCCGGCGTGAGCTTCCTCTCCGCCTTCTCCCTCGGCAACGTTCACGCCACGCAGTTCCACCCCGAGAAGAGCCAGGCCGTCGGGTTGCGGATACTCTCCAACCTCGCAGCGGTAACCTCCGGGACCGCCGCGTGAGCTCACGAACGGCGGCGTGGCTGCTGCTTGGAGCGCTGCTCGTCGGACGCGCGGCCGCGCAGGCCGACGGCCCCCGGGCCTGGGCCGTGCAGACCGTCGCGCTCCGCGACTACCGCGAGGCCCAGGCGGCGGCGGCCGAGCTGCGCCTCAGGGACTTCGACGCGTACACGGAGTTCGCCATGCAAGACGGCATGCAGTTCGTGCGCGTGCGCGTCGGCTGCTTCATGAGCCGGGAGGCCGCGGAGGCCATGGCCGACGCCTTGCGCGGCCGCATCACGAAGGAAGCCGCCGTGGTCGAGTACACGGACGGCGGCCAGGCGCGTTCGTGCGCGACGAGCACGATCGGCTTCGTCAAGCCGTCCGAATGGGAGCCCGTACGCGAACCGGGCGCGCTCCCCGCTTTCAACGTCAAGGTGAGCGGCCTGGGCGCACGCGTCATGCACGACGGCAGTCGCTGGCGCCTTGAGCAGGGCTACGGCCCCATCCCCCTGGCTGGCGAGCTGCCCGTTGCCGAGTTCACGGAGGCCGTACGGGGTGGGGTCCGCTTCGTGGCGGAGGTCGTCGATGGCCATAGCTACATCGTCTGCCCCGGCCGCCTGCTAGCGCAGGTCGGCGAGGTCGCGATCGTCGAGCAGGGCGACCTGCTCGTGGCGTGCGACTTCAAGAGCGCGGTGCCATGAGCCCCGGCCAGCGGGTCACCCCTTCCTCGACCGTGGACGCGGCGGCCCGTCCCCTCGTCCTCCTCACGGGACTGAGCGGCGCAGGCAAGACCTCGGCGCTGCACGCCCTGGAGGACCTCGGCTTCTACACGGTCGACAGCCTGCCTCCGAAGCTCTGGGCGACCTTCGTCGGCACGCTCGGGGGCGACTGGAAGGGCATCTGCATCAGCATCGACATCCGCGTGCGCGAGCTGCTGGCGGATGTCCCGGACGCCGTGGCCGAGCTCAGGGACCGCGGGTTCGCCCCGCGCCTGATCTTCCTGGACGCCTCCGACGAGGTGCTCGTGAAGCGCTACAACTTCACGCGCCGCGCGCACCCCATGGCGGCCGGCACGCTCACGGCCGACCTCGCGGCCGAACGCGTCGCGCTGCAGCCCCTGCGCGCCTTGGCCGACGACGTCATAGACACGTCGAACACGGACGTCCGGACGCTCACGCAGCTCCTGTGGGACCGTTTCTCGGGCGGGGTCGGCACGCTGCTGAGGCTCGTGTCGTTCGGCTTCAAGCGCGGCATACCCACGGACGTGGACGTCGTGTTGGATGTGCGCGGCATGCCGAACCCCTACTACTCGGAGCGGTTGCGGCGCCTGCCCGGCACGGACGCCGACGTACAGGAGTACGTGTTCACTCCGGAAGCGTTAGAGCTCTACCACCAGATCCGTATGCTCGTGCGCTCGCTCGCGCACTTGGCTGAGAGCTCCGGCCGCAACACGTACACCGTGGCGGTCGGTTGCACCGGCGGTCAGCACCGCTCCGTCGCGGTGGTGGAGCGGCTGAGCCAGGACCTGGCCGGCGCCTACCGCAGCAAGCCGCAACATCGCGACCTCGCCGCCGCGCTGGATGAGCACACTCACGGCACTGGGGAGGCTCCTTGAGGCGCCCGGCCGCTCTGAGCAGGTTCCTCCTATGGCTGGCGCCAGGCATGGGCGTCAAGCGTCACCTGGCGCTCGCCATGGCCGGCGGACTGCTCGCCCTCCTCGGCGTCCTTGCCTGGAGCCTATGGGCCTTCGACGAGGAGCGCAGGCAGGTGGCGGAGCCACTGGAGCGGGCGCTCGGTTCCGGCACGTGGGACGCCTACGGCGGCTGGATCGCGGCCGGCGCGGCGCTCACCGGCATCGTAATCGTGGTGCTGGCCGTCGGACGCCTCAACCGATCGCTGCTCTCCAACTGGCTCCCCCACCCGGACGACGCCGCGCTGCTCCTCAACCGCAAGGTGGTGCTCGCCAAGGGGCCGCGGATCGTCGCGCTCGGGGGTGGCACGGGCCTCTCCAACCTCCTGAGGGGCTTGCGCAAGCACACGACCAACCTGACCGCCGTCGTGGCCGTGAGCGACGACGGCGGCAGCTCCGGGCGCCTGCGGGCCGCGTTCGACATGCCGGCGCCGGGCGACCTCACCGACTGCATGGCCGCGCTCTCCGACAACGAGTCGGAACTCGCCCGCCTCCTGCAGTACCGGTTCACGCGGGGCGAGGAGCTGCGCGGGCACACGTTCGGCAACCTCCTCATCACGTCCGTCACCGAGGTGGAGGGCGACTTCGGCAACGCGCTGCGGTCCATAAACCGCCTCCTCGACCTCTCCGGCAGGGTGTACCCTGCGACTGCGCAGCCCGTGACCCTGGTCGTGGAGAAGGAGGGCGGCGAGACGGTGAGGGGGGAGGTCAACTTGCGTTCGGTGCAGGGCGCCGTGGTGCGCATGCGAACGGAGCCCGATCAGCCGGAGGGCCTACCCGAGGTGGAGCGCGCCATCCGCGCCGCTGACCTCATCGTCCTCGGGCCGGGAAGCCTCTTCTCCAGCACCATCCCGCCGCTGCTCGTGCCGTCGGTGCGCGAGGCCATCAACAAGAGCCGCGCCAGGCTCGCGTACGTCTGCAACATCATGACCGAGGCGGGTGAGACGGACGGATTCGACGCCTTCGATCACGTGGTAGCCATCGAGAAGCACGGTGTGAGGGCGCCCGACGTGGTCCTCTGGAACTCCTCGCCCGTCGACCAGGCGCGCCTGGCCAAGTACATGGAGGAGGGCGCCGAGCTCGTCGGCCGCGCGCGCTCCAGCCTGGAACTGGCTGGCGTCTCTGTGCTCGAGCTGCCACTGCTCGGTAGCGGCGCCTACGCCCAGCACGACAGCGACCGGTTGGCGACGGTCCTCGCCGACCTGGCCACGGGTGGCGACAGGTCACTCAAGGTAGGTAAGACTGTGCGGGTGACCGGAGTGAGCCCGTGATCCTACCCGTCATTCTCGCCCTCGTGGCCCTTACCGTCCCCGACCCGAGCGGGGACGCTTTCGGCGACGGCACCCTGACGCCCCCCACCGCGCCCGTCTACGCCGATACGGCGGTCTTCGACATCCGCGCCGTGGCGCTCACGGCCGCCGCCGGCGGCACGCGGTTGAGCGTCTCCCTCGGCTCGCTGGGTTCTGCAGGCGGAGATGCCCCCGCCTTCGACGGCGCCGCCGGCGGCGAGACGGGGCCGTCGCCCGGGGCCGAGGAGGGCGACCCCACCCCGCCTGACGGCGACCAGCAGGGCGACCTGGTCGTCGAGGTGCCACTGAGCGGGTTCTTGCCTACGGTCGTTGACGTCTACCTCGTGGCCGCCGGCCCCGGGTTCACCGAGACCCTCACGGGACCCGACCTGGACTTCCCGAACGGCACGGCCTGGCAGTACGCCGTGCGGATCAGCAGTGACGGCGCCTACCTCGTGACCTACCCCGTCACCCCCACGGGGTCGACACCGAGCGGAGGCGCAACGGAGGCCGGCGGCGCGGCCGGCGCCGGTCAGACGGCGGGCGCCGGCCCGGCCCCGACGACCGGTGAAGGCGGCGAGGCGGACCCGG
Source organism: Deinococcota bacterium (assembly GCA_963170125.1). Lineage (GTDB taxonomy): Bacteria > Deinococcota > Deinococci > Deinococcales > Trueperaceae > JAAYYF01. Next base: position 12,984 of record CAUJFI010000039.1, on the reverse strand, counting down.
GGGTCGGCGAGCCCGGACCCGACGCCATGCCGCGGCTCGCGCTGCCGGTAAGCCGGCGGGGGCGCGACCTGGTCGTCTACATCCCCATCACGCTGGCCGATGACACGCGCGTCCAGGCCATGTCCGGCGTGTACGACCCGTTCTCGCCGACCGGCTGGCGCGCGCTCAGCCCGGCGCCGTCCCCCTGGGCCTTCTCCGGTGCCGACACGTCTCGCAGCCCCGTCATAGACCTCCTGGCCGCCGACCCCGGGTCCCAGGCGTCGGCCATCGCCGTGGGCGTGCTGCCGCGGCAGTCCGAGGCTCGTGCGATCCGGTTCACGCCGTGGCCTTACGTGATGGTGATTGGCCTGCTCCTCGCCCTGGCCGGCCTCGTGTCCCGCAGCCGGGTAACACTCGGCAAGAAGGGCGCTGTGGGTGCGCTCACCAGGGCCCCCGCTGAGGAGACAGCCGGAGCGGCGATGGCCGCCGACGCGACGGCGGCGGTCATCCCGGACGATTCCGCCGGAGCGGCTTCCGCCGCGGAACCCGACGACGCGGACGCGCCCGTGCCGGCCGAGGCCGTTCCCGCGGACGCCGCGGCGTCGGACACGTCGGAGGGCGGTCCGCTCGGAGACGAGCCGGACCAGGAGTTCGGTGGCGAATGGGAGGCCCCTTCCGAACCCGACCCGTGGGTAGGGTTCGAGGGGCCGCCGCCGGCCGTCACCGCGGACGCGGATGGCGCCGGCGCCCAGCGCCTCGCCCCCGAGCCCCTCGATGACGAAGACGATGACGACGACCTCTACGACCCGGTAGCCACGGCGGCCGATGTCCTGGCCGCGGAGGTCGCGGCGGCCGACGAGGCAGGCGCCGCTGATCAGGAGCTGCTGGTCGACGACACCGACGAGCTCGTACTCGACACGGGCGAGCGCGAAGCCGCGTTGGCCCTGCTGCTCGGGCAAGGGGCGGGCCAGGTAGCGGAGCCGGCCGAGGACCAGGGCGTAGCCCTGGAGGAACCGGACGCAGCGCGGAGCGAGGTGCCGGACCCGGGGCTGGAGCCGGTGGCCGGGCCGCCGGCAGGTCCGGCGCTCGAGCAGACCGTGGGGGCCACCGTGGAGCCCCCGTCGCGGCCGGCGAGCGTGGAGGGCGCCAAAGACCCGTTCGGCACCGAGGCAGGCACCACCTTCCTACTGCCCATCGACGACCCGAGCGCCGTCGAGGACTTCATCGACGAGCTGGGCGGCGAGGAGAGCTTCTGGCACCCTAGGACGCGGTCCTCCTACCACCGGCCCCCGACACTCGAGACGCCGCCGGAGCCGGCCGACGTGGCGCCGGACGACGCGCCGCTGTCGGGCACAGGCGGAAGCGCGCCCGACGAGGACGCCGACCCGGCCTAGGTTGACGGCGCGCGGGGGCGCCTCGCGAACCGTCGCTCAGCTACCGTACGTCCCGGTCGAGGTCGCCGCCTGCTTGGCCACGGCGAGCTCGGCGCGCGCCCCGAGCTCGCGCAGGCGCTCGGCGACGCGCTCGTAACCGCGGTCGACGTAGCGCATGCCGCTGACCTCGCTCAACCCTTCCGCGGCCAGCGCGGCCACGATCAGGGCCCCGCCCGCGCGGATGTCGGCGGCGTGCATGGCCGTGCCCTTGAGGGGCCCGCCGCGGATCTCCAGGCACTGGTCCTCGAGCACGAGCCTGGCGCCAGCGCGCACGAGCTCGTCGACGTGCGTGAAGCGGTCCGGGTACACGTGGTCACGGACGTGGCTCAGGCCCGGCAGCGTGGCCAGGTAAGCGGAGAACGGGGCCTGTAGGTCAGTTGGGACGCCAGGGTACTCCCGCGCCTCCACGTCGATCGGGCGCAACGGTCCGGTGGCGTCGATGCTCACGCTGCCATGGCCGCGCGTGACGACGACCCCCGTGCGCTCGAGGGCGTCGAGGACGGCGCTCATGTGCTCGGGCGTGACGTCCGTCACGGTGATCCGCCCGCGCGTGGCGGCCGCGGCTAGGAGATAGGTCCCGGCCTCGATGCGATCGGCGATGGGGCGGTAGTCGACGCCTCGGAGCCTCTCGACGCCCCGGATGCGGACTGTGCTCGTGCCGGCGCCCTCGATGTCGGCGCCCATGGCGCGCAGCATGTCGGCGAGGTCCGGGACCTCGGGTTCGCGGGCGGCGTTCTCGATGACGACCTCGCCGGAGGAGAGCGCCGCGGCGAGGATGACGTTCTGCGTGCCGCCGACGGTCGGGGCCTCGAAGGTGACAGTGCCGGCCAGCTTGCCGTGCCGGAAGGCGTAGAAGTCGCCGTCCTCCTCCTGGATGGTCGCTCCGATGGCCTCGAAGGCCGCGATGTGGCGGTCGACGGGGCGCGGGCCGAAGGCGCAGCCGCCGGGCATGCTCACCCGGGCTTCGCCCGTGCGGCCGAGAAGGGCGCCCATGATCACGAACGAAGCACGCATCTTGCTGACGAGGGAGTACGGGGCGTGGTGCGAGACGAGGTTCGCGGCGTGGAGGTGGAGGTCGTGCCCCTCCCAGCGGGTGGCGACGCCCACGTGGCGCAAGATCTCCTCGCTTACGAGCACGTCGGCGAGCTTCGGGACGTCCCGCAGCACCACCGGCTCGTCGGTCAGGAGGGCGGCCAGCATGAGGTAGAGGGCCGAGTTCTTGGCCCGGTAGGCGGCGATCTCCCCGATGAGGGGCGTGCCTCCGCGCACTAATAGGACGTCGTCTTGCGGCATCTCGTTCTCCAAGGGGCACGGCTCGGGCGCGCTCGCCGACTAGTCGAACGCCGGTCGCGCCGGCGGGAGGGCGGTGGCGGGTAGAGTCACCGCAACACGATGTGCAAGTTACACAATGCCCTCAGCGGCAGTGTATGCTGCTAGGCACGTCGCGTCAAGGACATGCTCATGTTGCTGTAGACTTGGGAACAGGCGACGCGCCGCCGCATGGGAACCATGCGCGCCGGACGCTGTTCGTGGTCCGCAACCGCACGCGCTTCGGTCAGTCTACGCCCACGCGCGGCGGCCCTTCGGAGGGAAGGCCTTGGCCAAGCGCGAGAAGAGCAAGCGGCTCCAGGTAGTCATAACCGAAGAGCAGGACTCGCTCCTCACCAAGACGGCGTACCAGCTCTCCAACCCGGAACGGTTGGTCTCGAAGTCCGAGGTCGTGCGCCTGGGCATCGCGATGCTCAACCGCGCCGTGGAGCAGGGCGAGCTCGACCCAGAGATCCTGCGAGCCCTCGACGAGGCCTAGGCCGGTCCTGGCGTAGGCATGTTCGAGCCTGGAGAGAGAGTCGACGACCGTTACGAGGTCCTCGGTCCGCTTGGGGTCGGGGGCATGGCCCACGTGTTTCGCGCACGCGACACCCACCTGGAGCGCACCGTCGCGCTCAAGGTCCTCCGCCCGCACCTCACGGAGGCGGACAGCGAGAGGTTCCGGCGCGAGATCCGTGCGCTGGCGCGGCTCAACCACCCCGGCATCGTGGCCATCTACGACCTCGGTCTCGGGAAGCACGTCTACTTCGCCATGGAGCTCATCGAGGGCGGTCCCATGACCGACCTGGGTCCGTACGAGGGCGACCCCGAGAGCGTCGACCGGCTCCTCGGTGCCGCGATCACCGTGGCCGAGGCCCTCGGCTACGTGCACCGCCTCGGCATGGTGCACCGCGACCTCACCCCTCGCAACATCCTCGTGACGGCGCATGGGACGCCCAAGGTCATGGATTTCGGCCTCGTGCAGCTAACCGAGACGTCGAGGGCGCTCACCCGCACGGGCTTCACCCTCGGCACGCCGCAGTACATGGCGCCGGAGCAGGCCACGGGCGAGCCTACCGGCGCCGCGACGGACCTCTACGCGTTCGGGGCCGTGCTCTACCGCGCCGTGACGGGCAAGGCGGCGTTCGACGCCGACAACGACCAGGCCGTCCTGTACCAGCACGTCTACGGCACCCCGACCCACCCGCAGGAGCTCAACCCCCAGGTGCCGAGCTCCCTGGCCCGCCTCATCCTGGCGCTGCTGGAGAAGGACCCCAACAAGCGGCCGACGTCGGGCTGGGCGGTGGCGGACACGCTGCGCGCCGTCCGGTCCGCGGAGCTGCAGCGCGCGCCCCAACGAGCCCAGGCCGGCCCTGGGCGCACGGGGGCGTACCCCACCGGCCCGGCGAACGCCGCCGCGCTTCAGCGCCTCTGGACGGTGGCGCTCGACGAGGGGCCGCAGTTCCCGTCTGGGCTCTCCTCTGCCGCCGGCTTCCTCCTGGTGGGGCAGCGCTCGGACTCGCTGGCCGTCGTGCGCCCGGCCGACGGCGGGCTCCAGACCACCTTCGCGTTGCACGACGAGGCGAGCCAGCCGCCCCTCGTCATAGGCGACACGCTGTACGTCGTCAGCCGCGACGGGGCCATCAGGGCTGTCGCCTGGCCCCGCGGCGAGGTGGCGTGGCAACGCCTCGACGACGAGGTCGTCGGCGCGGCGCCGTACGGCGGCGACCTCCTCCTGGCGCTGGCGGACGGGGTCGCGAGGTGGACGCCCGCCGGCGACGAGCGTTGGCGCGTCGCGCTTGGCGCGCCGCCGGCCGCCGCCCCGACGCTGCACGCCGGCCTGACCCTGGTCCCGACGCGCGACGGCTGGCTCCACGCCGTCCGCACCGAGGCGGGCGCCCCAGCCTTCAAGGTCGAGGTGGGCGCGATCACGGCGCCGCCCTCCGCCGCGGGCGGCCTCCTGTTCATCCCGGTGAGGCAGGGCGAGGTCCACGCGTTCGACCTGGCCAAGCGCGAGGTCGTCTGGAGCTACGACCTGGAGGGCGAACAGTGGAGCACGCCCGTCGCGTGGCAGCAGTACGTATACGTGGTGTCGTGGGGCCAACGCCTGCACTGCCTGGCGGCACGCAGCGGCGACGACGTCTGGACCCGCCCGTTGCCCGCCCCCGTGACGGCCCCGCCCGTGGTGGCTGCCGGCAACCTCTACGTGGTCACGGAAGGGGGCGACCTGATCGTGCTCGACGCCCGCAGCGGCCGCGTCCTGCTGCTCGACCGGGTCGCGAACGCGGCCATCCAGGCGCCGCCCTTGCCGCTCGGCGAACGCCTCTTCGTGGCGGCGCTCGACGGGACCCTGGCCGCGTACGGCTAGCACGGGCTGGTAGCCGGACCCCATGCGACGGAGCGGCCGGCCCGGGACTTCGGGCCGGCCGGCTCGTCGCTGCTGGCGGAGGGGTCTGGGGAGTGGTGGAGCGGCCCATAGCCGCTCGACCGCCACGCCAGCGCGAGCGAGAGAGCCACAGGCGCAGGCGGCCAGGCCGTGGTCGCGGTCGGTCAACACGGGCGCCACGCCGTCCGTCACGAGTTTGTACTCGTAGGCGTCGAGCAGCGCCTCGTACGAGGCCTCGATGATGTTCGTGCTCGCGCCGACCGTGCTCCACGTCGTGGTGCCGTCGCCCATCTCCACCTGCACGCGCACCACGCTCGCGGTGCCCGTCTCGGGGCCGGAGAGCACGCGCACCTTGTAGTCGCGGAGCGTGAGGCCGCGCAGGGCCGGGTAGAAGGAACCGAGCGCCTTGAGGAGGCCGCGGTCGAGGGCGTTCACGGGCCCATCGCCGGAGGCGGCGCTGTGCTCCTCGTTGTCGCCGACGCGCAACCGAACGGTGGCCTCGCAGCGCGGTGCGCCGACCGTCTTGTCGATCATGACGGTGAAGCCGTCGATGTGGAAGTAGGGCTCGAAGCCGCCCTGGAGCTTGCGCGTGAGGAGCTGGAAGCTCGCCTCGGCACCTTCGAAGGCGTAACCGCGTGCCTCCAACTCCTTGATGTGGGCGACCACGGCGCGCGTGTCCGTGCTGCCGGACGTGAAGGCGCCGCCCTCGCGCCCCTCGCCGGCCGCCTCGCCCCACTCCGCGAGCTTGGCGACGACGTTGGCGCGACCGGACAGGTCGGAGACGAGGACCCTGCGCCGGTTGCCGACGCTCTCGGGCTCGACGTGCTCGTACGTCCGCGGGTGCTTGTTGACGGCCGAGACATGGATGCCGCCCTTGTGGGCGAAGGCGCCGTCGCCGACGTAGGCGGCCCGCACGTTGGGCGCCAGGTTGGCGCGCTCGTCGACGTAGCGCGAGAGGCCCTTGAGCTCGGCGAGCCGCTGTGGCTGCGGTCTGCCGAGCTTGAGTGCGAGGTTGGCGATGATGCTGACGAGGTTGGCGTTGCCACAGCGCTCACCGTAGCCGTTGATCGTGCCCTGGACGTGCGTGGCGCCGGCCTGCACGGCCGCGAGGGAGTTGGCGACGGCCAGCTCGCCGTCGTTGTGGGCATGGATGCCGACCGGGACGGGGCTGAAGGCCACCACGTCCCGGGTGGCCGCTTGGACGCGCTCGGGCAGCGAACCGCCGTTCGTGTCGCACAGCACGACCCGCTCCGCTCCGCCCGCGAGGGCGGCCCGCAGTGTGGCGACGGCGTAGTCCGGGTCGGCGGCGTGGCCGTCGAAGAAGTGCTCGGCCAGGTAGAGCACGCGTCGCCCCTGCGAGCGCAGGTAGGCGACGGACGACTCGATCATCGCGAGGTTCTGCGCCAGGGTCGCCCCGAGCGCGTGCTCGACGTGGTAAGTCCACGACTTGCCGAAGATGGCCAGCACCTCGGTCCCGGCGTCGAGCAGGGCCCGCAGGTTGGCGTCGTCCTCGGGAGCGGCGTCCTTGTGCCGCGTGCTGCCGAAGGCGGTCAGCTTCGCGTGCTCGAGCCGCACGCCCTTCATCTCGTCGAAGAAGCGCGCGTCCTTGGGGTTCGAGCCGGGCCATCCGCCCTCGATGAAGTCGACGCGGAACGCATCGAGGCGCTTCGCTATCGCGACCTTGTCGTGCTCCGTGAAGTGCACGTCCTGACCCTGCGTGCCGTCGCGCAACGTCGTGTCGTAGATCTCGACCCTGGCGGCCGTGGGATCGGCGCTCATGCAGTCACCTCAGGGTAGGGCCATGGTGACGGCTTTCGCCTCCACCTTGGCACGGCCGACGCCGGCAGCGAGCTTGTTGATGACGTCCACGTAGGCGAGCACCGAGGAGTGGACGACGTCCGTCGAGATGGCGCGTCCATACAACGTCCGGCCGTCCGCGGTGGCCCGGATAGTGACCTCGCCGAGGGCGTCGGTGCCGCTGCCGATGGCTTTCAGGTCGTAGCTCTCGAGCTCGAACGGGATGGGGGCGAGCGTGGCGAGCGCCTTGTAGGCGGCGTCGACCGGCCCGGAGCCGGTGGCGGTCGCCTCGAGGAGTTCGGCGGGCGTGCGCAGCCGCACGAGCGCCTGTGGTGTCATGCCGCCCATACCCGACTGGAACTGCAGGTGGTCGAGCTTGTACGTCTCGGCGACCTTGACGATCTCGTTCTCTACGAGCGCGCGCAGGTCGTCGGTGGTCACGTTCTGCTTGAGGTCGGCGAGCTCCTTGAACTGCTTGAACAGCTCGTTGAGCTGTTCCGCGGAGAGGTCGACGTAACCGAGCTCCCCGAGGCGCTGCCGGAAGGCGTTACGCCCCGAGTGCTTGCCCATCACGAGGACACCGGCCTCGCGCCCGACGAGCTCGGCGTTCATGATCTCGTAGGTGCTCTTGTTCTTGATGACGCCGTCCTGGTGGATGCCGGCCTCGTGGGCGAACGCGTTCTCCCCGACGATGGCCTTGTTCGGCTGCACGAGCATGCCCGTGTAGCGCGACACGAGGCGAGAGACGCGGTAGAGCTCGCGGGTGTTGATGCCGATGTCGTGCCCGAAGTGATCGCGGCGCGTGTAGAGGGCCATGGCGACCTCCTCGAGCGACGTGTTCCCCGCCCGCTCGCCGATGCCGTTGACGGCCACCTCCACCTGCGTCGCGCCGTTCTCGACGGCCGCCAGCGTGTTGGCCGTGGCGAGTCCGAGGTCGTCGTGGCAGTGCGTCGAGACGCTGACGCCGCGCGCCTCGGGCACGTTCACGAAGATCGACCTGATGAGCGCCCCGTAGTCCTGCGGCGTGCCGTAGCCGGTCGTGTCGGGGATGTTGACGGTCGTGGCGCCCGCGGCGATGGCCGTGCGTACGAGTTGGTACACGAACTCCGGGTCGGCGCGCATGCAGTCCTGGGCGGAGAACTCCACGTCGTCCGTGAACGTCTTGGCGTACGTGACCATCTCCTCGGATATCGCGAGGACCTCAGCGCGCGTCTTGCGGAGCATGTACTCGAGGTGCACGTCGCTCGCGCTCGTGAAGATGTGGATGCGCCCGCGCTCCGCCGGCTCGATCGCCTTGGCGGCGCGCTCGATGTCGAGCTTGTGCGTCCTGGCCAGCGCCGCGATGACGGGACCCCTGACCTCGCGGGCGATCCTATCGACGCACTCGAAGTCGCCCTCCGACGTGATCGGGAAGCCGGCCTCGATGATGTCGACACCCAGCTTCGCCAGCGCGAACGCGATCTCGAGCTTCTGCTGCGTGTTGAGCGCGACGCCCGGGCTCTGCTCCCCGTCGCGCAAGGTCGTATCGAAGAACTTGATGTACGACATACCCTCTACCTCTTCCCTGCACGTTCGCCGCGGCCGGACGCTGACGGGCCGACCGTCTGGCGGTGTACGCACGCGCGCCCGGCTCGGGGCGCGCGCCTCCTCAACGCTTCCCTCCTATGAACGGCATCATCTTCCGTAGTCGTGCGCCGGTGCGCGCCAGGAGGTGCGCCTCCGTCGCCTTGCGGCCGGCCTTCAACCGCGCTTGTCCGGTGACGTTCTCCATGAGGAAATCACTTGCGAAGGCGCCGGCCCGGATGTCGGCCAGCACGCGCTTCATCTCCGCCTTGGTCTGGTCCGTGACGATGCGCGGGCCCGTGCGGTAGTCGCCGAACTCCGCCGTGTTACTCACCGAGTAGCGCATGCGCTCCATGCCGCCCTCGTAGATGAGGTCGACGATCAACTTCATCTCGTGGACGCATTCGAAGTAGGCGATCTCCGGGTCGTAGCCGGCCTCGACGAGGGTCTCGAAACCCGCCTGCATCAGGTGGGTGACGCCGCCGCAGAGCACGGCCTGCTCGCCGAAGAGGTCCGTCTCCGTCTCCTCGCGGAAGCTCGTCTCGAGCACGCCCGCGCGCGTGCCGCCGATGGCCTTGGCGTACGCCAGGCCCAGGTTCTTGGCGTTGCCGGTGGCGTCGACGTGGATGGCGAGGAGGCAGGGCACGCCGCCGCCCTCGGTGTAGACGCGTCGCACGAGGTGGCCGGGGCCCTTCGGAGCGACCATGAAGACGTCGACGCCCTCGGGTGCCGCGATCTGGCCGAAGTGGACGTTGAAGCCGTGCGCGAACAGGAGCGCGTTGCCCGGGCGCAGGTGCGGCTTGATCTGCGCCTCGTACACGGCCTTCTGCACCTCGTCCGGCAGCAGGACCATGATCAGGTCGCCGGCCGCGGCGGCCTCGGGGACTTCCATGACCTTCAGTCCGGCCGCCTCGGCCTCGGCCCATGACGCCGAGCCGCGCCGCAGGCCGACGACGACGTCCGCGCCGGACTCCTTGGCGTTGAGGGCGTGGGCGTGCCCCTGGGAGCCGTAGCCGAGCACGGCGATCGTCTTGCCGGAGAGGTGCTGGAGGTTGGCGTCAGAGTCGTAGTAGATGTTTGCCATGTGCTTTTGGTTCTCCTCGTGTCGTGCCGCTGGCGGCGGCGTGGTGAAGTGGGGTCCTAGGGTCTTGGGCCGGCCGACCGACCGAGGCGATCAGCCGGCCGCCGTGCGTTCCAGGGCGATCCTACCGGTGCGGATGAGCTCGACGATCCCGAACGGGCGCATCTGCTCGATGAAGGCGTCCATCTTGCGCTCGTCACCCGTTACCTCGAAGACGAGGGCGGTCCGGGCGACGTCGAGTATGCGGGCCCTGAAGTCCTGCGCGATCTGGCGGATCTCGACACGCTCGTCGGGGTTCCGCACCGCGACCTTGAGGAGCATCAACTCGCGATCGACGGACCGGCCCGCCGTGTGGTTCACGACGGTGAGCACGTCGATGAGCTTCTGGAGCTGCTTCTCGACCTGCTCGATGGTGTCGTCCGCGCCGCTCACCACGAACGTCGTCCGGCTGACGCCCGGGCGCTCTGATTGCGCGACGGAGAGCGACTCGATGTTGAAGCCGCGGCGCGCGAAGAGCCCGGCGATGCGCACGAGGACGCCGGGCTTGTCCCGCACGGCCACGCTGAGCACGTGCCGCTTGTTACGCGATCCGTCGGTGGAGCCACCAGCCGCGCCGCTCACCGAGCCACCGGTTCCGGGACCCTATGGGCGTCCGGCTCCTGATCGCCGAGGATCATCTCGTCGACGCCGGCACCCGCCGGGACCATCGGGAAGACCTTCTCGGCCTCGTAGACGAAGAAGTTGAGGAGAACGGGCTTCTTGGCCGCGACGGCCGCCCGGATGGCGCTCTTCGCCGTCTCGCGGTCGTGGATGTTGTGCCCCTCGATGCCGTACGCCTCGGCGAGCTTGGCGAAGTCCGGGTTGGAGTCCGCGAGGTAGATCTCGCTGTAACGCTGCGCGTGGAAGAGCTCCTGCCACTGGCGCACCATCCCGAGGACGCCGTTGTTGAGGATGGCGATGACGACCGGGAGGTTCTCCTTATACAGGGTGGCCAGCTCCTGGATGTTCATCTGGAGGCTGCCGTCGCCCGCGACCAGCACCACCGTCTCGCCCTTGCGCGCGATCGCGGCGCCGATGGCGGCGGGGAGGCCGAAGCCCATGGTGCCAAGGCCGCCCGACGTGATGAACGAGCGTGCCTTCGTGGTCGGGAGCATGCGTGCGGCGAACATCTGGTGCTGCCCGACCTCCGTCGCCACCACGCACTCCCCGGCGGTCGCCTCGCGCAGCATCGCGAGGATCTCCTGCGAGACGAGCGGCTTGTCGAGGGTGTACTTCTCCGGGTACGTGGCCTTCCAGCCGGCGAGCGTCTCGCGCCACTCGCCGATGTCGAGCGGGCCGAGCTCCTGCGTGAGGCGCGGCAGCACGTCGCGCAGGTCGCCGACCACCGGCACGTGCGCCTTGACGAGCTTGCTGATCTCGGCCGGGTCGATGTCGATGTGGACGACGGTGGCGTTGGGCGCGAAGCGGCTGATCTTGCCCGTCACGCGGTCGTCGAAGCGCAGGCCGGCCCCGAGGATGAGGTCGCAGTGGCTGATCGCCTTGTTCGCTGACACGGTGCCGTGCATGCCTGGCATGCCGAGCGACTCCTCGGCGGCGGGCGGGTAGGCGCCGATGCCCATCAGCGTCGTGATGACGGGGATGCCGGTGCGCTCGACGAGCTCGGCGACCTCGCGCGGCACGACCTGGCCGCCGCCGCCCACGATCATCACAGGGCGCTTGGCGGCCCTGACGGCCTCCGCGGCCTTGCGGATCTGGCCGGCGTGCCCGACGATCGTCGGCTTGTAGCCGGGCAGGTCGATCTCGCTGTCGAGGGGGCCGTCGTACTTGGCCAGCTGGACGTCCTTGGGAACGTCGACGAGCACCGGGCCGGGCCTGCCGGTAGAGGCGATATGGAAGGCCTCGGCGAGCACCTGGGGGAGCTCCTCGACGCGCTTGACGAGGTAGTTGTGCTTGGTGACGGGGCCAGTGATGCCGTAGACGTCGGCCTCCTGGAACGCGTCGGTGCCGATGAGGCCGCTGGCGACGTTGCCGGTGATCGCCACCACGGCCGAGGAGTCCATCATGGCCGTCGCGAGCCCGGTCACGAGGTTGGTCGCCCCGGGGCCGGATGTGGCGAAGCAGACGCCGACCTTGCCGCTCGCCCGGTAGTAGGCGTCGGCCATATGCGCGCCGCCCTGCTCGTGCCTGACGAGGACGTGCTTGATCGGCGAATCGTAGAGCGCGTCGTAGATGGGCATGATGGCGCCGCCGGGATGACCGAAAATCACCTCCACGCCATGCCTCTCGAGGAGCTTCATCACGACTTCCGAACCTGTCATCCTCTTACCTCCGAGGGCAACTGCCGTTCTTGCCTCTACCGCGAACCGTCCGAAACGAAAAACCCCGCCGTGCTCGCATCCGGCGGGGCTCAGTGGCAGGCTTGACGTTGACTAGCCGGCACGACCCCGCGAGCTGGTAATCAGTAGGCCCCAGCTGGTGATCGCTCCCGACAAAGAGACCGTCATTGGCGGGCACTATACGGGCGCTGCGCGCATGGTGTCAACCCGCCCGGCGAGTTCACGCCGTGACGCTCGGCGTTCCTGGCGCCACGCCGCCCGGGGCGGCGGTGCATAGCCGTTCGCATAAGCGTCGCGCGAGGCCGGCCTCGCGCGACCCGGTGACGGCGGCACATGGCCTGGGGCCGCGCTTGGCGCACAATCAAGCAGTCCTGCTCCTGGGAGGTCCGCCATCGAAATCCTACGCGTCTCCGGATCGTCTCGTCCGAACTCCGTGGCCGGCGCCATAGCCGCGCTCCTGCGTAGCGAGGGCGAGGTGGAAGTCCAGGCCATCGGCCCGCAGGCGGTCAACCAGGCAGTGAAGGCCATCGCCATCTCCCGCTCCTACCTCGAGGACGACCGGCTGGACCTGTACGCCGTCCCGTCCTTCGTGAGGCTCGAGTTGCTCGGCGAGGAGCGCACGGCCGTGCGCTTCCTCGTGACGTCGCGGCCGGTCGCGGAAGCCCGCGGACCCGATGCGGCCGGGGCGCCCGAGTCCCCGGCCACGAGCTAACCGCCCGACCGGAGCGCGTCGACGCGCTGGAGCGCCTGCGCGGTAACGTGGCCGGGTGAACGGTGCGCGCCCACGAACCGCGGCGGTCGGACGCACGCGAGGTCCTGCCGCGGCGGGCGCCGAGCCGCGGCGTATGGCGCTGGACGTGCTCGGGCGCCTGCGCGGCGGCGCCTTCCTCGCCCCGACGTTGCACGAGTACCTGAGCGGCGCGCCGTTCGACCGCGCCGGTCGCGCGCTCGTCACGGACCTCGGGTACGGCGTCGCCAGGCGCATGATCGAACTGGACGCGGTGTTGGCGCCCCTGCTCAAGCGTCCGGACCGCCTGCCGCCCGCCGTGGTCGTCGCCTTACGGCTCGGCGCCTTCGAGGTGTTGCATCGAGGCACGCCAC
>CAUJFI010000038.1 GCA_963170125.1 Deinococcota bacterium | reverse complement strand
AGGAGTGCGATGAGCGGACCTGAGCCCCCGGTCGTCACGCCGAACCTGGATTGGCTCTTCGCCCTGCAGCGCTTCGGCATGCACCCCGGCCTAGGGCGGATGCGCGGTCTGCTCGAGCTCGTCGGTTCGCCCGACGCCGCGAGCCGGCGCCCGCCCCGCATGACGATCCGGGTCGGCGCCGGAGTGGTGGCGCGCCACGAGCTCGACCACCCGCGCCGACGAGCCGGCGCGGCGCAAGAGCTCGGCACCGTAGGCGGCGTGGTGGACGCGTGCTTGCCGGGCGCCGGCGAGCCCCTCGAGTCGCGGCTCGGACGCGGCGCCGCTCGGCGGAAGCACGTGCGTGAGGGCGCGGACGACGGCGCCGCGGGGCGTGCCGAGCTTGCCGATGTCGTGGAGGAGCGCGGCGGCCAGCAGGTCGCGATCGTCTGGGCGCGCCTTGGCGAGGCACTTCGCCACCGCCACCCCATGGTTCCGCTCCTCGGGCGGCAACCGCTCGAAGAGGGCGTACTCGGCCGCCGTCAGGCGTTGTCGCGCCCAGGCGTCGTCCGGGTCGGCGAGCGACGGCGCCGCGGCCAGCAGGGCGCGCCGCACGGCGTTGAGGTACCAGATGGCGGGCTTCCTAGCCATACGCCTCGCAAGTCTAGTCCGGGCGCGTGGCCGGAGACGGTATGCTGGCGCGGTTCCCGCCCACCCGGGCGGCCCAGGAGTTGCCCAAGTGCCCATTCGCCCACACCAGACAGCTCGAGCCGTCATCGCCATCGCCCTGACGCTCTGGTTGACCGCCCCGGCGCTCGCGCAGGCCGCGCCGGAGGCACGGCCGGCTCTACCGGCCTCGCAGTCCGCCGGCGCTACGACCGCGCCGGACCCGGTGCCGGCCTTGGCCGACGCCGCCGTGCAGGCGTGGCTGCAACGGGAGCCGGTGGCCCTCGAGAGCCTGGCCACGCTCGAGCCTTCCGCGTTGTGCCGCATGCTCCCAGAGCTCGTCACGAACCCGGCCCCGCCGCCCGGCACGCAGGTACGCGTCGAGGATCGGATCGAGCGCCCGACGGACGTCGAGGGCGAGCGGCGCTTCACGTACGCCGCCGTACGTACCGGAGGCCAGCTCGACGTGGTCGAGGTCGTCATGCAGGAGAGCCGGGGCACGTGGAGCGCCGGGCACGTAGGCTTCCTGCAGCAGAACCAGCCCGTAGGGGTCCGCGCTTGGTTGCAGACACCGACGGCCGCTTGGGTGTTCGCCGCGTTCTCGCTCCTCGTGCTGTTCGCGCTGACGCGCCGCGGCTCCACGTTGCGCCGGTGGCTCGCCGCGGGCCTGGCGGCCATCCGCGAGCACCGGCGCCTGGTCGTCGGCACGCTGGTCGCGCTCTACGCCCTCTTCGGGCTGGGCGCCTACGTCGGGACGACCCTGCCGCAGGAGTGCGAGCAGGCCGTGCTCGACGTGCTGAACGCCGCCATCGGGAGCGTCGGCGCCACGCAGGCCTACGGTAGCGGCAACGTCGTGCGCGCCGCGGCCACGACCTACTTCCAGAACTTCATCGTCGTCTCGACGTCCGTGCTCCTGCCGTTGGCGGCGCTCTTCGCGCTGCCCGCCTACCTCTTCGCCGGCCTGTCGTTCTTCGCGCAAGGCATACCGTTCGGGCTCCTCGCGAGCGGCGGCCTCGGCTACACCGTCCTGCTCGTGCTGCTGCTCGTCCTCGAGCTCACGGCCTACTTCTTGGTCGTGGCGGGCGGCGGCATGTTCCTCGCGACCCTGGTCAGAGGGCGCAACGCGCGCGGGACCGCCGACCCGAGGCCACGCCCAACGACCGGTGAACCGGCGGGCGCGGCCCAGGCACGCCCCGGTCAGGCTCGGGCCGGCGAGGCCGCGCGCGGGACGATCGCCGGACGGCCGCCGCCGGCTGGGCCCTTCGCCCGCGGCTTCCGCAAACTGCTCCTGATGCTGCCGATCGCCGGCCTGCTGCTACTGGCGGGAGCATGGTACGAGGCGCTGATCATCATCCTCGGGCTGGCCTAGTCCGGTCGGGCGTCCTGGACCACCCGATCACCGGGGGCTCAGCCGGCCCTGCTGCCCCACGCGGCGCGGATCGCGGGCGCGACGTCTAGGAGTGACGTGGCGCCCGCGAACGCATCCGCGCGTGGACCCACGACGATGAGCGGAACCTCGGCGTAAGTGTGCCGGCCGGAGCCGACGTCCTCGAGGTTGCCGTGGTCGGACGTGACCAGGAGCGTCACGCCCCGCCCGACGAGCCTCGCGAGCACCCCGTCGAGCAGGGCGAGCAGGCGCGTGGCCCCGGCGAAGTCCTTGGCGTGACCAAGGGCGTCGGTCGGCCAGACGTCGAAGAAAGTGAGGGCGGCGCCCCGCGCCAGTCCGAGGAGCGCCGTCGCCGTGCCGGCGGCGCCGTGCGGGGCGAGGCTCGGATCCATCTCCGCGAAACGCTCCCCGCTCAGGTCGGCGGCCGCGGCGCCACCTACCCGATAGTCGTTCAGGTCACGAAGGCCGAGGCCGGCCGCCAAGGCGGCGAACGTCGGGGCGTTCGGACGCTGCCTTCGACCGCCCGCCGCGCCGCTCACGGCGGCGAGGTAGCCCGGCGGGTAGGCGTTGGCCAGCACGGCCCCTCCCAGGCGCGCGGCCTCGGTGAACAGGGTGCCCCGCGCCTCCATGAGGCGC
>CAUJFI010000037.1 GCA_963170125.1 Deinococcota bacterium | reverse complement strand
CGGCGCTGAGCACGCCAACAGGGATGGCGATCGCCAGCGTCATGAGGAACGCCACGCCACCCAACACGAGCGTGTTCGGCACGCGCTCGGCCACTTCTCGCAGGGCCGGCCTGCCGGTCTGGAGCGAGGCTCCGAAGTCGCCCCGCACTGCGGCGCCGGCCCACCTCCCGTACTGGACGATCCAGGGGTCGTTGAGCCCCCGCTCCTCCATCAGGCGCGCGATGTCCGCCTGCGTGATGCTGGGGTCGCGTTCGAGCTGCGCGAGCGGGCTACCCGGGCTTGCCTGGAGGAGCGCGAAGACCAACGCGCTGACGACGAGGAGGAGCGGCAGGCTCTCGGCCAGTCGGCGTACTACGTAGCGCAGCATGGGCGAAAGCCTGCCGGGCTATGGCCGGCTACTCGAGGTACCAGTTGGCGACGTCCCAACCGATGCCGGCCCAGGTGTTCGCCTCCACCCCCTTCAGGTGTACGGAGAGCGCGCTGCCGTCAGCGAACTGGTACAGGTAGATCTGCGGGAGCTCGTCGTTGATCGCTTGGGCGATGTTGCAGTAATCCGCCTTGCGCACGCTGAGGCTCGGGTTGCTGCCGGCGTCGGCGAGCCAGGCGTCGACGTTGGCGTTGCTCCACCGGCTGTAGTTACCGCCGGCGCCACCGTTCTCTTCGGAGGGGATTCGACTGGAGGCCAGTAGTTCGAAGACGTGGGCCTGCGGGTTGATGCCCGCGCCCGTGTCGTACATGAGGATGTCGTAATCACCCGTCTTGCGCGCGGCCCTATCCGACCAGCCCCCGAACAGCACGCTCTGCTCCACGTTCTTGACGTTGAGTTCGATCCCGAGTTCGGAGTACATGTCCGCTATCACGAGCTCGGTCTGTTCGAGTAGGCGGAAGTCGGTGTAACCCATCACGCTCAAGCTCAGGCGTGTGCCATCGGCAGCGTAGCGCGCTCCGCGCGCCACGCGCACGCCGTCGTCGCCCATCACCCAGCCGGCCTCGTCCAGGAGCGCGGCGGCCCTGGCCGGGTCGTACGAGCGCGCGTCTACCTCGCACGTGTACCAACCGAGTTCGAAGGGCGAGGTCGCACGTTGGACCCGGCCTTCGGCCAGGACATCGATGATCAGGTCGTAGTCGATGCCGTAAGCAAGCGCCTGCCGGACGCGCAGGTCGCCGAGGATGGGGTGCGGCGCCTGGCCGATCACGGGGTTACCGCGCTCCCCGAGGTTGAGGAACATCCGCAGGATGTAGATGGAGGGGACCAGCACGTAGTTGACGTTGCCCGACTCGAGCAGGGTGTCGCGCTGGTTCGCGCCTGGCCACAGCATCCGCTCAGCGTCGCCTCTGACCATCATGGCCACGCGGGTCTCTTCGCTTGGCACCACCATGAACACGAGTTGGTCGAGGTACGGCCTGCCTGCCGTGCGGTAGTGGTCGTTGCGGTCCATGACGATGCGATCGCCGGCGCGCCAGGCGTTGAGCACGAACGGACCCGTGCCGACGGGCGCGCGGTTGAACTCCCAGCTTGGCATGGCGGCCAGGTCGCCCGTCGCGTGGCGCGGCAGGATGCCGTACTGGAACAGGTCGAGATAACTCGAGTCGTACTCGCTGTAGGCCACGTCCACGGTGGAAGTATCGACGGCCGTCACGGACTCCACCTTGGCGAACAGCCCCGCGCGCACGGAGTCGGCGCCTTCGGTGGCGGCGGCGTACGTGAACAGGATGTCGTCGGACGTGACGGGCATGCCGTCCGACCACACGAGGCCGGGTGCCAGCGTCCACCGCACGCGCAAGCCGTCCTCCGAGACGTCGCCGTTCTCGGGCGTCGGCACCCGCGCGGCCATGACCGGCACGTAATCGCCTGTTGGGTCGACGGTCAGCATCGGCTCGATGATGGCCGGGGAGACCTGCATGGTTATCAGAGCGGTGCTCAAGTATGGGTTCAGCGTCGGCAGGTCCTCCGGCAGGAGGACGGTGGCAGTGCCGCCGGTCGCTTGTGCGAACGCGGCGCCGAGGAAGCTCAGCGCGGCGAGCACGACGGTCAACTGCCCGAACTTGGCCAACCGGTTCGCGTGGGACCTGCGCGAACGTGTCCGACCGGTAGGTGAGGAGTTACAGGAACGCATGGATGCCCTCGCAATCGAAGCCTTAACGGCTGCATTTTGATGCTGTCGCTGTATGATAATACGCCCTTCGCGGGCGCTTGTCTAATGAAACCTTGCCCAGGAGGCCTTTCGCCCTGGTCGTGTTGGACCTTGTGCTGTGACCGGCCGGCGCCACCCCGTTCCGCCCGGTAGTACACTTCACCGTCGAACCAGCAGGCGCGCCCGTGTCAGGGCCGCGGGATCCGGGGCATGACGATGAGTGCTTACGATCGGTACTTCGCGTTGGCCGGCTCGGGCGAGAAGACGGAGCGGGCGGCCGCCTTCAGCGACGCGGTGTTCGCGATCGCCATGACGCTGCTCGCCCTCACGATCGAGGTCCCACGGGTTCCGGCCGCCGAACTCCCGGCCGCCGTACTTGGGCAGTGGGTGCAGGTGGCCGCCTATGCCCTGTCGTTCATGGTCGTTGGCGCCTACTGGCTCATGCACCACCGGCTCTTCACCGTCCTAGACCGCTTCACCATCGGACTGCTGCGCCTGAACCTGGTCGCCCTGCTGCTCGTGGGCCTTGTGCCCTACGGCACCTCGCTGCTCGTGCGGTACGCCGAGGAACCCCTGGCCGTTACCGTCTACGCGGTCATCCTCGCCGCCATCGGCTTGGCTCAGGCGGGGCTATGGCTGTTCGCATGGCGCGATGGCCTCCTGAACCCGGCGGTGGACCGCGCCCTGTTCAGGTTCATCACCGCGCGCAGTCTGGCCGTTCCCGTCGTGTTCCTCGCTTCGGTGCCGGTGGCGTTCCTGAACGCCGACGCCGCGAAGTACCTGTGGGTCTTGCTCTTCATCGTCGAACTGTTCCTGACGCGCAGGTCGCGCGCAGAGCGCCCCGGCACCGGCCCGGAGTCGCCTAAGGAGATATGAATGAACAGACAGCGTGCCCTGATCCCGTTCTTCGTCCTGGCGTTCGCTCTGCCATGGGGCGTCTGGCTCACGACCATCCTGGAGCAGCAAGGGGCGCTCGGCTGGCACGTGCCTAGCTCGCTCGCTTTCTGGTTGGGGCTCACCGTCGCCACGTACGGCGTCGCCGCCCTGAGTGGCGGCTGGCCAGCGGTGAGGGACCTCCTCGTGCGCCTCGTCCGAGTCCGTGGCCCCTGGTGGGTCTGGGTCCTCGCCGCCGCGCTCACGCCGGCGACCGCGACGGTAGCGGCCCTCGTCGGGACGCTCGCGGGGCATCCCTTGAACGTGGGGGTCGAGGTCGCGGCGGCGGCTCTGCCCGGCATACTGGCGTTGAACCTCTGGCTGTTCCTGATCACGGAGGAGACGGCCTGGCGCGGTTTCGCGCTGCCCAGGTTGCAGGCGGCGCTGAGCCCGTTGGGGGCGGCGATCGTCCTCGGTCTCATTTGGGGAGTGTGGCACCTGCCTCTGTTCTTCACACGCGCCACGTTCCAGGCGAGGATCCCGTTCGTGGGCTTCATGCTCTCGATACTCGCGACGTCCGTGATCATCACGTGGCTCTTCGATCGGGCGCGGGGCAGCGTGCTCCTGGCGGCCGTCTTCCACGCGGTCACCGACGTGGCCATCGCGTACAGCGGCGCCATGACCTCTGGCGCGACCCTCTTCTGGACCTTCGTTGTCGTGCAGTGCTGCGTCGCTATCGTTCTCGCCGCCGGCATGCGCGGACGCGTCACGGCGGCCGACGCCGGACTCGTGTACCCACCGGGACCCGGTAGGGCATAGGTCAGCAGCAGCCCTGCTCCGGGCGGTGCTCTTGGGAAGGTGGTGGCCCGCGTCGCAAGAGGTTGGCCGCGGGAGGTGGGCGCCGGCGGCGCCACCGTAAAGAGGGCTGATCACGGCCTACCCAGATACCTAGTTCAACATGGTTTAAGCCTCGTTTAATGACGCACCGACCATACTCGGGTGCATGACAACCGGCATGGTGTTGCGACACACGTGCGGCCGCCTGGCGCTCGCGCTGTGCTTCGGGTTCGTCCTGGCGGGCTGCGGCGGGCAGCCGGTCCCCGCCCCGGGGGCGGTGCGCACGGTGGAGGGCAAGGTCCAGCTCCCGCCTGGCGCCGGCTACGACCTCTCCACCCTCAACGTCACTACTCCGCTGGGCAGTTACCCCGTCTCGCCGAGCGGCGCCTTCAGCGCGGACGTGTTCGGCGGCGCGGTGAGCGAGCTCGGAGTGGAGACGGCGGCGGGCGACCTCCTCCTGCTCGGCCTCACGAGCGGCTCGACGGCCGACGCGTCCGTCACCTCCACGGCCCAGGGGCTCCTTTACTACGCGGTTGGCGGCATGTGGCTGCCTCCGGCCTTCCAGGACAAGGTCCGGTCGCTCCTAGCGAACGAGCCCGAGGTCGCCCAAGTGGCGGCAGAGCTGGAGCGTCAACTGGCGGGCGGAGGTAACGGGTTGGCGGAGCCCGACGCGGGCATGTCGGCCGCCCTCGAGGCCGCGTACGCCGCGCTAGTCTCCCGCGCCGACATCGCCGCCTTGGCCGCCGGCGCACGCGCCGCCGCTCTCGGCGGTGCCGCGGGTGGCGCCGTGGGTCCCGCGGCCGACGACTCGAGCAACATCATCGTCGAGCCGAGCACCCCGCAGTCCGGGGTCGAGGTCGTGCACAACCCTTCCGGGGCGGGTGTCGTGGCGCAGAACTCCTACCGCCGCCCCGCCGCCCTGCTCGCCTACGAGGTGAGCTGGGAGGACCTCGACGGTGCGGAGACCGAGGTGAGCCCGCCCAAGCTCGTCGAACAGGTCGACGTTCCGGCCACCGACCAGCTCGAGCTGTTGAACGCCCTCTGGGACGCGGTAACTTTCGACGCCCCGTGGGGGCCGGAGACGAGTGAGCCCCTGCGCCTCGGCGGCCACGAGGGGGCACAGCGCACGCGCTACGAGCTCGTCCTCGTGGGGCCGAGCGCGGCAGGTGGTAGCTCGCCCATCATGACCGACCCGCGCTTCGCGGGAGAGCATGACGCCTGGGACGACATCGCGTTCGACAAGTCGGTGGACCTCTTCTTGAACCAGATCCTCGTGCCACTCGTCGAGGTGTACGGCCTCGGCAGCATGGCGCAGCTCGACGCGGCGAAGCTCTCGAAGATGCGCGAGCGCGTGCGCCTGATCTACGACAAGCACCTGATGGGCCTGGGCGTCTACCTGAGGGCCGGGCCCACCGGTTACGTGCAGGGCATGAAGTTCGTGCTCCAGGAGATGGTGGAGAACAGCGCCTACCGGCTCGACATGGCGAACATGATCCGCGACGCGTTAGCGGAGAGCGCCCAGAACAAGGCGTCCATCGACGCGTTGGACGCGCGCCTCGCCTCACGGGCGAGGGCCTCGGCGATAGTGGCGGTCGTCGAGGCGGTGCTGGTAGGCACCGACGTCGGGAAGGTCATGTACGACTTGAGCGCGTCCTGGCCCGAGGTCGCTTGGTCCGCCGTCTCGGCACCGGCCCTGTTCGTGCTCTCTCCGGAAGAGGGCGTCGTCACGAAGACCGAGTCCTCCGTGAAGTTCACGGTTCTGCCTAGGGGCACCACGAGCGGTAACTACCGCTACCGGTGGACCACCACGGGCGATCACGGGCTCCTCAGCGACCTGCTGCTTCCAGACGCGAAGGTGCTCGACACCAAGGAGCACGAGGTCTGGTACTTCCACAACTCGCCCGCGGACATCCGGGACACGGACCGCGACAACGTGAGCGTAGAGGTGTTCGAGGTGCCGGCGGGCGCTATGAGCATCCCGGCCGGGGCCAAGCCGATAGCTCACTTGGCGGCTGTGGTGCGGGGCGACACGCGCGTCATCGACTCGCGCCTAGAGGTCAACCAGGGCGCCACTCCAGCTGACATGTACGAGTCCGGCGAGACGTTCCCGTGCGTGGAGATGCTGCTCCGCTTCCCGCGCGATCCGCGGGCGATCGGGTACGAAGTCAGGGTCAGGGGCATGGGCGGCGTCGACGATGCGCGCAACCCGAACTATTACCTCCGCACGGGCAACGGGAACGTCGACTACCTCATGGACAACGCGATCGGCGCCAACGTCTCCGACTACCGCGGCACGTGCGCCTGGTACAACGGCTTCTTCGGGGGCGACCCCGCCGACTGGCCAGCGACAGAGCCCGACGAGGCGATGGGCGGCGGTGGTTACGACGCGAGGAACGAGACGATGCTGCTCATGCTCTTCAGTGCCGTCGACTACCACGACGATGAGGACCTGGGCGCGGCCGCGGACCTCTGGTGGGAGTGGGCGCGCGGCGCCACGTTCGAGGTGGTCCCGTACTACCCCGAGGATGAGCCCTGATGGGCCCGCCGCTCTCACAGCCCGGAGAACCTCTCGAAGAACTTGGAGAGCCGCTCGATCACTCGCTGCTTCTTCTCGCCATGGTTCGCGCCGCCGCCGAACCGCCGCCCAGGCGGCAGCACCTCGGTTATGGCTGTGCCGCTCGTGTGCAGCGCTCCGTCCTCGAACGCCCGGGCGAGGAACTCGCGCGTCTCGTCGGGGCGTAGCTCCTCGCTAGCGATGATCGTGTCGAGTTCGGCCTCGCGCTTGGCGGCGATGAAGGCCTGCCACTCGTCGTCGATGCGCCCGTCGACCGACACGCAGTCGATGAACGTCTCGATGAGGTCCTTCTTGCTGCGCAGCGTGGGGCTGGCGTCGACGGAGCGCGATATCTCGGCGCGGACCTCAACGTCTTGGCCGTGGCCGTGGCGCTCGCGGAACCTCTGCACCAGCATGAGGATGTAGTCGACGTTGATCTCGACCTGCTTGATGAGTTCGATCTCGAAGACGAGGTCGTCGTTGATGTACTCCTTGTCCGCCCCGCCCTCCTTGCGGAACTCGGTGTAGAGGTCGAGGTAGACGCTGCGGTAGTCCTGGCCCTGGCGGAGGCTGAGCATCTCGCAGCCTGCGAAGTCGTCGAACGCGGTGAGGATGTTCTCCAGCCGTAGGACCTGCCCGAACAGCCCGACGAACGCCTGCTGCGCACTCTCCCCGACGATGGGCGCGCCGAGAGGGAAGGACGCCAAGAGCTCGCCGACCTTCTTCGCGTACTCCTCGTAGTAGTGACCGAACGGCTGCAGGAGCACGACCCCGCGGGCGTCCTTGTTGCCGAACAGCTCAAGCGCTGAGTTCGTCTCGTCCTCGAGGTTGCGGAAGGAGACGACGTTGCCGTAGGTCTTCACGGAGTTCAGGATGCGGTTGGTGCGCGAGTACGCCTGAATGAGACCGTGGGCACGCAGGTTCTTGTCGACGAAGAGCGTGTTCAGCGTGGTGGCGTCGAAGCCTGTGAGGAACATGTTGACCACGACGACCAGGTCGAGCTCGCGGTTCCTCAGCCGCTGCGAGAGGTCCTTGTAGTAGTTCTGGAAGCGATCGTCGCTGGTGTCGTAGCTGGTACTGAACACCTCGTTGTAGTCCCGGATCGCCCCGTCAAGGAACGAGCGCGCGTCGGCCCCGAGCTGGTCGGCGTCGAACGACTCCACATCGAGGAAGCCGTCATCATTGGCTTCGTTGGCCCCGAACGAGTAGATGAGCCCGACCTTCAGTCGCTGCTCCAGGGGAAGCTGCGCTTGCTGGACCCGGAACTGGTCGTAGTAAAGGCGGGCGGCCTCGATCGACGCCGTCGCGAAGATGGCGTTGAAGCCGCGCACACGCTTGCGCTCACGGACCTCTTCGGCCCGCCGGCGGCCACGCACTGCCTGGCCGACGTTCGCCACGACCCAATGGTCGTAGGTCGAGGAGCGCTTGGTCTTCTGATCGAAGTGCTCCAGTGTGTAGCGCACCACTTGGGCGATCCGTTCGGGAGCGAGCAGCGCCCTCTCCCTGTAGATGGCAGCCACGTCCTTGTCGATGAAGTCACCGCTCTTCACGGTGTTGACGTAGTCGATCCGGAACGGCAGCACGTTCTTGTCGGTGATGGCGTCGACGATCGTGTAGGTGTGCAGCCGCTCGCCGAAGGCCTGCTGCGTGGTCTTCAGCCGCGGGTTGCCGCCAGTCGGGGCGTTGGCGGTGAAGATGGGCGTGCCCGTGAAGCCGAACAGGTGGTAGCGCTTGAACGCCTTGGTGATGGCGGTGTGCATGTCGCCGAACTGCGAGCGGTGGCACTCGTCGAAGATGATGACGTGGTGCCCGGCGAAGACGGGGTGTCCCTTGTTCGCCTTGATGAAAGTGGCGAGCTTCTGGATCGTGGTGATGATGATCCGCGCGCCAGGGTCCTCGAGTTGCGCCTTGAGCACGGCTGTCGAGGTGTTGGAGTTCGCCGCGCCCTTCTGGAACCGGTCGTACTCCCGCATCGTCTGGTAGTCGAGGTCTTTGCGGTCGACCACGAACAACACCTTGTCGACGCTCGTCACCTGGGTGGCGAGCTGCGCCGTCTTGAAGGAGGTGAGGGTCTTACCCGAGCCGGTGGTGTGCCACACGTAACCGCCCGCGTCGGCGGTGCCGAGCCGCCGGTAGTTGGTCCCGATCGCGATCTTGCGCAAGATCCGCTCGGTCGCCACGATCTGGTACGGCCGCATGACCAACAGCAGCCGGTCGGCGGTGAGCACGCAGTAGCGGGTGAGGATGTTGAGCAGCGTGTGCTTGGCGAAGAAGGTCTTCGCGAACGACGAGAGGTCTTGTATCGGTTTGTTCTGAGCGTCCGCCCACCACGACGTGAACTCGAAGCTGTTGGAGGTCTTACGGCCCTTACCCCGCCCCTGGCCTTCCTTGAGGTGTTGGCTGCGCGTGGTGTTCGAGTAGTACTTCGTCAGCGTGCCGTTGCTGATGACGAACAGCTGCACGTACTCGAACAGCCCAGAACCGGCCCAGAAGCTGTCGCGCTGGTACCGGTCGATCTGGTTGAACGCCTCACGGATGTCCACGCCGCGCCGCTTGAGCTCTACGTGCACCATCGGTAGGCCGTTGACCAGGATGGTGACGTCGTAGCGGTTGGCGTAGCGGGCGCCGGTCGAGTGTTCGTTGGCCCGGTCCGCCCTGGCGGCCTCGTACTGGTTCACTACCTGCAAGCGGTTGTTGTGGACGTTCCGCTTGTCGAGCAGCGTGACGTTCTTCTTCGTGCCGTCGTCACGCTCGAGGAGCTGCACATGGTCTTCCTGAAGCCGGACGGTCTTCTCGACGATGCCGTCGTTCCTGCCAGCGATCTTCTCGGTGAAGAACCGTTGCCACTCGCCATCGCTGAACGTGAGGCCGTTCAACGCTTCGAGCTGGGAGCGGAGGTTCGCCACGAGTTGTTCCCCGGACGTCAGCTTCAGGTGCTCGTACGCCTGTGACTCGAGAAGCCGGATCAGCTCGCGCTCCAGCGCCGCCTCTGATTGGTACGCCGCTTCCGGCTTGACGTCTGGTACGTACTCGGCGACCACCGTACTCTCGGCGGAGATAGCGATGGGGTCGTAGCGAGGGTTAGGCATGGGTACGCGCCCGATCGCAGCTCGAGGCATGGGGAGTTGTCATCGCTCGGGTTGGAGAACCCAACAACGACGAACTCGTGATCGGCTCCGGGCGAACGGTGCGACGCCAACGGAGTTGTTCCTGTGACCCATGTGCCGATGCCATCTGCGATCCGCTTCTACTCGAGGTGGCGATACGTGGGGGAGCAGGCGACGCTGTTCTCTGTGGTTTCGCCCGAACGTCGTCACCTGACCGGTATCTACGAGTGAGAGCGTACCAGCGCGGCATCCGATTTACGGCGCTTATGTTCACAGCCGGGCTCACGGGCCGAGCAGCGACAACGGCACGACGCGCACTCCATCGGGGCGCGTGTACGCGTAACCGGTGGGAACGACGACAACGAGCGCAGCGGGCGAGATCCCAGCGACCAGCCCTTGCACCTTCAGTAGGTTCTCGGCCGCGGCGTCTATCTGCCCGGTGCCGAGCTTCACCTCTATCGCCAACCACGCTCCGGACCTGACTTGGACGATAGCGTCTGCCTCGAGTCCGTTGCTATCGCGGTAGTGGAAGACGGTGGCGTCAAGCCCGTCGAAGTACGTGAGCAGGTGCTGGAAGACGAACGATTCGAACATCAGCCCAAGCGAGTTCGGGTCTCGCAACAGGCGTGCTTCGTCGGCGTCGAGCGCTGCCGCTGTGAGTGCGACGTCGACGAGGTGTCGCTTCGGGGCCTTCCTCAACCTCGCTGCCGAACGCAGCGCAGTAGACCAAGCCGGCTGTTCTTCTAGGAGGAACACACGCCTGAGCGACTTCAGGTAAGCCTCGATAGTACTGCGCGATGCGCTGGGTTCCTCTCCGGCAAGGTCGGCCAACAGCGTCGCGACGCGCGCTTCTGTTGCTGTGTTCCGTGCGAGTGACCGCAGCAGCGCCGCCACCCTGATCGGGTCGTGGTCGACACGACCGTCGCTTTCGACGTCGAGCCGTGACATCTGGTCGAGGTAATCGAGGTTGAAGCGGCGGGCGGCGTCTTGTGAGAGGTCGAGCGCGCCGGGGAAGCCACCGCGTACCATGCGAGCAACGAGGTCGCGAAGGTTGAGGTCGCTTGGCGTGGCCGCGACCGGCTCGCCTGCCAGAAGCGCCTCGCTGGAGACCGTTCCTGGCGAGTGCCCGGTCTCGAACATGGTGAGCGTTCGCAACCTCAGGCGGGAGAACCGCCCCGCCCCGGAGTGACGTGTGGCGTCATCGACTGGCACCGCTGACCCGGTGAGTATGAACTGGCCAGGGGAGCGGGCCTCATCCACGGCCCTCCGGACGTGGTTCCAGAGCTTCGGTGCGACTTGCCACTCGTCCAGAAGCCGGGGACGCTGTCCCTCGAGTACCAGTGTGGGGTCTACGTCGACCAACCGCCTAAGGTCTACGTCTGTGTCCAGGAAGGCGAAACTGGCGGCCCGTTGCATGGCGGTCGCGGTCTTGCCTGTGCCTCTCGCTCCCTCGATCACGACGGCACCGGCCGCCGCGAGACGCGACGTCAGGGCACGGTCGAGAAGCCTTGGGCGGTAGGTGGGGGCCATAAGGCATTATGCAACGTTTTCATCACGCATTCTGCAGGTTTGCCACGAGGCGTTTTGCAGATGATTGGTACGCCTCTTCCGGCGTGGCGTCTGGTACGTACTCGGCGACTACCGTACTCTCGGCGGAGATTGCGATGGGGTCTTAGCGAGGGTTAGGCATGGGTTAGCGCCCGATCGCAGCTCGCGGCATGGGTGTCATCGCTCGGGCTGAGTAATCCAACAACGACAAACTAGCTTGGCTCCGGAGCGAGGTGTCGGTAGGGTCTGCGACCTTCTCGGGGTCTATTGGTCAGTGAGCCTGTTGAGGTAAACGAGCGCACATGACGTCACCGCGATGGAGTTTGAGAAAGTTTGATATGCTGTTGACACTCGACGCCCTATCAAACTATCCTCAATCTCGTGGCAAGCATCGAGGATCTCATGAACCCGATTCTCCAAGGCGCACGTGCCAGCGACTTGGAGTCTGAGACGCTTGATTTCAAGGAGGAACGCGAGAGCCTGAAAGGCACTCTTGATCTCATCGCGGATGCTGTCGTCTGCTTGGCCAACTCCGAAGGCGGAACGATAGTAGTCGGCGTTGCGGACAAGATGCCGGGCACTGCGGCACTGATAGGCGTCTCGTCCAAGTTGACGAGACGCGTCGTAGTGTCCGGTGTTTACGAGCGGACCAGGCCCGGGTTGTCCGTGCCTGTACAGGAGCATGTCGTTAAGGGCCATCGCCTCCTAGTAGTAACCGTACCCGTAGGTGCCACGCTCTACTCCAACGCGCGGGGGACGGCGACTAGGCGCGTAGGTACCTCGTGTCAACCGTTCCTACCAGAACAACAACGCCAGGCGCTGTCGGCCCGAGGCCACTACGACTGGTCCGCTGAACCCGCCGGTACCAAGAAGTACGCAGAGGAGGAGATGGCGCGGGTCAGACGCCTGTTGCGCGCAGCTGGCCGTAACGAACTGGCGGAGCGGGACTCCATCACCATCCTTCGTGATCTCCGCCTTACGCGGTCCAACGGCGAGCTTACGCGCGCGGGCCTGCTCCTGATCGGGGAGGAAGAGGATCTCAGGAACCTCGTACCCACGTACGGGTACTCCTACCAGTACCGCCCCTTCCCTGGTGCCGAGGCCACCGCCCGCTTCCGGGCCGCTCGCCCGCTCCTTGCCGGTGTAGAGCAAGCCATCGATGCGGTCGATACTCGCAGGTCAATCCGTCCCTTGAACCTTGCGGGCGGCGTCCAACTTCAGCTTCAGGACTACCCGAAGGAAGCTGTACGAGAACTGGTGGTCAACGCCTTCGTTCATAGAGATTACCAACTGCCTGGATCTGTCGACGTCGAACAATCAGAAGAGCAGTTGAAGATCACGAGTCCAGGCGGCTTGGTGTTCGGTGTGACCACGGGAAACATCTTGAGCCACCCATCAACCCCAAGGAACCGCCTGCTCCTGGAGGCAGTCACTGCACTCCAGGTCGCCGAGAGGGCGGGGCAAGGCATCGACCGTGCCTACCGCTTCCTACTCCAGGGCGGCAAGAAACCTCCGATCTTCACGAGCGCCGATGAGACAGTTGAGGTCCTCGTCCCGGGCGGGATAGGAAACGATGCGTTCGCACGCTTCGTGAACGGCGGCCTTCCTGATGGACTAGGAGCGGACATAGAGGCTTTGCTTGTGTTGGACGCGCTTTGTACGACTCGTAGCATCGATGCAGCGGCGATGGCTCCACTCTTTCAACGTTCACCCGCTGAAGCGCAGGTCACGCTCGATCGGACGTACAAGTCGGCGCTCATCGAACCTACTAAGCGTACGTCTAGCAAGCCGTTCCCGCGCTACGTGCTAACGACTTCTGCACTCACTGGACTCGGCTTAGCAGTTAGGTACCACCGGAGGATGGCTGACGGTGCGGACGACAAAGTGATACAACACCTGCGGGAGTACGACCACATCACGAACCAGACATTGCGAAGGCTGTTCGACATCGATGTTTTCACGGCCAGAGACATGCTGCGCGACCTGCAGGCGCGGGGACTCTTGGTGAAGGTCGGTACTAGGGGACCAGGCGTGAGATACGTGCGAGGTCCGACCTTCCCAGGCAAGGCGTACCGTTCATAAGTCACATCGCGTCATCGACCAGGTCTTGCTGCCCGCACAAGTGATCGCTCGAGCGGAGCAGTGTATCGATGACACATCCTCGGTCGGGTCACGGCGACTGTCGCACCGTGATTGGGCTGCCTCTTACGCCTTGAATGCCTTGTCCGACCTCACGCCTCCTCAACGGGAGGTGGCAACTGAGACCGGAGCGTTGCCAGCTTTGGCCCCGACAGGCTCCCTACGTGCCATGTCTCCCAGCCGTTGCTCGCCCTGAGACCTAACGCTACTGCCGACGCCTTGCTGGGCGATGAGTACGCCACGCCGTTCACGATGATCTCGCCTGAAGTTGTCACCTTTCCCGTTCCGACCTTGCCTCCCTGATTCAAGTGCAACTCTGCGCCGGCCTGCAAGAGGCCGCTGGCGAGCAGGTCCGCGACCGTTCCCGGGATGAACGTGTTCGTCCTCACCGAGGTTGAGGTCGTCGCTGGGTGCCCGTCATCCGCGTCGCTTGCTCTACGGACATCGAGCCCGGCTAGCCTTACTGCGGCCAGCATGCTTGGAAGTATTGCGTCGAGAGACAGCAGCATGTGAGGAGGAAGCGTTAGGTCCTGGTCTGCCTTACCCTTGATGACGGTCAGGTCTTGAGTCGCCTCGAGCTCGGCCGATAGACGCCCTTCCAGGTAGCCGATCTCCGCGCTGTTGAAACCATGCGAGGTATCCCGTTTGAGGATGACCGCTCTACGCCATGGCAGCTTCGGTTTCGCGCGGTGTTGCAGGAGCCTTGCGCGGAGCCATACGGCCTTGCCGACGTACACGCTCCCGCTACCGTCATCAGTCAGCAGCACGTAGACGCCGGGAGCAGCCCAATCGGTGTCGCGCAGGTTGTGCACGTCACGCCGGTGAACGTACGCGACCCGAAGCGCGTGCTCAACGAAGTCGGCGATCATCGGAGCAGTCGCATCTGCGGGCACCTGCACGTTGACCGGAACTACGGACGCCATCAGGCGGCCTCGTCGAAGGTAAGGAGCCGATCGCGATAGTGCTCGTACTGCTTGCGGCGAGCGTTGAGCTCGGCGGGGAGGCCGATGCTGAGGTCGTTGACTAGGGTGTCGAAGTTGTCGAGGAGTGACGCGACCTTCAACTGCTCGTCAAGAGGCGGCAGAGGGACTCGCACTACCTTCAGGGCATTGGCATTGAACTGCGGCTGCCCTCCGCTGCTGACTATTGCGTTGGCCTGAGACCAATAGAGCGAGCTCTGAGCGAAGTGCCAGTAGAATGTCGGGTCTAAGTTGCCCTCCTTGAAGCGGATTCGTATCAGGTACGAAGCGAAAACCGCGGCCTGCGACGAAGTGACGAGCATGGTCTTACCGAATGTCGCCCCAGTGCGTGCCATAAGAATATCGCCCGGTTTCACGACATACTCATCAGAGACGAGCGACGCTGAAACGAATTTCTCATCAGACTGCCGGAGCTTGCCCCACGCATCTATATCTGTGATCCTAAGGAGCCGGAAAGCGCCGGAGTCGTTAGCGCTAGCCGTAAGGCCGTACTTGTACTCTGCCAGGTCACCCATTTGTTTCCACTGGACCCCCCCCGCGTCGCGGAAGCTCAACAGGCGATTCCGATAGAAGTCGAGCTGTCGACGTCGCGCTTCCAGCTCCGCTTCCAGCTCCGCTTCCAGCTGAGTGAACTGGTCCAGTATTCGCACGATCTCGCGCTGGACGGCGATGGGTGGGACTGGGATCCGATAGCTTAGGATGGCCGCCTTATTTCCGCGTGGCATTTTCGCGCCCTTGGCGTGTTGCATGCTATAGGCAAAAAAGTCGTCGGCCGAAAGAACGTAGTAGAGATACCTCGGCTCGATGAGCGTACGGTGCATCTTAGAGATACGGATGGCGAGGACATCTCCGCTACAACCTCCGACCTCAGTCGCAAGCCACACTTTCTTGAGGTAAGGTCGTATGTTTCCGAGAAGGATATCGCCTGCCTCATAGGCGGTCAGCCGTGCAGAGTTAGGGGGATAGCTAGCATCTGTTTTGCCACCCTTGTCTGCCAAAAGGTTGTCGACGCCAACGAAGGTCCTCTCATCCAGCTTGGCCGCTTCAATTCGGGTGTCTGAATAGTTGGCCACGGCCGAGAGCGGTACCTGCTTCACTCCCTCTGGAGCCAACTCCGCCACCAACTCATCGACCCGACTCACGCTCCGCCCTCCACGATCATCCGAACGAGCAGTGCGGTCATGAGGTCCTTCTCTTGCGGGTCGCTCATCGCGACCATGAGGGTTATCGCGGCGAGGGCGTTGTTCGTGATGCGTGGCTGGCCATGGGCGTTCTCCAGCAGGCCGTTGCGGGCGAGGAACGTCACGAACAGGGCGGCGGCGCTGCGCTTGTTGCCGTCCGAGAGCGGGTGGTCTTTGACGACAAGATAGAGGAGGTTGGCGGCCTTATCTTCCACGGTCGGGTAGAGGTCGTGCTCGCCGAAACCCTGGTAG
The DNA here is from genome assembly GCA_963170125.1 of Deinococcota bacterium. Classification (GTDB taxonomy): domain Bacteria; phylum Deinococcota; class Deinococci; order Deinococcales; family Trueperaceae; genus JAAYYF01. The sequence continues at coordinate 3,060 of CAUJFI010000037.1, read as the reverse complement.
ATCGTTGCGACCACGGTGCCGAGCCCGTGCCCGGGCTCGTTGCCGAACAGTGCGTCGTCCGGGAACTCGGCCGCTACCTGCCGGATGACGGCGCGCGCCTCAGCCAGCGTGAGCGTCCAACCAGGCATGGCGTGCGGCTGCGCGGCAAGGCTGCCCTCGTCGTAGTCGCGCAGGAGCGTCAGGCCGGGCACGTAGCGCGCCAGCACGTCGGCGACCCCGGCGACGAGTTCGTGGCTCGACCGACCGAGGATCTGCACGATGGAGCCGAGCTGCGCTAGCCGCTGCTCGTTGATCGCGTAGCCCTTGACGAGGTAGTCGCGCAGGCGCTCGGTGGCCCAGATGCGGAACTGGGTGGCGACCTTGCTCTTGACCCGGTAACCGACGGAGATGATGAGGTCTAGGTTGTAATAGGGAAGCTCTCGAGTGACCTGGCGCGAGCCCTCTGTTCGAACCTGTCGGGATTTCCGACTGGTTGCCTCTTCGCTCAGTTCACCCTCTTCGTAGACGTGTTGGATGTGCTCGACGATGTTCGTGCGAGACGTCTCGAACAGCTCAGCGATCTGCTGCTGTGTCAACCAGACGGTGTCGCCGTCAGAAAGAACCTCGACGGTTGGTGCGCCGTCCTCACGCTGATACAGCACCACCTCGCCAGTCGGTCCGGCCTTCATGGAGACTCCCCCTCCAAGTCGGCGACGATCGCGTCGATGGACGCCCGCAGCTCCGCCTGACGCGCCACGATGCGCGCGATCTCGGCGTTCAGAGCCCTGATGTCCACTTCCTCGCGCGTGTCCTCCGGCTCCACGTACGACGACACGGCGATGTTGTACTCGTTCTCAGCGATGGCCTCGTTGGACACCAGCTTTGCGACGTGGTCCACGTCCGTGCGAGTCACGAAGGTATCCACAATGTGCTGCTGGTTCGCCGGCAGCAGCTTGTTCTTGTTGCCAACGCGCGTGAACTCGGCCGAAGCATCTATGAACAGCACCGCGTTGTCGGTCTTGGACCGCTTGAGCACGATGATGCAGGTCGCGATGGTGGTGCCGAAGAACAGGTCGGGCGGGAGTTGGATGACGGTATCTATGAAGTTGTTGTCGATGAGGTACTTGCGGATCTTCCGTTCCGCGCCACCGCGGTAGAGAACGCCAGGGAACTCGACGATCGCGGCAGTGCCGTTCACGGCCAGCCACGCCAGCATGTGCATGGTGAAGGCGAGGTCGGCCTTCGACTTCGGGGCGAGCACGCCGGCAGGAGCGAAGCGCTCGTCGTTGATCAGCAGCGGGTTGCTGTCGCCCTCCCACCTGATGGAGTAGGGCGGGTTGGAGACGATAGCCTCGAACGGCTCGTCGTCCCAATGCTGCGGGTCGGTGAGGGTGTCGCCGTGGGCCATGTCGAACTTCGTGTAGTTCACGTCGTGCAGGAACATGTTGATCCTGGCGAGGTTGTAGGTGGTCAGGTTGATCTCCTGACCGTAGAACCCGCCAACGTTCTCCGGCCCCAACACCTTGGCGAACTTGAGCAGCAACGAACCCGAGCCCGCCGCGGGGTCGTAGACCTTGTTGACGCGCTCCTTGCCGACGACGGCGATCCTCGCCAGGACCTCGGAGACCTCTTGCGGCGTGTAGTACTCGCCGCCCGACTTGCCGGCCTGTGAGGCGTACATCTGCATCAGGTACTCGTAGGCGTCGCCGAACAGGTCGATGGCGTTGTCCGCGAAGTCACCCAACGGCAGGTCGCCGATGGCGTCGAGCAGCTTGACGAGCTTCTCGTTGCGCCTCGCGACGGTGTTGCCGAGCTTGGAGCTGTTCACGTCGAGGTCGTCGAACAGACCCTTCAGGTCGTGCTCGCTCTCGTAGCCCACGGCCGAGCCCTCGATGTTCCTGAACACCCGCTCGAGGGTCTCGTTGAGGTTCGGATCGTTGGCGGCGCGCCTGCGTACGTTGCGGAAGAGCTCGGAAGGCAGGATGTAGAAGCCCTTCTCCTCGACGGTGGCTGTACGCCCGCCTTCCGCTTGATCGTCAGGCAACTCGGCGTACTCGAAACCGACCTCGCCCGCCGCGCGCTCCAAGCGGTTGAGGTAGTCGGCCAGGTTCTCTGAGACGAAGCGGTAGAACAACATGCCGAGCACGTAGGTCTTGAAGTCCCAGCCGTCCACCGAGCCGCGCAGGTCGTTGGCGATACGCCAAATCGTCCTGTGCAGCTCCGCGCGCTGCGCCTCCTTGCCTGTAGCTGCCATGACTACGGCTCCTGCCCCCTGACGAACGCCCGAGACTTATGAACGGGTCGCGGGCTCACCTTAACTGGCTGAGGAGCGCTGGGCGTGTGCGAAAGGCGCCACCAACGTCCATAAACTGGCGGACGGGACCAGCCATGTGTTGCCGGGTAGCTCATAGGCTGTCGTCGTACCTGGGGCCCAGAGTGACCTGTTGTTCCAAGCGAAGCCGGCCCCCGCGCCTGCGCCTGAGCACCGCGGGAGCCGACCTCATTAGCCTCGCCCTAAGTTAGCTAGCCGACCTATCTCTGAAGGTCTTCTGGGTACAGGGGCTCCACCTCGATCGAAGCGCCTACCGTCCAATCCGTCCAGAGCTCTACGTTCCCTGCTAGGCCGAGGTCGCCGTCGAAGTCCGTGAGGGTGAAGAACACGTAGACCACCGTGTTGTTGCGTGTGTCTAGCAAGAGCCAACCCCCGGTGCCGTTACCGCCGTAGTACATATCGCTGTCCCACGCTCTACCCTGCCCGTCGTACCACTTACAGGGGCCACGGTATTCGAACATGTTGCCCAGGGGCGTGGGGGAAGCGTCGAACTGTTGACTACTCCACTTGGTAGGGTCGCCGTTGCGGATTTCGCGGTTCGGGTTGCGTGGGTCTCCGTAGCCTCCGAAGCCTTTGAACCGAATGACGTACTGGACTGCTTTCGGGTCGCGGTCGAAGCGGATGAGCAGCTCGGCGCACGGGTACTGGGTGCCGTCGTCGAACAGGTCGGCTGGCGTGGTGCCGTAGTTGATCTCGATGCGGGAGTCCAGCAGGCGCGTGTCGCCGCGCACGACCGTGGCCATGCGGCC
>CAUJFI010000036.1 GCA_963170125.1 Deinococcota bacterium | reverse complement strand
TCGACGACTACACGGGCTTCGCCGAGGTCGCCCCGGCGGGCGTCCAGCTCTCCCCGGCTACCTCGCCGGGGCTGCCGGGCATCGCCTTCGTCTCGATCACGAGGACGGGCGTCTCGAAGGCGAGCGCCGTCAAGCAGCTGGCCGAGCAGATGCGCCTGGAGATGAGCGACGTCATGGCCGTCGGTGACAGCCACAACGACCTGCCCATGCTCGAGGTCGTCGGTCACCCGCGGGTCATGGCCAACGCCGTGCCCGAGCTGCTCGAGCTCTACGCTTCCGTCGGCGACGTGGAGGCGTGCGGCGTCGTCCCGGCGCTGGAAGAGGCGATGGGCGCGAACGGCGGGTTGTTACACTCTCTCGCATGAGGATCGTCAGCATCGAGGAGTTGCCGCGTCACGTCGGCGAACGGGTGCAAGTCAACGGTTGGCTCACCGGCCTGCGCTCCAGCGGCAAGATCGCCTTCCTGCAGCTCCGGGACGGCAGTGGCTACGTGCAGGGCGTGCTCGTCAAGAGCGAGGTCGACGAGGCCGTCTTCGAGCTCGCACGCTCCCTGCCGCAGGAGTCCGCCGTCGCCGTCACGGGCGAGGTCAGGGCCGACACGCGCTCCCAGAACGGCGTGGAGCTGGGGCTCGACTCCGTCGCCCTGGTCGGACGCAGCGGCGACTACCCGATCACCCCGAAGGAGCACGGGGTCGACTTCCTCTTCGAGCACCGCCACCTGTACCTGCGGCACAAGGCGCCATGGGCCATGCTGCGCGTGCGCGACGAGGTCGAGCGGGGCATCCACGACTTCTTCTCCGACCGGGGTTTCCTGCGCTTCGACGCGCCGTTCTTCATGCCGACCGCCGTGGAGGGCACGACCAACCTCTTCGAGATCTCGCTCTTCGACGAGGGCAGCGCCTACCTGTCGCAGTCCGGCCAGCTCTACGCCGAGGCCGGCGCCATGGCGCTCGGCAAGGTGTACACCTTCGGGCCCACCTTCCGCGCCGAGAAGAGTAAGACACGCAGGCACCTGCTCGAGTTCTGGATGGTGGAGCCCGAGGTCGCCTACCTGGAGCACGAAGGCAACATGCGGCTCCAGGAGGACATGGTCGCCTACCTCGTCGGCCGGGTCCTCGACAAGCGCCACGCCGAGCTCGAGCTGCTCGGCCGCGACGTCGCGAAGCTGGAACCGAGCGCGAACGGCGACTTCCCACGGATCACGTACGACGAGGCGCTCGCCTACCTGGCGACGCAGGGCGAGCTCTTGCAGTTCGGCGACGACTTCGGCGCCCCGCATGAGACCATGCTCGGCGAGCGCTACGACAGGCCCGTGTTCGTCGAGAAGTGGCCGACGGCCGCCAAGGCGTTCTACATGCAGCCGGTGGCAGGCGACCCGACGCGCGTGTTGGCCGCCGACCTGATCGGCCCGGAGGGGTACGGCGAGCTCATCGGCGGGTCGCAGCGCATCCACGACCTCGACCTGCTGCGTAGGCGCCTCCGGGAGCACGACCTGCCTGAGGAGGCCTTCGGCTGGTACCTCGACCTGCGGCGCTTCGGGAGCGTGCCCCACTCCGGCTTCGGCATGGGCCTCGAGCGCTTCCTGGCCTGGGTCACGGGGGCACACCACCTCCGCGAGGTCATCCCCTTCCCACGCATGCTCACTCGCATCTACCCCTAGGACCTACAGGGCGGCGGGCACCGCCACGTGCTCGAGCAGCGTCCCGGTCGGCTCCCCACCGCGCAGGAAGCGCACGTCCAGCGCTCCGTTCGCCTCCGCCGTGGCCGTGAGCGAACGGAGCAACGCCAGCTCCTGTGCGACGCTCACCGCGACGCCGGTGGGCACGAGCATGTCGATCACCGCGACAGCGCGTCGGTCGAGGGTCTCCACGAACACGCGGGGCGACGGCAGGTCGTTGGGCCATACTCCCTCTTGTACGAGCTCGTCGCGTAGGGCGGCCACGACGGCCGCCAGCCGCTGCGAGGCGCCGAGCGGCAGCGCGAGCCTGACGCTCCGGCTTCGCTCCGAACCGTCCTCACCGACCATGACGACGCGCACGTCCTGGGTGCTCAGCTCCTGCCCCCCGTCGGAACGCTCGATGACGCCCTGGTTCGCACCCTGCCCCGGCCGCTGCGGCTGGATGAGCCCGACGGCGCCCAACGCGAGGATGCCGGCGACGAGGACCTGCGGCGTCGCGACTGCGGTAGCCAGCCGCAGCCAGGTCGGCCGCGCGGCGCGTCCGGTCGCCTGCTCGACGGGCAGAGCGGGGCCGGCGCTCGGGCGTAGCGGCTCAGCGCGCCGCACCGATGCCGCCTTCGCGGGCGAGCTGTTCGACGGCGTCCGCGAACCGCTCCGGCAGGCCGTCCGACGCTAGGTCGGCGGCCGAGAACTCGAGCAGCACCCCGCGGCCCGCGGCGCCGCCTAGGACCTGGAGGGGCGCGCTCGCGACGACCTCCGCCCGGTACCCGCCGACGGCGAAGAGCCGGCCGGAGAGCGCCTCGGAGACGCGTCTGCCGACGTCGAGGTCCGGGACAAGACCGAGCAGGAGCTCGCGCCTCAGCGCGTCCGTGGCGCCCTCGCGCAGCGCGGTGGTCGCGTTCTCCCGTACGGCCATGTCGAGGCTCGTCACGTTGGCGGCCGCGCCGAGGTAGTAGGCCCGGAACTCGCCGAGTTCGACTGGCGCGACGTGGATGGAGATGAACAGGTCCGCGCCGACGCCGAGCTTCTCGCGCTCGGCCGGGTTCACGAGCGCGTCGAGGTCGCGCGTCAGGGCCACGCGCATGCCGCGCGCCGTCAGCGCCGAGGCCAGACGCTCCGCGAACGCCAGGGTCAGAACGGCCTCGCTGCCGAAGCCGGGCGTGACGATCCCCTGGTCGGAGCCGCCGTGACCGGGGTCGACGACCACGTACACCTTCTCGGACTCCGTCTCCCCGACGGCGACCCCAAGGGCGACGTTCAAGCGGAAGCCGCGGCCATCAGGCACGGCGTACACGCGGTAGTCCGTGCCGGGCCGCAGCTGGATCCTCACTTCGGTGGCGCCGGCCGTCGCCGTCGCCGTCGTGGTCGTGAAGGCCTCGCCCTCGAGGGTCGGCAGGCGCGTCTCGACGTCCGTGCGTTCCAAGTACACGTGGAGCGTGGAGAGCGGCTCGTTGAAGAACGTCGAGTAGCGCACGAGCGCGCTGAGGCTCAGCTCGACACGTTCGCCGCCGCGCGCCTGCGAACGCATGGCCGTGAGGCGCGCCCGCGGCTGGACGACCATCACGGTGTCCTCGTCGGCCAGGTAGGTGACGCTGGCTCCGAGGGCCTCGGCGACGGCCTTGACCGGTAGGAACACCTCGCCGCCGGTCATGACGGCCGGGCCGCCCGCGACGGCGCGGCCGTCGAGCCAGACGGACTCGGTCGTGGCGCCGCCGGGCGGCTCCCCCACCAGGGCGAGCTGCATGACGCGGCCACCGACCTGAAGCGAGACGATGCCGCGCCCCAGGTCGTTGGTCAGCTCGGCGCCGAGCGCGCGGGCGAGGGCGGCGCCCGGCGCGTAGCTCGTGCCCTTCACCAGCTCGGTGGTGTTCGCCGCGATGTCGCGGCCGTTGACGAGCAGGCGCGGCTCGGCGAACGCGAGCGCGACCACCCAGAGCAGGAGGCAGACGCCGAGGAGGCGCCCGATGCGAGCGGAGCGCGCGGAGCTCACTTGCGCCCCGACCTGGCGAGCTGCCTGTCTATCTCGCGCTTGGCGTCCTTCCGCGCCGCGTCGTCGCGCTTGTCGTGCAACTTCTTGCCCCGCGCCAGGGCCACCTCGAGCTTCGCCCAGCCTCCCTTGAAGTAGAGCTTGAGGGGAACGAGCGTGAGGCCGCGCCGCTCGAGGCCCTTGGAGATCTCGCCGATCTCCTTGGCGTTGAGCAGCAGGCGCCTGCGCCTGGTGGGTTCGTGGTTGTTGTAGCTGGCTTCCTGGTAGATCGGGATCGTCATGTTCTCGACGAACACCTCGCCGCCGATCACGCGGGCGTAGGCCTCCGCGATCGAGCCGCCCCCGTGGCGCAAGGACTTCACCTCGCTGCCCGTCAGCTCCAGGCCGGCCTCGAAGGTCTCGAGGAGTTCGTAGTCGTGGGAAGCGCGCCTGTTGCGAAGCATGCCGGTCTCCTACCGGGCGACATCTTATCCGCCCGGCGTGAGAACGTCGCGCCGCATAGCCGCGCCGCCTGCCGCGCGGCGCTCATGCCGAAGGAGGCGCGGTGCTCGCGAAGCGACCCGGCGCGGGGCGTCCCTCGCCCACCAGTCAGTCGAGGAACGCGCCCACGTCGCTCGGATCGACGTCGGTCGCCAACTTGGCCCCTGGGTACCTCTGCGGCGTGCGCGCGAGGAGCTCCTCGAGCCTGACGTCGTCGGCGGCGCGCAGGAGGAGCTGGTAGAGGTAGCGTCCCTTGAGCCGCTTCACCGGGGCGCTAGCGGGGCCGAGCACCTCGTCCGCGCGCGCTCCGCCGGTGAGCAGGCCGTCCGCCGCCGCCTGCGCCGCCGCCAGCGCGCTGCCGCGGTCGCGCGCCGAGAACTGCAGCTTGGCGAGGCTCGCGAACGGCGGGTAGCCGAAGCGCTTGCGGCGGGCGAGCTGCTTGCCGATGAGGACCTCGAGCGCCGCGGCGGGGTCCGGCGCGGCGAGCGCGGCCAGCAGCTCGTGCTCCGGCGAGTGCGTCTGCACGACCATGAGGGGGCGGCGGCCGCCGCCGAGCTCGGCGAGGCGCAGCAGCGTGCGCGCCGCCTCCTCCTCGGCGCGGAAGTCGGCGGCCGCCAAGTGCGTGTCGAAGTGGGTCACGCCGATGAGGGAGAGCTCCGGAAGCGGCGGCAACGACAGGAGCGCCTGCGTGCCGACGACCACGCCGGGAGCCCCTGCCACCAGGGCGCCGACGTCGTCGCGATGGTCCTTGTCGTAACGGTAGACGGGGAAGCCGCCGAGGCTCTTGCGGAGCTGGTCGGCCACCCACTGCGTGCCGGCGCCGCGGACCGGCCCGACATCGGCACCGCCGCACGCTGGGCAACGGAGGGGCGGCCGCTCCTCGTGGCCGCACTGGTGGCAGCGGAGTACGCCCTCGTCGCGGTGGTAGCGCAGCGTGAGGTCGCAGTTCGGGCAAGGCGCCTGCCAGCCGCATTCTGAGCAGCCGAGGGAGCCGGAGTAGCCCCGGCGCGGAGCGAGGATCAGCGCCTGCCGGTCCCGGTCGACGACCTGCCTCAGGGTCCGGGTGAGGTCCGGGTGCACCGGCCAGTTGCCGCCGCCGTTGAGGTCGGCCACGTGCAACCGCAGCGCAGGGAGCGGCAGGTCGACGCGCGAGCCGCGCGGCATGCGCGCGAGGAGGTCGGGGCCGGCCGCTAGGTCGAGGAGGGTGAGCGGCGCCCCCGCGGCCTTGGCGGTCACGCGCGCGGCCTTCGACACGAGGGTGCGCGACCCCGCCTGCAGCTTGTAGGCGGGGCTGGCCGCCTCGAGGACGACGAGCCGGCCGAGCGGCTCGAGCGGGGCGAGGAGCGCGAGGTACGTGCCGACGAGGACGTGGGGGGCAGCGCTGGGCAGGTCGCGCCATAAGCGCAGCCTTGCGCCATCGGAAGCCTCGCCCGTGAGGAGGCTCGTCGGCAGTGCGGTCGCGAGCTGGGCCGCCGCCTCTGTCGCAAGCGCCGTCTCCGGGGCGAGCACGACGACGCTCGCGCCTGCGCGCAGGTCCTCCCGCAGGCGCGGCACGAGGGCGGCCAGGCGCCCCGCACGCGTGCCACCGACCACGGCGCCGTCCCCGACCGGGGCGACGACACCGACGGACGGCAGGGCCGCGGTGGCCGGCCACGGCGCCGGGCTGGACGGCTCCTCGGCCGCGACCTCGACGTACTCGGCATAACCCTTGGTCACGAGGGCCCGCACGGCGCTGGCGCCGACCTCGGCCTCCTCGGCGAGCGCGGCGGCGCTCGGTGCCTCGGCGATCTCCCACAGCCGCTCGAGCGCGATGCGTTGGGCCAAGCGTCTCGCGCCCTCGAGGTCGGCATCCGGTTCGCGCACGGGCACGAGCACCCGCCTGGTCGCGACCACCGGCAGCGCGCGCTCATCGACCAGCCCCTGCTTGCGCAGTTCCTCGAGACCCTTGGCCGGGACGAGGGCGGCCGGCATCCAGCCGTCCCCTGCTCCGGCGGACGCCGCCGCGTCGTGGAGGGCCGCGCCCATGGCGCTCAAGTAACCCTCGGCGCCGGGGTGGAGGCGCACCTGATGGTCGAGCTCCTGGTGCAGGCCCGGCGGGTTCAACGTGGCGAGCACGAGGCCGGCCGGCACGCCCGAGTGCCTGGCGAGGTGGGCGATCGTGGTCAGGCCGGCCCGGGTGAGCCAGGGGCGCGCCTCGAGGGTGTGGAGGGCGTGCCTGAGCTCCAGGCCCCGGCCGGCGTCGACCGTCCTGACGTCGGCCACGACCCCGATGCGCGCGCCGGCCTGCCAGGGCACCACCACGCGCTGGCCCGGAACGGGCGTGGCGGCGTCCGCGTCCGTCCCCTGGCGCCCGGCCACGGGCGGCAGGTAAGTGAGCTGGCCTATCGGCAACGGGAGGAGTACGTCGATGGCAGACGGCACCGTCCTTGAAGTCTAGCGACGACGACGCCGGAAGCACGTAGGCGGGGGCGAGGACGTGGCCGGTGCCGCGAAGCGGGTGGCGAGGCGCTCCGGCCGCGTGGCCGCGCAGTTACGATGCGCGCATGGCTGCGGGAGACCTTCAGGACGGTAAGCGCGGGGCGTACCAGGCCGCCGGCGTCGACCTAGGAGCCGCCGACGAGGCGCTCGGGCGCATAAGGGCGGTGGTGGCGAGCACGTACACGCCCGGCGTGGTGCGCGGGCTGGGAGCTTTCGGTGGGCTGTTCGCCCTGCCGACGGGACTGCGGGAGCCGACGCTCGTCGCGTCGACCGACGGGGTCGGCACCAAGACGGTGATCGCGACGGCCACGGGCCGCCTCAGACAGGTAGGCCGCGACCTCGTCAACCATTGCGTCAACGACATCCTCGTCCAGGGGGCGGAGCCGCTCTTCTTCCTCGACTACGTCGCGTCGTCGCGCCTCGATCCCGGCGTGGTCGCGGAGGTCGTGACAGGCGTGGCCGAGGCGTGCCGCGAGGCCGGGATGGCCCTGCTGGGCGGCGAGACGGCGGAGATGCCCGGCGTGTACGTGACTGGGCAGCTGGACGTCGCCGGCACGGTCGTCGGCATCGTCGAACGCGCCGCCGTCGTCGACGGTGGGAGCGTGGCGGAGGGCGACGTCCTGCTCGCCTTCGAGTCCGGCGGCCTGCAGACGAACGGCTTCAGCCTGGCGCGGCACCTGGTGCTGGCGTCAGAGGACCGGCTGAACGCACCGCTCCCGGGCGACCCGGCCGGGCGCACGGTCGGTGCCGCCCTCATGGCCGAGCATCGGAGCTTCCTCCCCGCCGTGCGGCCGCTGCTAGCTGCGGGGCTCGTGAAGGGCATGGCGCACATCACGGGCGGCGGTCTCCCCGGCAACCTCCCGCGCAGCCTCCCGGCCCACCTGGGGGCCGCCGTGCGCCGGGGCAGTTGGCCCGTGCCCGCCATCTTCGAGCACCTCGTCGCGCTGGGCGACATCGGCGTCGACGACGCGTACGCCGCCTTCAACATGGGGGTCGGCTTCGTGCTGGTCGTCTCCCCCACCGATGTCGACGCGGTCAGGGAACTCGTCGCGGCGTCGCCGGCAGGCGACTGGGCCAGGTTGCACGAGATCGGCGAGGTCGTGGCGGGCTCGGGCGTGCGACTGGAGTGAGCGCGCCTGCCAACGCTCGGGGCGCCACGGTCATCCGCGCCGGCTTGGGTTCGTGGCGCCACCGAACGACCAGGCCCCGCCCCGACCCGCACTCCCAGCGACCTAAGCGCACCAGCGGCTGAACTTACTGCGGCCTGACGCGACCGATGACGTTGTCGACGAGCGTGGCGCGCACGTTGGCGGCCAGGTCCATCGTGTTCCTGACCTCGAGCGCAGGCACCGTGACCGTGAAGACGGTCCCCTCTCCGAGGCGCGACTCGACGGACACCGTGCCACCGTGCTGCTGGACGATCCACTTGACGATGGCGAGCCCGAGGCCGCTGCCGTTCCCGCGCGTCGAGCGCGCGCCGTCGACGCGGAAGAAGCGCTCGAACAGGTGCGGCAGCGCCTCGGCCGGGATGCCAGCGCCATCGTCGAGGACCTCGAGGTGCACGAGGGAGCGCTCCGGCCGCAGCGTGACGGTCACGTTCTTCGCCCCGGCGTTCAAGGCGTTCTGGACGAGGTTGAGCAGCACCTGCTTGAGGCGCGTGAAGTCGCCCATGACTTCGGCGAGCGGCGTCGACGCGCGCACGTGGATCTTCGCGCCGCCCACGACGGGGGCTACCTCCTGTTTGACGGCCTCGACGACCTCGACCAGGTTCATGGGCTCGAGGTGCACCGTGAAGCCGGCGTCGGCGCGCGCGAGCTCGAGCAAGTCGTTGACGAGCTTCCCCATGCGCTCGCTCTCGCGCCTGATGACCTCGAGCGACTCCACCTGGTCCGGCGTCGGGCCAGTGCGCCTGAGGAGGTAGTTGACGTGCCCCCCGATGGCCGTTACGGGCGTGCGCAGCTCGTGGCTGGCGTCGGCCGTGAAGCGCCGCTGCGTCTCGAACGACTCCTGCAGCCGGTCGAGCATGTGGTTGATCGTCACGCCCAGCTCCCGGATCTCGTCGCGGTTGACGGGGACCGGCACGCGTTGGCTCAGCTCGGAGCCCGACACCTTCGAGGCCGCGGCCGTGACGCGCTTGAGGGGCCCGAGGACGCGCTCGGAGAGGAGCCATACACCGAGGGCGAAGACGAGGAACGCGATGAGCACCGTGGCTATGAGGTCGCGCGCGAGTTGGTCGAGCGTCTGCGTCATGAGCGACATGCGGATGCCGACGAGGAACGCCGCCTGCAAGGTGAATCCCTGTGCCGGGAACGTGAGGGGCGCGAGCCGCCCGAGCACCTGGATCGGCTCGCCCCTGACGGTCACCACCTCGCCGACCTCGCCGGTGGCGATGAGCGTCTGGGCTGCCGTATCGGACAGTGGGCTCATGAGGCCGGCGTTGGACGTGTAAGTCGCGCTGCTACGCAGGCCGGCGACGCTCTCCGGTACGCGCCCCTCCTGACCGACGATGAGGATCTGGTAGTAGGTGTTGCTCGGCAGTTTCTGCAAGGCCTGCGTGACGCTCGACCCGCTGCTCGTCAGCTCGCCGAGGGCGCGCTCCGCGCTGTCGGTGATGCCGACGGTGAGCGAGCGCTCGGTGAGCACGTAGACGGAGACGGCCACCGCGGACAGGATGACCGCGATGAACGCCCCGAAGACGATCGTCAGCTGTAGCCGTAGTCTCACGTCAGGTTCCGCCCGGCAGCGCGCCTACTCCTCGCGCAGCACGTACCCGACGCCGCGCACCGTGTGCACGAGGCGCCGTTCGCCTTCCTGCTCGAGCTTACGCCGCAAGTAGCCGACGTACACGTCGACGACGTTACTGCCACCCGTGTACTCCGGCCACACCTTCTCCTCGATCTCGAAGCGGCTGAAGACCTTGCCGGGGTTCCTCGCGAAGAGCTCGAGGAGCTCGAACTCCTTGGCCGACAGCTCAATGCGCCTGCCGTCGCGGAAGACCTCGCGTCCATCCAGGTTCATCACGAGGTCGACGACGCGGACCTCGCCGGTGACGGCGGGGTTGACGCGCCGCAGGTGCGCGCGGACGCGGGCGAGGAGCTCCTCGATGGAGAAGGGCTTGACGAGGTAGTCGTCGGCGCCAGAGTCGAGTCCGGTCACCTTGTCGTCCACCGAGTCCTTGGCCGTGAGGATGATGATCGGGGTGTTGCTCGTCTTACGGATGCGCCTGGCGACCTCGAGCCCGTCGAGGACTGGGAGCATGAGGTCGAGTACGACGAGGTCGGGGTTCAGCTCGCGGAACTTGGAGAGGCCCGTCACGCCGTCGTAACTGACGACGGTGTCGTAGTTCTCGGCCTGCAGCTCGAGATCGATGAACTTGGCGATCTCCTTCTCGTCCTCCACGATGAGGATCTGCGGTCTACGTTCCATGGCGCAAGGATGGCACGCGTTCTCATGAGAGACTTGATGAGCGCGTGAACGGCGGATTAGAGCCGCCCGGCAGGCTCAGTCCTCGTCGACGATGGGCACGGTCGGCTGGACGACGATCTCGCGCTGCAGGACGCTAGCCGCCCACGCCCGCGCCCCAGGCAGCGAGTGGTCGCGCCAGTTGCCGCAGCGTTGCCGCGTGCACCCGGGGACGGCGCCGGCATGGCCAGCGACGGCGCTCAGTGCGGCCGCGAAGGCATCCCGGACAGCAGCCTCGGCGGGCTCGCCGAGCAGGGTCAGGTAGAAGCCCGTGCGGCACCCCATCGGGCTGGCGTCCACGACCACCACGCCGGGCAAGGCGGCGCGGAGGTAGCCGGCGAGCAGGTGCTCCATGGTGTGGAGGGCGGCGGTGGGGACCTCGGCTTCGTTCGGCTGCACGAGGCGCAGGTCGAACTTGGTGACGATGTCGCCTCGCTCGCCGGCGTAACGGGCGGCGAGGCGCACGTACGGCGCCCTCACCTTGTCGTGGTCGAGCTCGAAGCTCTCCAGTCGCGGCGCGCTCAAGTCTGGCACCCAGGGAGTATAGCCGCGACAGCAGTTAGACTGGCACCGGCTGCTGGAAGCTACGCGCAGCATGCGGCCGATCACGCTTCGAGGAAGGGTCCAGCGGACAACGACGTATGGAACGAGACAACAGCGGCCGGACAGGCCGTCAGAAGGAGAAGAGCGAGGCGGCCCAGGCCGGCCAGCGGCGGCCAGCGGCGGCGCAGCGACCGTTCATGCCGGCGGAGCGGGTCGCCATCTTCATCGACGGCAGCAACCTGTACAACGGCATGCGCGAGAACCTGCGCAACACGCGCGTCAACCTGGCGGAGCTGATCAACCAGCTCTTGCGCGACAGGCCCCTCTTCCGCACCTACTACTACAACGCACCGCTCACGGACGACTACGACGAGGAGCTCCGGGAGGGGCAGCAGCGGTTCTTCGACTCACTCAGGCGCATCCCGTACGTCACAGTGCGGTTCGGGAAGCTGCACCGGCGCCCCGACGGCTCGATGGTCGAGAAGGGGATCGACGTCGCCATCGCGGTCGAGGCCCTGTCGCTCGCGTACGAGGACGCCTACGACACGGCCCTGCTCGTCTCCGGCGACGGCGACTACGTCGAGCTTGTCGAGGCGGTCAAGCGCCGCGGCAAGCACGTCGAATGCGCCATGTTCCGCAACCAGTCGGCCGGCACGCTCCTCGAGCACGTCGACATCTTCCAGAACCTCGACGAACTCGATTGGAGCCGCATCGTCTTCTAACGCCGCGGGGCGGCACGCGGTCGGACCGGAGCCAGGCAGCCTCAGGGAAACGTGAAGGGGCTGGCGATCAGCGGCCGACCGGCTCCCGACGGCATCTGGTATCATCTAGCACGCTGCACCGCGAACGGTGAAACTCCTAGGTACGCAAGAAGGGACCATCGCCACCATGCGCAAACTGCTCATCCTCATCGCCGCACTCCTCATTGCTGGCGCCACCGCCCAGGACTACGTCTTCGGCATCGTCTACGACGCGGGGGGCAAGTTCGACCGCTCCTTCAACGAGAGCACGTGGACGGGCGTCCAGCGCGCCCAGCAGGACCTGCAGGCCGACGGCTACGAGGTCGAGGTGATCGAGTTCGAGGGCACCCCCGACACGGCCGCTGAAGGCCAGCGTCGCATCGCCCTCGAAGGCGCGGAGCTCCTAATCGCCCCCGGCTTCCTCCAGGCCGACGCCATCACGTCCGTCGCCCAGGAGTTCCCGCGCACCTCGTTCGTCATCATCGACGCCGTCTCCGAAGGCGACAACGTGCGCAGCGTCCTGTTCAAGGAGCAGGAAGGCTCGTTCCTCGTCGGCTTCATCGCCGGCAGCCTCACTCGCACCGGCGTCGTCGGCTTCGTCGGCGGCATGGACGTGCCCCTCATCCGCGCCTTCGACCTCGGCTACCAGGAAGGCGTCAAGGCGGCCTGCGCCGACTGCACCATCATCAGCAACTACGTCGGCGTGACGCCCGACGCCTGGAACGACCCAGCGCGCGCCAAGGAGCTCGCCAGCACGCAGAACGCCCAGAACGCCGACATCATCTTCGCGGCCGCCGGCGCGTCCGGCAACGGCGTGATCGACTTCGTCAACGAGAAGCAGTGCTTCGTCCCGTCCGGCGCCACCCGCACGACCCCGATCGACGCCCAGCTCGCGAACATCGCCAAGCCCGCCGGCTACGACGCCAAGTGCGGTGGCGGCGCCAAGCCGATCTTCTTCATCGGCGTCGACAGCAACCAGAACCCGCTCGGCGACACCGACGCCGACGCCACCACCCTGAACTTCGGCCTGACGAGCATGCTCAAGCGGGTCGACAACGCCGCCTACGACTCCGTCATGGACGTCGTCAACGGCGAGTTCACCGGCGGCATCCTCAACCTCGGCCTGGCCGAGGGCGGGGTCGACTACGCCCTGGACGAGTACAACTCCGCCCTCATCCCGGCCGACCTCGTCGAGAAGGTCAACTCCGTCAAGCAGCAGATCATCGACGGCGCGATCGTCGTCACCGACTACCGTCTGCAGTAAGAGCCGGGCGGACGTTCCCCAGGGAACCGGGCGCGGGGGCCCGGGTGGGCGCCGCGGGTGTTTTAGCCCCCCCCCCCCCGGCGATCCGGGTGAACCGGGGGATCCGGGGGATCCGGG
>CAUJFI010000035.1 GCA_963170125.1 Deinococcota bacterium | reverse complement strand
CGACGACGTCCGCGCCGACCTCGAGCAGCTGCGCCGCGAGAACGCCACGCTGGTGCCGGTCGAGCGTCCCGTCGAGGCCACCGACTGGGTGCTCGTGGCGCGCCTCGACGAGGGCGACGAGGCCGACGAGTCCTCCACCTTCCAGGTGCACATGGACCGCGCCGGTGAGGAGCTCAAGGGTCAGCTCCTCGGCAAGTCGATGGGCGACGTCCTGGCGGCCACGTTCACGGACCCGGCTCCAGAGGGCGAGGACGGTGGCACCAGCACCACGCAGATCCGGCTCAAGGTCCTGGACGTCAAGGGCAAGGAACTCACCGCGTCTGACGACGAGCTCGCCCTGCAGCTCGGCCTCACCGACGGCGCGGAGCTGACGCGCCGCGTACGCGAGAGCCTGGAGACCGACGCGCGCCGCGCGACCGTCGAGGCCCGCCGCGACGAGGTCGTCGAGAAGCTCGTCGCCGGCTCGACGCTCGAACTACCCGGAAGCCTCGTCAGGCGCCGCCAGCGGAGCCTCCTGCAGGACCTCGCCCACGATCTCGGCCACCAAGGCACCACGCTGGAGCGCTACGTCGACCGCCTGGAGCAGCGCGGCAAGCGCGAGGAGTTCGAGGCCGAGCTCAAGGAGGCGGCCGAGAAGGGCGTGCGGCGCGACCTCGTGCTCGAGCGCCTCATGGAGGTGCGCGGTACGGACGTCTCCGACGCCGAGTACCGGTCCGCCCTGAGGCGGCTCGCCGACTCGCGTGGCCAGGACGTCGGCCGCATGCAGCAGGAGCTCGGCGAGGAGTACCTCGCCAACTACCGCTTCTTCCTGAAACGCGACAAGGCCTTGCGTGAGTTCATCAGCGAGCTGGCCGGCGAACCGCACGAGGCGCTGGACGAGGTCGATGCCGACGAGGCCGCCGAGGCCGCGGCCCTGAGCGAGGACGAGGCGGCCGACCACGAGCACGACCACGAGCACGACCATGCGCACGACCACCACGACCCTCAGCACCACTGAGGCCTAGCCGAACCGACGGTGGTAGGGGGCGTCGCCTCTGGCATGCGACGCTCCCTACCATGACCCCTAGCCACGCCCGGACCGCGTGGGGGAACGCCACGGCCCCCGGCCCGGTGCTACGCTAGCCGCAAGATGCCGCTCATCCCTTACGTCATCGAGCAGACCGGGCGCGGCGAGCGCACCTACGACGTCTACAGCCGGCTCCTGAAGGAACGCATCATCTTCCTCGGCTCGGCCATCGACTCGGAGGTCGCCAACGTCGTGACCGCCCAACTGCTCCTCCTCGACTCGCAGTCGAGCGAGCAGCCCATCAACATGTTCATCAACAGCCCCGGCGGCGAGGTGTACGCCGGCCTCGCCATCTACGACGTCATGCAGTTCATCTCCGCGCCGGTGCACACGAACTGCGTTGGCATCGCCATGTCCATGGGCTCGCTGATCCTGACGGCCGGAGCGGCAGGGCACCGCGTCGCCCTGCCGCATAGTCGCATCATGATCCATGCGGGCTCGGCCGGTTTCCCGCGCTCCAGCCTCCCCGACCTCGCCGTCCAGGCGCGCGAGTTCGAGGACCTGCGCGACATGATGGAGACCATCTACCACCGCCATACCGGCGTCCCCGTCGAGCAGTTGCGCCGCGACATGGAGCGCGACAACTTCATGGCCCCCCAGCAGGCCCTCGCCTACGGGCTGATCGACAAGGTCATCGAGCCCCGCGCCCCCGGGCGGGTCGACGGCGCCAAGGGCGCCCGATGACGGCCACCCACTGCAGCTTCTGCGGACGCGCCCATACCGAGGTGCGCTTCCTCGTGGCCGCGCCGGGCGGCGGGGCGCACATCTGCGACCAGTGCGCGGGGCGCGTCCACGACGTCGTGGCGGAGGCCGGGGCGCCTGCCAAGCCGTTCGTGCACCTGCGGAGCCTCCAGCCGCGCGAGATCAAGCGCGAGCTCGACGCCTACGTCATCGAGCAGGAGGCCGCCAAGCGCGCCCTCGCCGTCGCCGTCTACAACCACTCGCGCCGCATCGCCAACCCGCATACTGAGCTGCAGAAGAGCAACGTGCTCCTCATCGGCCCTTCCGGAACCGGCAAGACGCTCCTCGCCCAGACGCTCGCGCGCACGCTGGACGTGCCGTTCGCCATCGCGGACGCCACCACGCTCACCGAGGCGGGCTACGTCGGCGACGACGTCGAGAACATCATCCTCCGCCTCCTGCAGGTGGCCGATTACGACGTGGCCGCGGCCGAGCGGGGCATCATCTATGTCGACGAGATCGATAAGATCGGCCGCAAGTCCGAGGGCCCGTCCATCACGCGCGACGTGAGCGGCGAGGGCGTTCAGCAGGCGCTGCTCAAGATCATCGAGGGCACGATCACGCATGTTCCACCCCAGGGCGGCCGCAAACATCCGCACCAGGAACTGATCGACGTAGACACGAGCAACATCCTGTTCATCTGCGGGGGGGCCTTCGAGGGCCTCGACGCCATCCTGCGCCGCCGGTTGGACGTCGCGAAGGTGGGTTTCCAAACCCCAGCGGCCTCGGAGGGCGACCCGTTGGCCGGAGCGGAAGTGATGCCCTCCGACCTGATGGCGTTCGGCCTCATCCCCGAGCTCATCGGGCGCCTACCCGTCGTCGTGCGCTTGGAGGAGCTCAGCCTTGAGGCGCTCGTCGACGTGCTCACGAAGCCCCGCAACGCGCTCGTGAAGCAGTACCAGGAGCTCTTCGGCTTCGACGGCGTGAAGCTGACCTTCGCGGACGAAGCGCTACTCGAGGTGGCCAGGCGCGCCCAGGCGCTGAAGACGGGCGCCCGCGCCCTGCGCTCCGTGATGGAGCGCGCCCTCATGCCGCTGATGTTCGAGGTGCCCGGCAGCGGGATCACGCAGTTGCACGTCGAGGTCGAGGACCTCGACGACCCAGCGAGGCTGTTGGCGACCGTGGCGACGCGCAAGTCGGCCTGAACGACGCCTGGCAGCGCCCTACGACGCCACGACCGAGCGCGCGCGCTCGACGGCGGCGCTCAGCCGGATCGCCGCCTCGTCGACCAGCGCCTCGTCGACGGCCTTGCCGTAACTGAACCTGACGCTCGCCTTCGCCTCGTCCCGACCCAGCCCCATGGCGAGGAGGACGTGACTCGGCTCCACGCTGCCCGCGGCGCATGCCGAACCGGCGCTGGCGTACACCCCGGCCTCGTCCAGCAACATCAGCAGGGTCTCGCCGTCGGCGCCCAGCACGCGCAGGTTCGTGTGCTTGACTGATCTGCGCGCCCCGCCAGCGTTGATCGCCACGCCCGCCATGGCGCCGGCCGCGACCTCGAAGCGCGCTTGCAGGCCGGTGAGCCGCGCCCGCTCGGCAGGCAACCGCTCGGCGGCGAGGATCGCCGCGGCGCCGAGCCCAACGATGGCGGGCACGGCGTGCGTGCCTGGCCGGTGGCCGCGCTCCTGCGCACCGCCGGCGAGCAGCGGGGCCGGCTCGATGCCTTCCTTGAAGACGAGCGCTCCCGCGCCCTTCGGTCCGTAGACCTTGTGCGCGGAGAGCGTCACGAAGTCGGCGCCGAGACTCGCTAAGGTGAACTCCTCGACGCCGTAACCCTGTACCGCGTCGCATAGGAAGAGGGCACCGTGGGCGTGCGCCAACTCGGCGATGGCCCTCACGTCGAGCAGTGCGCCGGTCTCGTTGTTGACGAGCATGGCGGCGACGAGCGCGGTGCCGCCGCGCGTCGCCTGCGCCGCGAGGGCGGCCTCCCACGCGGCGAGCGGCGAGCCGCCGTCCGGCGCGAGCGGCACGAACGTGACATCGCGCCCTTGGGCCGCCAAGCGGCGGGCCGCCTCGAGCACGGCGGCGTGCTCGCCGGCGTTCACCACGAGCCCGCCTGGGCGCGCGGCCGCGGCCGCGAAGACGGCCTGGTCGTCGGCCTCCGTGGCCCCGGACGTGAAGACGACCTGACGCGACCGCACGGCCAGCGTGGCGGCGACGCGTTCCCGCGCCTCCTCCACCCCGCGCCTGGCCGTCTGGCCGAGGCGATGGACGCTCGAAGGGTTGCCGAACTCGCTCTTCAGGTACGGCAGCATGGCGTCCAGGACGCGCTCATCGAGAGGCGTCGTGGCCGCGTGATCCAGGTAGATAACCGACGTTGGCCGCACCGGTGGAACTCGTCAGTCGTCGCGCCCGAGGTACTGCGGCAACGGCTGGATGCCGAGTAGCCGGCGCTGCTGCACCAGGTCGGCGAGGCTCGTGGAGCGCAGGACCTGGCGCACGGCGGCGTCCACGCGCCGCCAGAGGCTCTCCGTCGAGCACATGCCGGCGCGGACGCAGTTGGCGGAGTCTACGATGCAGCTGACGGGCGCCACGCTACCCTCGAGCAGCTCGACAACCTCGAGGCTGTCTATCTCCTCGAGCGGCCGCGCGAGGCGGTAACCGCCGTGCGCGCCCCTGACCGCCTCGACGATGCCGGCGCGGCGCAGGATGGCGAAGATCTGTTCCAGGTACTGGTGGCTGAGCAGCTGGCGCTCGGCGACCGTCTTGAGGCTGATGGGTTCGCCACCGCTGAGCGCCACTTCCACGAGGGCCCTCATGCCGTACTGCGCTTTGGTCGATACCCACATGCCCTGACCTCCCCGGCGGCCTGACCGCCGTGCCCTACTGTACAACCTTTTACCTCGGAACGGTTCCGATTTGGCGACCAACGGACCGCCGCACTGTCGACCACCAAAGCACGTCCAAGACTATCCCACCGACCGGGACGCGAGGCCCCGCCTCTAGAGTCGTCCCTGCAGGTACGGCAACGGGTCGACCGCCCGGCCGTCGAAACGGACCTCGAAGTGCAGGTGCGGGCCGGTCGAGGCGCCCGTGGTGCCGACCGCGCCCAGGACGTCGCCCTGCCTGAGCGCCTGGCCCACCCGCACGGCCACCGCGCTGAGGTGGGCGTAGCGCGTCTCGCTTCCGTCGCCGTGGTCGAGCACCACGACGTTGCCGTAGGTCCCCCACCAACCGGCGCGAGTGACGACGCCGGAGCGCGCCGCCTTCACGGGCGTGCCTGAGGGCGCCGCGATATCGAGACCGCCGTGGTAGCGGTTGCCGTTGACCGAGACGTTCCGCCAGCCGAAGTAGGAGGAGACGCGCCCTTGCACGGGCGGCGCGAAACCGGTCGTGCTCCAGTCGACACCATGCAACGAGTCGAGGGCGCCCGCGAGCGCGCTCGCCTGCGCGC
The DNA here is from genome assembly GCA_963170125.1 of Deinococcota bacterium. Lineage (GTDB taxonomy): Bacteria > Deinococcota > Deinococci > Deinococcales > Trueperaceae > JAAYYF01. Next base: position 70,015 of record CAUJFI010000035.1, on the reverse strand, counting down.
CGCGCAGGGCGGCGCGTCGCGCCGCCGCATCGCCCGCCCCCGGCTCGGCCGCGAACGCGAGGCCGAGCACCGTAGCCAGCAGCCAGGCCGCCCAACGAGGAGCGCGCCGACCGTCGCGGACAGCGGCGCCCCCCTTCACGTCGACGCCGACCTCAGCCCTGGGTGAGGGTGGCGAGGAACTCGGCGTTGCTCTTGCTGCGGCCGAGGCGCCCGAGGAGCATCTCCATGGCCTCGGCCGGGTCCATGTCCGAGATGACCTTGCGCAGGAGCCACATCTTGGCGAGCACGTCCTCGCCTAGGAGCAGGTCCTCGCGGCGCGTGCCCGACTTGAGGATGTCGATGGCCGGGAAGATGCGCCGTTCCTCGAGGTGCCGGCTGAGGTGCAGCTCCATGTTGCCGGTGCCCTTGAACTCCTCGAAGATCACGTCGTCCATGCGCGAGCCCGTCTCGACGAGGGCAGTGGCGAGGATGCTGAGGCTGCCGCCACCGCGGATGTTGCGGGCGGCGCCGAGGAAGCGTTTCGGCCAGTGGAGGGCGTTCGAGTCGAGACCGCCTGAGAGGGTGCGGCCCGTCGGGGGCGTCACGAGGTTGTTGGCCCGTGCGAGCCGCGTGATTGAGTCGAGGAGGATCATGACGTGACCGCTGTCCTCGACGATGCGCCGCGCGCGCTCGTGCACGAACTCCGCCACGCGGATGTGGTTGCTGGGGGGCTCGTCGAACGTGCTCGCGATGACCTCGACGCCGTGGACGGACTCGCGGAAGTCGGTGACTTCCTCGGGGCGCTCATCGACGAGGAGCACGATCACCTTGATGTCGGGCTCGTTCGCCACGACGGCGTTGGCGATCTTCTTGAGCAGGGTCGTCTTGCCCGCCTTCGGCGGCGCCACGATCAGGCCACGCTGGCCGCGGCCGATGGGTGCGAGAAGGTCGATGACGCGCGTGGACAGCTCGCTACCGACCGTCTCCAGCTTGATGCGCGCTTCCGGGAAGGTCGGGGTGAGCTCCTCGAACCGCGGACGCTTGGACGACTGGAACGGGTCGACGCTGTTGACGGCCTCGACCCGGATCAGCGTGCCGTAGCGCTCGTTCTCGCGTGGGCGCCGAGCCTTGCCGAGGATGAGGTCGCCTGTGCGCAGCCGGAACTGCTTGATGAGCCCGGCCGACACGATGACGCTCCGGGTGTTGTTCTGCAGGAGCGACTCCTGGAGGAAGCCGTAACCGTCGGACGAGATCTCGAGGTAGCCCTTGACGAGCCTGAGCCCCTCGCTCTCGGCGGAGCGCTCCAGGATGGCGATGACCAGGTCGTCCTTGCTCATGCGGCGGTAGTCGTCGAGCTGGACTTCCTTGGCGAGCAGGTGCAGTTCGGGCAGGATCTTCGAGTGCAGCTCCCGGAAGTTGTAGCCGGACTTACGCGCCGACCGGTTGCGGCGGTTCCTGCCGCGGCCGCGCTGGCCGTCATCGCCGCCCGACGCGGCGTCCTCACCATCGGCGCCGTCGTCCACGTCGTCCTGGACCGGCTCCGCCTGACGGGAGCGCTCGGCACGCCGCGGCTCTTCCACGCTCGCCTTGGGCGCCCTCCCGCGCTGGCGCTCGTTCCCACCGTCCGCTTCGCTCCGCGCGGGCGGTTCGTCGACGATGGGCGCTTGCGTTGGCACGGCGACTGCCGGCTCGGCCGCGGTCGGAGCGGCCGCCGCCACGGCGGCCTCCGGGTTCTTGCGGGGCCGACCCCGCTTACGGGGGGCTGGCGCCTCCGCTACGTCGGTCACGACGGTGCGCGCTTCTTCTTCTTTCGGGCTCATGCCATCTCCTTCGGCACCTTCCGGCCGCACGGTCTGCGTTCTAGCCGACGCGTGCGCCACGCTACGTTTCCTTCAGGATCCGGGCGCTTCCGGTCTTCGACCTGTCCACCGTGCCGCACGGAGGCGTCTTGCCTTTCGAGGGGTCGCTCCTTAGCGCCGCGGAGGCGAACGGTCGCTTAAGTCGACGGGTCGGTTAGCTGGCTTGAATGCCGTACCAGGATGCGCCTGGTTGTACTTAGGGGCAGCAACAGTACCTATTGACGAGCCTCATGCCTGCTGCTACGTTTGAGTCTAGCGCCGACACTGCTGGTTGTAAAGTGTCACGCGCTCCGAGGACGTGACCAACGTCACTACCCCTCGCGAGGCCAAGGCGATGACGGGAACAGTCCTCGCGCCCAGGGCCGCCCACAGCGATCCGGGAACGGTGAGAGCCCGGAGGCCGGTCGGCGCGTCAGGTATCCTCCCCGAGCCGCTCCCCGAAGCCAGCCCGGACGGCGGAACGTCGTCCAGGAGCCGGTGGTAGACGGAGCCGGGCGGTGCCCGTGACAGCACCGGGCCGTCGCTTCAGCAGCGGCGGTCGGCGAGGCCGACGCCGGCGACGGCGAACGGCACGGTTGGGTGGTACCGCGCTCCCGAGGCGCCCCAACACGTCGTGGCTGGGGCGCCTTGTCGTGTAGCCACTCCCACGGACCTCGGGGACGAGGTGAGCCGCATGTTCGACGAGGTCAACTCAAACGTCGACTTCCCCGCGCTGGAGAAGCGCGTCATCCAGCTCTGGCGGGAGCGCGACGTCTTCAGGCGCAGCGTCGACCGCCCGGCGCCGCGCGGCAACTGGGTGTTCTACGAAGGCCCGCCGACGGCGAACGGGAAGCCCGGCATCCACCACGTGATCGCCCGGGCCTTCAAGGACCTGTTCCCGCGCTTCAAGACCATGCAGGGCTACCGGGTCGGACGCAAGGGCGGCTGGGACACGCACGGCCTCCCCGTCGAGATCGCCATCGAGAAGCGCCTCGGTTTCACGAACAAGGGCCAGATCGACGAGTACGGTATAGCGGAGTTCAACGCGCTCTGCCGCGCGGACGTGTTCAGCAACATCCAGGACTGGAACGCCATGACGGAGCGCATCGGCTTCTGGATCGACCTGGCCGACCCGTACATCACCTACACGAACGAGTACATCGAGTCGTGCTGGTGGATCATGCGGGACCTCTTCGACCGTGGTCTGCTCGTCGAGGACTACAAGACCACGTGGCACAGCCCGTCGTCCAACACGACTCTCGCCTCGCACGAGGTGTCGCTCGGCTACCAGGAGGACGTCGAGGACCCCTCGATCTACCCGAAGTTCCCGGCCGTCCGCAGCGACCTGGTGGCGCGCGGCGTCCTGGCGGCCGACGAGACGCGGCCGGTCAGCTTCCTCGCCTGGACGACCACGCCGTGGACGCTGGCCGCCAACTCGGGGCTCGCCGTGCGCGCGGACGCCGCCTACGCGTTGGTGGCGGGTCCCGCCCGCCGGCGCGAGCCGGGGGGCGCGAGCGAGCTGTATCTCCTCGCGAGCGAGCTCGTGGCGCGCGTCTTCGAGGCCGGCACCTACGAGGTGGTCGGCAGCGTGCCAGGCGCCTCGCTGGCGGGCGCCACCTACCGCCCCCTCCTAGTCGGACGGCCGGGCGACGGCGCGGACCCCAGCTCAGCCTACCGGGTCGTGGCGGACGACTTCGTCAGCCTCACCGACGGCACGGGCATCGTGCACGTCGCGCCCGCCTACGGCGACCTCGATGTCGGTCGCGTCCACGGCCTACCGGCCATCTTCTCGGTCGACCTCACCGGCAAGGTGATGCCCGAAGTGCGCCTCGTCTCCGACGGGGACGACGCTGGCGGGCCGGACGCCCTGGCCGCGCGCCCTGGCCCCTACGCCGGAGCGTGGTTCAAGGACGCCGACTCCGCCATCACCGCGGACCTCGACGCGGCCGGCAGGATGTTCGACTCCGGCACCATCAGGCACGCCTACCCCTTCAACTGGCGCGATGGGAAGCCGCTCATGAACGTCGCCAAGCGGAGCTGGTACATCCGCACCACGGCCGTGAAGGAGCTGCTGCTCGCCAACAACGACCGCATCGGCTGGCACCCCGACCACATCCGCACCGGTCGCTTCGGCAGGTGGCTCGAGAACAACATCGACTGGGCACTGAGCAGGGAGCGCTACTGGGGCGCCCCCATGCCCGTCTGGGAGACGGAGGACGGCGGTAAGAAGGTCTGCGTCGGCTCGGTCGCCGAGCTCGAGCGGCTCACGGGCAGGGACCTGAGGGACCTCGACCTGCACCGCCCCTACGTCGACGAGATAACGTTCGAGCTGGACGGCGAGACCTACCGGCGCGTCCCGTACACGGTCGACGTATGGTTCGAGTCCGGCGCCATGCCGTACGCCCAGTGGCACTACCTCGGCGAGGCGTCCGGCCCCGAGGCCACGGAGCGCCTGGCCGCCAACTTCCCGGCCGACTACATCTGCGAGGCCGTGGACCAGACGCGCGGCTGGTTCTACTCGCTGCACGCCCTCGCTACGCTGCTCACCGACCCGGGCGACGACGCGACCGGCCGGCGGCCCGGCCCGTTGGCGCGGCTGGGCGCGCCGACGTCGGCGTTCAAGAACGTCAACGTTCTCGGCCACATCGTGGACGAGAACGGTGAGAAGATGTCGAAGTCGAAGGGCAACACGGTCGACCCCTGGTCCGTCCTGGACGTACAGGGTGCCGACGCCCTGCGGTGGTACCTCTACTCCGCCTCCCCGCCGGAGACGACGAAGCGCTTCAGCGCCGGGCTCGTCGACGAGACGCTGCGCGACTTCTTCCTCACCCTGTGGAACGTCTACGGCTTCTTCGTGCTCTACGCCAACCTGGAGGAGCCCGACCTCGCCTCCGCCCCGCCGCACGCGGAGCGCCCGCTCGTCGACCGCTGGCTCGTCTCGCGCCTGAACGCCGTCGTGGCCGGCGTCACGGCGGCGCTCGAGGGGTTCGACCCGACCACGGCGAGCCGCCTCGTGCGGGACTTCGTCGTCGACGAGGTGAGCAACTGGTACGTGCGTCGCAACCGCCGACGCTTCTGGCGCTCCGGCCAGGTCCAGGGCGAGGGCGGCAGGCGCGTGCTCGACCCCGACAGCCTGTCGGCCTACGCCACGCTCCACGAGGTCCTCGTCAGCGTCACCAAGCTCATGGCGCCGATGGCGCCCTTCACGAGCGAGGCGCTCTACCAGAACCTGGTGCTTCGCCTGGACCCCTCGGCGCCGGACAGCGTCCACCTGACGGAGTGGCCGCAGGCCGACGCGGAAGCGCTCGACGAGGACCTCATGCGCGACATGCGCGCGCTCATGCGCTTGGTCGAGCTCGGCCGCGCGGCGCGCGCCGCCTCCGGCGTGAAGCTGCGCCAACCGCAGCCCGAGGTGCTCGTGCGCGTGCGCAGCGAGGAGGAGCTCGAGGGAGTGAGAAGCCTGAGCGACCAGCTGCTCGACGAACTCAACGTCAAGGCCGTGCGCTTCCTCGCTGTCACCGACGACTTCGTCGACTACGCGCTCAAGCCGAACCTCCCCCGCCTCGGCAAACGCGTCGGCAAGCTCATCCCGCAGCTCCGGGCCGCCCTCGCGAGCATGAACGGCCGGGCGGTCGCTGCCAACGTCCGCGCCGGTCGACCCACGACCGTGGCGCTGGCCGACGCCACGCTCGAACTCGAGCCCGAGGACCTGTTGCTCGACGCCAGGAGCCCCGAAGGGTACGCGGCGCAAGAGGGGCGCGGCTACCTCGTGGCCCTCGACACGCGCGTCAGCGACGCGCTGCGCCGGGAAGGGCTCGTGCGCGACGTCGTCCGCCTCGTGCAGAACGGCCGCAAGGCCGCCGGGCTCGACGTCTCCGATCGCATCGCGCTCAGCATCCGAGCCGAGGGCGAGCTCGCCGAGGCCGTGCGCGAGCACGGGGCGGCACTGGCTCGCGAGGTCCTGGCCGTGAGCCTCGACGACGCCCCGGTGCCCGGGTCCTTCCAGGAGCGCCACGAGGTGGAGGGGGACCCGCTCACCTTCGCCATCAGGAAGGCCTGAGCATCCGGGTCGAGCGACCTAGCCGTGGCGAGATGAGGAGCGGCTGGGACGAAACGCCATCCTGCGCTCACCTCGCGGCGCGCTACAATTGCTTGGCTTGAGAGGACGCCACCCACGTGGCGGGCCTCACAGACGAGATTCACCCGCCACCGGGAGGCGAACCAGTCATGAAGATAGGTATCAACGGCTTCGGCCGCATCGGCCGCCAGATCTTCCGCATCGCGCATCAGCGGGGCCTTGAAGTCGTGCTCGTCAACGACCTGACCGACACGACGACCCTGGCGCATCTCCTCAAGTACGACTCCAACTACGGGCGTTTCCCCGGCGCGGTCGGCCACGACGACAAGAACATCATCGTGGACGGCAGCAAGGTCGCGGTCACCGCGCACAAGGACCCCACCGCCATCCCGTGGGGCGAGTACGGCGTAGACCTCGTCGTCGAGTCGACCGGCATCTTCACGAAGCGCGCGCAAGCCGCCGCCCACCTCGCCGGCGGCGCCAAGAAGGTGCTCATCAGCGCCCCGAGCCCCGACCCGGACTTCGACATCATGTTGGGCGTCAACCAGGGCGAGTACGACCCGAAGAAGCACGACATCGTCTCCAACGCTTCCTGCACGACCAACTCGCTCGCGCCCGTGATGAAGGTGCTGGACGACACGTTCGGCATCGAGCAGGCCCTCATGACGACCATCCACTCCTACACGAACGACCAGCGCATCCTCGACGCCCCGCACAAGGACCTCCGCCGGGCCCGGAACGCCGCCACGAACATCATCCCGACCTCCACCGGCGCCGCTCAGGCCGTCGGCAAGGTCCTCCCGCAGCTCGACGGCCTCTTCAACGGCTCCTCGCTGCGAGTGCCGACGCAGACGGGCTCGATCTCAGACATCACGGCGCTGCTGAAGCGCGAGGCGTCCGCCGGCGAGATCAACGCCGCGCTCGAGGCCGCGGCCAATGGCCCCCTCAAGGGCATCGTCAAGTACACGACCGATCCGATCGTGCTGGCCGACATCGTGGGCGACCCGCACTCCGGCATCGTCGACAGCCTGCTCACCAAGGTCCAGGGGCGCCTGGCCAAGGTGTTCGTCTGGTACGACAACGAGTGGGGCTATTCCAACCGCATGGTGGACGTCATCACCATCATGGGCAAGACCCTCTAGAGGAGCAGACAGCAGCATGTACCGCCGGCTCGACGACCTGAACGTGAGTGGCGAACGCGTCCTGGTGCGCGTGGACTTCAACGTGCCCATCAAGGACGGTGAGGTGAAGGATGACACGCGCATCCGCGCCGCGCTCCCGACGCTGCGAGCGTTGTTGGAGCGGGGCGCCACGCTCGTCCTGACCTCGCACCTCGGCCGCCCCAAGGGCGGGCCTGACGACAAGTACCGCCTCGGTCCCGTCGCCAGACGACTGGGCGAACTGCTGGGTCGTGAGGTCCGCTATACCCCGACCCCGGGGCCGGCGAGCACCGAGCAGCAGGAGTTCGTGGCGGCCGCGCCGCCGGGCAGCGTGACGCTCATCGAGAACAGCCGCTTCGACCCGCGCGAGGAGGCGAACGACCCGGCCCTGGCGCGCGTCCTGGCCAGCTACGCCAGCCTGTACGTCGACGACGCCTTCGGCGCCGCCCACCGGGCCCACGCCACTACCGAGGGCGTGGCGCGGCTCCTGCCGAACGCCGCCGGCTACCTCATGGACGCCGAGCTCTCGGCGCTCGCCAAGCTCGTCGAGCGTCCGGCCAGACCCTTCGTCGTCGTCCTCGGCGGCGCCAAAGTGAGCGACAAGCTCGGGATCATCACGAGGCTGCTGGACCTCGCCGACACGCTAGTCGTCGGGGGCGCCATGGCGTACACCTTCGTGGCGGCCCGGGGTGGCAGCGTCGGCAAGTCGCTCGTCGAGCCCGAGCTGTACCACACGGCGCGGCGGATCCTCGACGACGCGCGCGAACGCGGCGTGCACGTGCTGCTGCCACTAGACTCGCTCTGCGCGCGCGCCATCGCGGACGGGGCGGGCGCGAGTGTGCACCCGTCAGCCGCCATCCCCGACGACCTCATGGGCCTCGACATAGGCCCCGCGGCGCGCCAGGAGTTCGTCGCCGCCCTCCAGGGCGCCGGCACGGTCTTCTGGAACGGGCCCCTCGGGGTCTTCGAGACGCCGCCGTTCGACGGCGGCACCATGGCCGTCGGCGCGGCGCTGGCCGCCCTCCCGGCCTACACGGTCGTGGGGGGCGGCGATTCCATCGCGGCGCTCAACGCGGCCGGCCTGCTGGGCCGCGTCTCGCACGTGTCGACGGGTGGCGGCGCCTCGCGTGAGTACCTTGAGGGCAGGGTCCTGCCTGGCGTAGCCGCGCTCGACCCCGCCGCGTCGTGAGCTTCCGCCCCTTCCTGCACCTGGACAAGGGGCTGTTCGGCCGGCCGAACAGCCCCGTGCGGGCCGACCTCGCCAACGTGGCGGGCGACTACACGTACCTCACGCGCGGTTACTACGCCAGCCTCGACGCCGAGCTGGAAGGCGCGCTCACCATCCCCAGCACGACGGACGCGCTGGACGCCTACGTGGTGGCCATCGCCATGGAGAAGGCCAAGCAGGCCGGCATCCCCGTGCCGGAGTACGAGATCGTCACGGACCGCTTCCCCGAACCGCCCATGATGGCGTACCCCATCAACCCGTTCTCGCTGTCCGGCGAGCTCCTGCTCGACGCCCAGGCCCTTGAGTCGCGGCGCAAGGGGCTGACGTACACGGGCAAGTACGCCGTGCTGGCCCAGCGCCTGCCTCACGACCACCGCGTCGACGTGGTGCGCCTCGTCCTCGGGCGCACGGCCACGGCGGAGTACCAGGAGTTCGGCGCGCGGCTGTTCGACGTGTTCCGGCTACCCCTCATGCGCGTCAGGGTCATCGTCACCCTGAAGGCGTACCAGCTCTCGGCCATCGAGCCGCTCCCGTTCAAGGACCTCGACGAGGGCGAGCGCGCGGTCCTGGAAAGCCTGGGTACATGGCGCGCCTAGCCATCTTCACGGAGCGTTACACCATCCGCTCGTCCGTCGAGCTCACCGCGCTGACGAACTTCCGCCTTGCGGCGTTCGAGCTGGGCCACGACCTCGACTTCCTATTCAAGAACGAACTCAAGTACTTGAGGAACTACGATGGCATCTTCATCCGCGCCCTCACCGACCCCCTGAACACGACGTACGTGGTGGCGCGCCAGGCCGAGATCCTGGGCAAACGCGTCCTCGACCATTCGTCGGCCATCCTCATCTGTTGCGACAAGGTCAACATGTACGCGAGGCTCCAGGCGCGCGGCGTCCCCATCCCGGAGACGCGCTTCCTCGCAGAGAGCGACCTCAACGCCCTGTCGGCCGCGCGGCTCTTCGAGGAACTCGGCACCCCGCTCGTGCTCAAGGCGCCGAACTCGAGCTTCAGCGCCTACGTCGACAAGGTGGCCACGCCCGACGCTTTCGTCAAGGTCGGCAAGCGCTTCTTGCGGCGCGCCGACCGCGTCGTCGTGCAGCAGTACATGCCCAGCGAGTTCGACTGGCGCGTGATCACGTTGAACGGCAAGGTGCTGGCCGTCGTGAAGTACGCGTTCGCCCCCGCGCAGTGGCGCCTCATGGACCGCACGGAAGGCGGGGAGTGGGCCAAGACGCAGGCCGTCCACCGCGACGCCGCCAACCCGAAGCTCACCGCCACCGCCCTGGCCGCGGCCAACGCCATCGGCACGAGCCTGTACGGCATCGACATCAAGGAGATCGACGGCGAGTTCTACGTCATCGAGGTGAACGACAACCCGACGATCGCCGCGGGCGACGAGGACCAGCAGAACCCAGAGATCTACGCGGAGATCATCAGCTACCTGGCAGGAGACGTCTGACGTTCCCCCAGCGCTCCACGACGACCATGGCGCGGTGGCGACCCCTCCCCCACCTGGTGACCTTGTCGAAGAGCTCGCGTTTGATGGGCAGGTGAACGCTGTCCGCCCTGCCGCTGCCTTCCGGCACGATCGGGTCGTGCAGGTAGATGTGGTCATCGTCGAAGCCCGTCACTACGACCCAGTGAGGGACGCGCGCCTCGTACAGGCGATAGCCGGACACCAAGACGATGGGCACGGCTCCGCGCGCGACGATGTCGGCCACTTCCTGGTGGCCGAAGTCGCGCAGCTCCACCTTGCCTCCGAAGCCGCGCAGCTCGCGCTCGAAGGTCGTGTGGGCGATACGCACGACCTCGCGCTTCTCGCCCCGCACGCTCGCCTCGAACGGCGTGCCCGGGTCGGACGTGACGACGCTCGCCTGGAAGCCTCGCCTCAGCGCGGCGACGGCGATCCCGTGCGCGCTGCAACCTCCGTGCCCCGAGAGCATGAAGACGGTGGTGGCCTCCCGCCAGAGCGTGAGCTCCAACCACCGCTCCAGGGGCACGGGGTAGCCGTGGTAGCGCATGACCATCATCAGTGACGACGGTCCGCAGGTGAAGTCGAGCGTCTGCGGGTAGTACGGGACGCCGAGCACGGTGGCGCCGCCCCTGGCGAACCGCTTGCGCATGCGTAACGCCGTCGAGTGATCCTCGTAGTAGTCGGCCGTGCGGCCGCTCACGGCGTAGCCGCAGGCGCCGTAGAGCGCGATGGCGGCCTCGTTGTCCTCGCGCACCTCCAGGCGCATGACGATGGCGCCCCGCTCGCGCGCGCCCTCCTCGGCGGCGGCCAGGAGCCTGCGCGCGGCGCCCCTACCGCGATATTCCGGGTTGACGACCATCGAGTAGAGCCGCGCGGACTCGAAGCCGCGCCGGAACAGCACGACGGCGTCGCCGACGACCTCGCCGTCGACCTCGGCCACCCACACCTCGGCGCTGTCGCGCCCGAGCAGCCGAGCCAGCGACGCCCTGGACATGCGGTCGCCCGGGAAGTACGCCTCCAGCTCGTTGATGGCCTCGAGGTCGCCCCGCTCCGCGCGCCTGACGACGAGGTCGGCACGCGGTACCCCGGCGGACGGAGCCGCCGCGCTCGGCGTCCCGGTAGCCGGTCCATCCGACACGTCGCGCCGACGGCCTGACCCCGAGCGCTGGCCCGGCACTAGCCCTCTAGCCCCTTCACCGCCTCGCGCAACGCGGGAGCGATCACCCCGACGTCACCGACGATGCCGTAGTCGGCGACCTTGAAGATGGGGGCGTCTGGGTCCTTGTTGACGGCCACGACCACCTTGGAGCGGCTCATGCCGGACAGATGCTGCACGGCCCCGGAGATGCCGAGGGCGATGTAGAGATCGGGGGCGACACTCTTGCCCGTCTGGCCGACCTGCTCGTCGTAGGGTCGCCAGCCCGCGTCGACGACCGCCCGCGTGGCGGCCACGCCCGCGTGAAGGAGCGCCGCGAGCGGCTCCACCTCCCGCGTGAACGCCTCGGCGCTGCCGAGGCCGCGACCGCCGGCGACGACGACCTTGGCCTCGTCGAGGGCCACCCGACCGCCGACCGAGGTGGTCCGCTCCCCGACCGCGACCCGCCCGTCCGTCGGAAGCGGCCGCGGGGCGAACCCCGTCACGGTCCCTTGACCGGCCGGCTCGGCCGCCTTGAAGACGTTCGGCTTGACGCTCACGACGGTCGCGCCGCCGCCGCTCGTGCGGACGGTCTCCGTGACACGGGCGAGGTAGCTGTAGCGCTTGGCCTCCAGGCCGCCGCCGACCGCCGCGAGTGCGATGACGTCCTCGAGGAGGGCGGCGCCCACGCGGACCGCGACCCGCGGGGCCACGCTCTGGCCGAGGCGGTTGGCGCTGAAGAGCAGCGTGTCCGCCCCGAGCTCGCGCGCGAGCTGGCTCACTGCCGTCGTGACCTCTTCGGCCGCGAGGCGCTCGGCCGCCACGTGACGGACCGTCGGAACGTAGGCGGCCAAGGCGTCCGCAGCCGCGGGTTGCCCGATGACGACGGCCCCAACCCCTTCGGTGACCCTTTCCGGGGAGAGTCGGCGAGCTACGGATACGAGCTCGAGGGCGCTCTTCTGGAGGCGACCGTCGAGAGAGGTAGTGACGATGAGTACCATGGCAGCCTTCCTTAGATGACCTTGGCCTCGTCGCGCAGGAGGCGGACGAGTTCCTTGGCGGCGGTGGCGGCGTCGCCCGCGACGATGACGCCGCGGCGGCCCTGCGTCTGGATCTCCTGGGAGACGAGCTCGGTGAGGGCCGCGCCCGGGGCGAACTCGGCGAGGTCGCGCTTGGCGAGCTCCTTGCGCTTGGCCTTCATGATGTTGGGGAGCGTCGGGTAGCGGGGCTCGTTCAGCCCCTGCTGGGTGGTGATGACGGCCGGGAGCGGCAGGGTGAGCTCTTCCTGGCCGCCGTCAGTGTCGTGCCTGACGCTGGCGATGCCACCGGCGAGGCTCAGGGCCGTCGTCCAGTCGGAGTGCGGCCATCCGAGGACCTCGGCGAGCGCGGGACCGAGCGCGGCGCTGTCCCAGTCAGCCTGCTTACCGCCGACGAAGACGAGCTCCGCCCCCTCGGCCTGCACGACCTTGGCGAGGACCCTGGCCTGCGTCAACGGGTCGAGCCAGGCGTCGGTCTCGATATGGACGGCGCGGTCGGCGCCCAGCGCGAGGGCCGTGCGCAACGCGTCCTCCGAGCGGCTCGGCCCGAGGGCCAGCGCCACGATCTCGAGATCGTGGCCCCCTTCGCGCAGGCGGATAGCTTCCTCGACGCCGTACTCGTCCATCCCGTCTATCACGAAGGTGACCCCGGCTAGGTCGACGCTGCCGCCCGCCGCGCGGACGCGCGCCTCGGCGTCGGGCACCTGCTTGATGATCGTCACTGCCTTCACTTGCCTACCTCCAGGGGCGCCGTGGAACGGCGCCGGCTTGGCGTCTTGCGACCGAGGCGGACCGCCGGTCAAGGACCGGGGCGCCTCGCGCGTGCTGGACTCATTCTAGGACGTGGCGCGCGATGACCAACCGCTGGATCTCGTTCGTGCCCTCGTAGATCTGGTTGAGCTTGACGTCGCGCATGAGCTTCTCGACGGGGTATTCGTTCATGTAGCCGTAACCGCCGAAGATGTTGATTGCCTCCTGCGTGGCCTCGAAGGCGCTGTCGGAGGCGTACGCCTTCGCGATGGCGGCGGCCTCGGCGTGCGGTTGGCCCGTGTCGGCGAGCCAGGCGGCGTGGTAGGTCTGCCAGCGCGCCGTCTCCAGGGCGATCTTCATGTTGGCGAGCTTGAACTGGATGGCCTGGAAGCGAGCGATGGGCCCGCCGAACGCCTGACGCTCGCGGGCGTACCGCGCCGACTCGTCGAGCGCCCTGCGCATCACGCCGACCGAGCCGGCCGCCACGGGCACCCGCGTGCGATCGAGGGTCCGCATGGCGATCTTGAAGCCCTCGCCCCGTTGGCCGACCATGTTGGAAGCCGGCACGCGCACGCCGTCGAAGACGAGCTCGTACGTCGGGCTGGCGCGCTGGCCGAGCTTGCCGTGAAGCTGGTTGGAGCTGAAGCCGGGGCGGTCCGTCTCCACGACGACCGCGACCGTCCCCCTATGCTTCAGTCCCGGGTCGAAGGTAGCGAAGACCACGTTGAAGTCGGCGATGCCGCCGTTGGAGATCCACGTCTTCGTGCCGGTGATCACGATCTCGTCGCCGTCGAACTCGGCCTTGGTGGCGAGGCCCGCCGCGTCCGAGCCGTTGTTGGGCTCTGACAGCGCGAAAGCCGCCAAGCGCGGTCCGCGCGTGAGGGGTGCCAGGAACTGCTCGTGCTGCTCGCGGGACCCGGCGATGAGGAGCGGCGTGATGCCCAACTCCGATGCCATCAGGACGGTGTAGATGCCCATGCAGCCGTAGCCGAACTCCTCACCGATGATCGCCTCGTCGAGCAGCTCGAGGCCGGCGCCGCCGACCGCGCCCGGGATCCCGACGTTGAGGAGCCCGACCGCGAAGGCCGCCTCCACGACGTCCGCTGGGTACGTGGCGTCGCGGTCGTGCCGCGCCGCCACCGGGATGACGCGCTCGCGCACGAAGTCGCGGGCCAGCTTCTGGAACTGCTTCTGCTCTTGCGTCAGTTCGAAACCGATCATGGCTCACTCCTAGCTACGGCCTTGGGCCGGGACGGCTCCAGGCGTACGTCGTCGACTGTCCGGTCCGCTGCGTGGAGGCGGCCCGGTTCGCCGCCACCGCCTTCCTCAGCGGCCCAACTCGCGGTAGATCTGGCGGTGGATGACCATCCGCTGGACCTCGCTCGTGCCCTCGTAGATCTCGGTGACGCGGGCGTCGCGGAAGTAACGCTCGACAGGGTACGCCTTCGTGTACCCATAGGCGCCGAAGACCTGCACGGCGCCGTGCGTGACGGCGACGGCCGTCTCGGACGCCTGCAGCTTGGCCATGGCCGCCTCGCTCGTCGTGCGGTACCCGCGGTCTTTCAGCCATGCCGCCCTCTGCGTCATGAGCCGCGCGGACTCGATCGCGACGGCCATGTCCGCTAACCTGAAGCCGATGGCCTGGTGCTCGTGGATCGGCTGGCCGAACGCCGTGCGCTGCGCGGCGTAGGCGCGGGCCGCCTCATAAGCCGCCCGCGCGATCCCGACGGCGAGGGCCGCGATGCCGATCCGCCCGCCGTCGAGCCCCGCCATGGCGATCAGGAACCCCTGTCCCACCTGGCCGAGGACGTTCTCCTCAGGGACGAAGCAGTCGTCGAAGGTGACGGTCGTGGTGATGGCGGCGTGCTGGCCGAGCTTCTCCTCCGGCTTGCCGAACGAGAGGCCGGCGGCCCCCTTCTCCACGAGGAAGCAGGTCACGCCCCGCGCCCCGGCGGCCCGGTCCGTCTTGGCCATGACCAGGTAGAACTGCGCCTCGCCGCCCGAGGTGATCCAGGCCTTCGTGCCGTTCAGGACGTAGCCGCCTACGGCACGTGTCGCCCGCGTCTCCATGGCGACGGCGTCCGAGCCGCTGCCGGGCTCGGAGAGGCAGAAGGCGCCTATCCACTCGCCGCTGGCCAAGCGCGGGAGGTAGCGCCGCCGCTGCTCCTCCGTGCCATGCTTGTACAGGAGCGACTGCGGGAGCCCGTTCGTCACGCTCATGATGGTGGCGTGCGCCGCGTCGACGGCGGCCACCTCCTCGAGCAGCACCGTGTACGCCAGCGTGTCGAGGCCGGCGCCGCCGTACTCGGGGGGCGTGAGCATGCCGAGCAGACCGAGGTCGCCCATCTTGCGCAGTGTCTCCCACGGGAAGCGCGGCGCCCTGTCGAGGTCGGCCGCCACGGCGCCTATCTCGTTGCGCGCGAACTCGCGCACTGCCTGCTGCATGCTTATGATCTCGTCCGGCAACGCGAAGTCCACGGGGCATCTCTCCTAGGGGCGGGCCGGGACCGGCATGCGGCCCAAGGTGCCAACCTTGGGTGCGCGCACCGCGGCCGGAGAGCGCCGGCACGGCGAGAACGCACATCGTCCACGGCGAGTATAGCGGAGGGGGTGGCGCTCCCGAGGAGACCACCGCCGCCTTCGAGGGTCGCACGGCGTCGCCCCAGTGGACGCCGCGCCCTCGCCGCAGACGGACCGCTCGCCGCGTGGCGTCGCTCCCGAGCGCGCCCCGCCGCTCGGGCGCCGCTAGACTGGGTCCATGAGGACCAAGGACCTGCTCATGCGCGTCCCGGAGGCCGTGCGGGCGTCGGAAGCCGCCCGGGCGGCCAGGGTGGACAAGCGCACGGTGGTGCAGTACGCCGTTTCGGAACCCGTTTACCACGTGCTCGAGGGCGGCGCGGTGGTGGCGCACGAGGGCACGGCGGCCGATCCGGACGTGACCATCAAAGTGAGTGACGACGACCTGGTCCGTCTGCTGTCAGGCCAGCTCAGCGCGACGACCGCCCTGTTCACAGGTCGGCTCAAGGTGCGAGGCGACATCGGGCTGGCGCAGCGCCTGATGGGCATGGTCGACAGGGAGAAGCTGGCGGCCGTCGAGGCCGAGATTCGCGGCACCTGAGCGGTGGGTCGCCGCCCGCTGACGGCGCCGCTCCGCGCGTGAGGCGAGCGCTACCGTTGGGGACGACCGCTACTCGTAGCGGACGACTTCATGACCCAAGTACCTGCCGTCCGCGTACCGGAACTTCGCCGAGAAGGTGCCGGGCTCGTCCAACCATGGCAGGAAGTGCCTGTCGCCGTCCCAGAGGTCGAGCGCACTCAGCTCGGCGGTCTCGACCCAGAAGAGCTCGCCCTCGCTCGAGGCGCGCGGCTCGCCAGAGAAGCCCGTGACGACGTAGACGAACACGTAGACGTCCGTCTCGCCGTCGAAGCCCGGGAAGGTGAGCAGACCCTTGTAACGCGCCCCCTCCACCCTGAGCGATGACTCCTCGAAGACCTCCCTACGCATGCACTCCTCGGGCGTCTCCCCCGGCTCGAGCTTGCCGCCGAGGCCGTTCCACCTGCCTTGTTCGCCCGCGTACCCGGGTCCCCGGCGCAGCATCAGCGTCCTGGTGCCCCGGCGCACGTAAGCCAAGGTCGTGAGCCTCGGGGTCATGGACCGCGCCCACGCCCGAGGCGCTCCAGCTCGGCCAGGAGCTCGCCGCGCGCCTCACGCGCCTCCTCGAGCGCGGCGCCGCGCTCGCGCCGCACGCGCACGAGGCCGGCGGTCGTCCCGCCGCGGCTCCACAACCAGCGCGCGACGTACCGCGCGGCGGCCAGCTCGGCGGCTGCGTCCACCCCGCTCGTCGGCGACGAGAGCATCACGCGCTCGCGCGCGCCGGCCTCCGACTCGAGGACGATCAACGCCTGCAGCCGACCGGAGCTGGGTCGGAGGAACACCTGCTCTAGGCGATCTGCGCGCACGGTAGCTAGGCGCGCTCAGCCGACGGCAGCGGCGCTGCCCCCAACGTCCAGGCCGAAGGCGGCGTGCACGGTCTCCAGGACGGCCTGGGCGCGCTCGGCCGGGATGAGCACGCTGATGCGCACCTCGCTCGTCGTGATCATGTCGATGTTGGCGTTCGCCGCCGCGACGGCGTCGAACATGCGAGCCGCGACGCCGGGCGTCGAGCCGATAGCGATGCCCACGATCGAGACCTTCGCGACCTCGGTGTCAACCTCGGCGTGCGCACCCATCTCGGCGAGCACGGGCTCGAGCGCAGCCAGAGCGTCCGGGACGACGTCCTTGCCGACGATGAAGGCCATCTGCTGGCGGCTGTCGGACGCACCGCGCACGCCCTGGATGATCATGTCGACGCTCACGTCCGCGCGGCCGAGCGCCCCGAAGATGAGCGCGGCCACGCCAGGACGGTCAGGCACCTCGTGGAGATCGACACGGGCGTGGTTGAGGTCGAGCGCGACCCCCGTTACCGGCTTGTCGGCGATCATGCTCATGTTCCCCTCCTGTGGGCGGGCCACGCGCGTGACGATCGTGCCGGGCGCGTTGCCGAATGACGAGCGGACGTGGACGCGCACGCCGTAGCGCCGCGCGTACCAGACGCTGCGTGGGTGCAGGACCTTGGCGCCCTGGCTCGCCAGCTCGATCATCTCGTCGTAATCGACGGTGGCCAACTTGGTGGCGCTGGAGACGCGGTGCGGGTCCGTGGTGTAGACGCCGTCGGTGTCCGTGAAGATCTCGCACTCGGGCGCGCGGAGCGCGGCGGCGAGGGCCACAGCCGTCGTGTCGGAGCCCCCCCGTCCGAGCGTGGTGATGTGTCCCTCAGCGTCGGCCCCTTGGAAGCCGGCCACGACGACGACGTCGACCTCCGCGAGGGCGGCGAGCACCGGGCGCGGGTCGACCTCCAGGATGCGCGCTGACCCGTGCCGCGAGTCGGTCAGGAAGCCCGCTTGCGCGCCGGTGAAGGAGCGCGCCTTGATGCCGCGCTCCTGGAGCGCCATGGCGACGAGGGCGATGGACTGCTGCTCCCCCGTGGCCAGCAGGACGTCCAGCTCGCGGCGCGACGGCCGGCCCGTGACCTCGCGCGCCAGCCCGATGAGCTGATCCGTCGTCCTGCCCATGGCCGAGACCGTCACGACGACCTTCTCACCGACCAGGACGGACCGTTCTATGCGGGCGGCCACCTTGCCGATGCGGTCGAAATCACCGACGCTCGTGCCGCCGTACTTCTGCACCCTGACGGGCCACGGCAAGGCCGCCAGCGACTCGCGGTTCGAGCGCTCGGCGTCGGTTGGGTGTGCGGGAGCGACTTCCATATGGCCGAGCAGCTTACCGCGCCGGGTCCTGCCTGCGCCAGGTGAACCGGCCTGCCATAATCAAGGCATGGAGAGCGACGCCAACGTGACTCGCATCGCGGTTATCGGCGCCGGCCCCGCCGGCTTCTACGCAACGGACGCTCTGCTCAAGGGGTTGGGGGACCGCGCCTCCGTCGACCTGATCGAGCGCTTGCCGACCCCTTACGGCCTCGTGCGCTTCGGCGTGGCCCCCGACCACCAGAAGATCAAGTCGGTCACGCGCCTCTACGATCGCACCCTTGCCGACCCGCGCGTGCGCTACCTCGGCAACGTCGAGCTGGGCAGGGACCTGAGCCTCGACGACCTGCGGCGCCACTACCACGCGGTCGTCCTCGCCGTCGGGTCGCCGACGGACAGGCGCCTCGGGATCCCGGGAGAGGACCTGCCCGGCAGCATGTCGGCCACCGAGTTCGTCGCCTGGTACAACTCGCACCCGGACTTCCAGGACCTCGCGGTGCCCCTGGACGCCAAGACGGCCGTCGTGATCGGCGTTGGCAACGTCGCGATCGACGTCACGCGCGTCCTCGCCAAGACGGTGGCGGAGCTGGGCGAGACCGATATCGCCGACCACGCGCTCGAGCGGCTACGGGGCTCGACCGTCGAGGACATCGTGATCGTCGGCCGCCGCGGCCCCGCGGAGGCGAAGTTCACCACCAAGGAACTCCGCGAGCTGGGCGAGCTCGCCAACGCCGACATCTTCGTCCGCGAGGACGAGCTCGACGTCGGCGAGGCGAGCCTGGCCGCCATCGCGGGCGACGTGAACGCCACGAAGAACCTCGAGGTGCTGCGCGACTTCGCCAGGCAGCGCCCCGAGGGCAAGCCGCGCCGGGTGCACATCCGCTTCCTCCTGTCGCCGCTCGCGCTCCGCGGTGACGAGCGCGTGCGTAGCGTCGTGTTCGGCAAGAACCGCCTCGAGGGGCGTCCCGGCGGTGGGCTCGCCGCGGTGGCGACGGGCGAGACGGAGGAGCTGAACGCCGAGCTCGTCTTCCGGTCCGTCGGCTACCAGGGCACGCCGCTGGCCGGCGTGCCGTTCGACGAGCGTTCCGGCGTGGTCCCGAACGACGCGGGCAGGGTGCTGGAGGTCCGCGGCGGCGCGCAGGTCCCTGGGCTCTACGCGGCCGGCTGGATCAAGCGCGGACCGAGCGGCGTGATCGGCACCAACAAGGCGTGCGCCATGGAGACGGTGGCGAGCCTCCTGGCCGACGACCTGCCCACCCCCAGCGAACCGAGCCCGGAGGCCGTCGACGCCTTGCTGGCGGCGCGCGGCGCGCGGCCGTTCACGGCGGCCGACTGGGCGCGGCTCGACGCCCTTGAGACGGCCGCGGGCGCGAGCGCAGGCAGGCCGCGCGTGAAGCTGGTAGCCGTCGACGAGATGCTCGCGACGGTGCGCTAGCCCCGCCGCGGCCTCCTAACCCCGGCGAGCCGCCGCCCTGCTCGCACCGGACTGCCCCGCGCCACGGACCCTGGCAAGGCGGCCAACGGCGCGATGGGCGGCGGCCAGCGCGCGCCATGCCCGCCTCCCGGCGAGCTCTCACGAAGTGTTACGATGCCGCCGAACTAAGCGCAAGGAAGCGCATAAAGCGAGGTCAATGAACGTGTCGGATACTCATCCCGCGAGTTCGTCACCGGGGTCGCTCCGGCCGGCCGGCCAGGCAGGCGACGTCGGTGCGAGCGCGCCGCTACTGAGCATCCAGGAGTTGACGAAGGACTTCGGGGGCCTGCGCGCCGTCAACGCCTGTTCGTTCGACGTGGCGCCCGGCAGCGTCACGGGTCTCATCGGCCCGAACGGCGCCGGCAAGACCACCCTCTTCAGCCTGGTGTCCGGCTTCCACCAGCCCGACTCCGGCCGCGTCTACCTAGACGGCGAGGACGTCACCGGGCTGCCGTCCCACCTGCTCTTCCGCAAGGGCCTGTGCCGGACGTTCCAGATCCCCCGGGAGCACCAGAGCATGACCGTCACCGAGAACCTGATGCTCGTGCCCAAGGGTCAGATCGGCGAGCGGTTCTGGAACCCCGTCGTGCGGCCGGGGGCCGTGAGGGCCCAGGAACGACGCCTCCGCGAGAGGGCCCGTGAGGTCCTTGCCTTCGTGAACCTCGGTCACATGGCCGAGCAGCCGGCCGGGGCCATGTCCGGCGGCCAGAAGAAGCTGCTCGAGCTCGCGCGCACGCTGATGGCCGACCCCAAGATCGTTCTCCTCGACGAGCCCGGCGCCGGCGTCAACCCCACGCTCATGGGCAAGATCCGCGAGAAGATCGAGCAGCTGAACCGCGAGCGCGGCATCACTTTCTTGCTCATCGAGCACGACATGCCCCTCGTGATGGGCCTGTGCAACCCAGTGATCGTGATGAACCAGGGCAGCAAGCTCGTCGAGGGGCCGCCGGCGGTCGTGAGGTCCGACCCACGCGTCCTGGAAGCGTACCTGGGAGGGCAGTATGCCGCTCTTGAGGGTTGACGGCGCCGTCGCCGGCTACGGCGAGATGCAAGTGCTCAGGGGCGTCGACCTGTCAGTCGAGGAGGGCGAGATCGTCTCGATCGTCGGGCCGAACGGCGCCGGCAAGTCGACCGTCATGAAGCTCATCTTCGGGCTGCTGAAGCCGTGGGAGGGCTCGGTGACCTTCGCCGGCCGCGACGTGTCCGGCATGGCGCCCGAGCGGCTCGTGCGGCTCGGGCTCTCCTACGTCCCCCAGGTGGACAACGTCTTCCCCAACCTGAGCGTGGAGGAGAACCTCGACATGGGAGGCTACATCCGTTCCGGCTCCTTGGCGGAGCAGAAGGAGCGCGTCTACGAGCTATTCCCGCGCCTGGCCGAGCGCCGCAAGCAGCGAGCCGGCAAGATGTCGGGCGGCGAGCGCCAGATGGTGGCGATGGGGCGCGCGCTGATGCTCGACCCGCGGCTCCTGCTCCTCGACGAGCCGTCCGCCGGTCTCGCGCCACTCCTGGTCGACATGATCTTCGACAAGATCATCGAGGTGAACGGCACTGGCGTCGCCGTGCTCATGGTGGAGCAGAACGCCAAGAAGTCGCTGGCGCTGGCGCATAGGGGTTACGTGCTCGCGACCGGGCAGAACCAGGTCGACGGCCCCGGCCGCGACCTGCTCGAGAACCCAGAGGTCGCCCGCCTCTACTTGGGAGGTTGAGGGTGCTCCAGAGAAGCGCTGCAGCGGCCGAGCGGCCGTTCGAACGGTTCCGGCGCGTCGCCTCGGGCAAGGCGGGCATGCTCCTGGCGCTCGCGCTCGTGCTCCTCGCCATCATCGTGACCGCGGCGCTCAAGGGCGTCCCTGCCACTCAGCTCCTCTCGCTCTTCGTGAGAGGCGTGCTGCTCGGCGGCATGCTGGCGCTCGGCGCCGTCGGCGTGACGCTCGTCTACGCGGTGCTCAAGATGGCCAACTTCGCGCACGGCGACACGATGACGCTCGGCGCCTACCTCGGCCTGGTCGTGGTGACGCTCCTGCCGAAGGGGGCGCCCATCGCGCCGTTCTCGTTCGGGTACGAGTTCATCGTCGCCCTGCTCGTCGTCATCCCCGCCGTCGGGCTCATCGCGTTCGGGCTCGACCAGCTGGCGTTCAGGCCGCTGCGGGCCCGCCGCTCGCAGTCGGTCATGTTCGCGATGGCGGCGCTCGGCCTCGCGTTCGGCATCCGGAGCCTGGTCTACATCTTCTGGGGCGCAGACTTCACGTTCTTCTACACGGGGCGCGCCAGGCCGGCCGTGGAGCTGTTCGCCGGCGTGCGCGTGCGGCCGGACCAGCTCTTCATCCTCGGCCTCGCCGTCGCGCTCATCGCGGGCGTCTACCTGCTCCTGGAGCGGACCAAGATCGGCAAGGCCATGCGCGCGACCGCCGACAACTCCGACCTCGCCCGCATCAGCGGCATAGACACGAAACGCGTCATCCTCTGGACGTGGCTCATCGGGGGCGGGCTGGCCGGTGCGGGCGGCATGCTCTACGGGCTCGACGTCCAGCTCCGGCCGGAGATGGGTTGGTGGCTCCTCCTGCCCCTCTTCGCCTCCGTGATCCTCGGCAGCCTAGGCAACGCCTACGGCGCCCTCGCGGGTGCGTTCGTGATCGGCATCGTGTGGCAGATGAGCGGCGCCTTCATCAACCCGGTCTACAGTCAGGGGATCGCCTTCCTCGTGATGATCGTCGTGCTCCTCGTGCGGCCAGAGGGACTGTTCGGGGGGAGGAGGTAGCGTGACGGCACTGCACCTGGCCAAGGCCGCGCTCCTGGCTGTGCCCCTATGGCTCCTGCTCTCGAGCCTCCTGCGCCTCAAGCCGTCCTGGCTCAAGCACCTCGCCTCGCTCGCCGTCGGCTTCGGGGCCGCTGCGCTCGTCACGCTCGTGACACCGACCGGCATCCTCTCGTACCTCACGACCTTCATCCTGATGGCGTGCATCTACGCCGTCCTGTCCGTCGGGCTCAACGTGCAGTGGGGGTACACTGGTCTCTTCAACATCGGCGTCGCGGCTTTCTACGCCATCGGCGCCTTCACCAGCGCGCTCGTCACGACCAGGATGCCGACCGGCCTCAACGCCAGCTTCACGAAGCAGCTCTTCGGCCTCGGCATGCCCTTCTGGGTCGGCGTGCTCGCGGCCGGCCTAGTCGCCGGCCTCCTCGCCTGGCTCGTCGGCAAGCCGACCCTGAGGCTGCGCGGCGACTACCTCGCCATCGCCACCATCGGGATCGCCGAACTCGTGCGGCTCTTCTTCCAGAACGAGCGGTGGCTGGCGAACGGACCGCAGCCCCTGCGTGGGATACCGCAGCCGCTCAGCTGTCTCACGGGCGATGGCTGCGCTTGGCTGCCCGGCTTCGTCAACTCGTTCTTCGCGCCGCTCGGCCCGCGCGACTACCCCTTCGTGTACATCGCGATCGTCGCGCTAGTCCTCTACCTCGTGTACCGCGTGCTCGAGCGCGCCATCCGCTCCCCGTGGGGCCGCGTGCTACGCGCAGTCAGGGAGGAAGAGGCCTCGGCGGCCATGAACGGCAAGGACATCGCCGCCTTCCGCATGCAGGCGTTCGTCGTCGGGTCCGTGATCATGGGGATCGGCGGGGCGCTCTACGCCCACTACATCGTGTCGATCGACTACTCCCACTTCGACCCGCTCAACGGCACGTTCCTCGTGTGGGTGATGTTGATGCTGGGGGGCAGCGGCAACAACCGCGGCGCGATCCTCGGCGCCTTCGTGGTGTACGCCATCTGGTCGGGCACGAGCTTCGTCGTCGACGCCCTGCGGCCGACCCTGGCCGCCATCTCCCCCGAACTGCCGTCGCGCGGGCCGTACCTGCGCCTGCTCTTCATCTCGATCCTGTTGGTGTTCATCGTGCTCTACCGGCCCAGGGGGATCGTCCCGGAAGAGAAGGTCGTGTCGCTGGACCGCGACCTCTAGCCGTCACCCCTCACGGACCATGAGTAAGGGCGGATGCCTCGTTTCGGCATCCGCCCTCGCTTTCAAGCGTTCCAGCCCGCCGCTGGTCGCGCTCTGGCTTCGTCCTACTCTGCGGGGATCTCCGAAGCGGTGAGCACGACGGCGGTCTCGATGCTGCCGCCCTTGTACTCCCACACGGCCATCGGGGTCACTACGTCGCCGAGCGCGTCGTAGTCGACCTCACCGGCGGCGCCGGAGTAGTTGACGGCCTGGCCGGCCTTGATCAGCTCGAGGGCGTGCTGGAAGTCGCCGACGCCCACGGTCTCGCCGGGGGCGTTGGAGACCTCGCGGAGCCGCTCGGCGACGCTCGCGCCAGTGACCTCGACGCCGTCGGTGATGGCCTTGGCGATGGCGAGGCCGATGGTCGCCATGGCGTCGTAGCCGGTGTCGATGTACGGCAGCGGCGGCGCCTGGCCGAACGCGTCGGCGTACGCGGCGGAGAACTTCAGCCAGCCGTCCCAGTCGGGGTCGGCGCCGGCGGAGGTGCCGTAATGGCCCTCGACGGCGTCGGCGCCGAGCGCCGTGACGATATCGAGGGACTGGGTACCGTCGGTGTACTGCCAGTTCGTGAAGTTATAGAGGTCACGCGCCTCGGCCATGTAGACCGTGGCCTGGCCAGGGTACGAGACCGCGAGGACGACCTCGGGGTTGCCGGCCAGCACCTGCTCGAGGAGGGCGGCGTAGGTCGGCTGCGGCTCGTCGGGGTGCGCGACCATCGCGGTGATGGTCCCGCCGCGCTTCGTGAATGCGGCGCTGAACGCCTCCGCGAGGCCCTGGCCGTACGGGTTGTTGTCGTACAGCACGGCGGCCGTGTTGTAGCTGTGGCCCGCGATGATCTCGCCGCGCGCGAGCATGGCGCCGACGACGCCCTGCAGCGCGTCGGAGGCGACCGTACGATAGACGACGTCGCCGGCGTCCGGGATCATCATCAGGAGGGGCGACGTTGACGCGGGCGAGATCAAGACGACGTTGCTCGGGATCGCGACGGACTCGGCGACCGCGACGCTGACGCCGCTCGAGAGGGAGCCGACGATGGCCACGACGCCGTCGGCGTTGACGAGCTTGCGGGCGCGCTCGACGCCCTGAGCGGCGGCCGTGGCGTCGTCCTCGGTGACGATCTCCACGATCGGACCCCCGAGGACTTCAGTGGCGGCGGCGTTGAGCTGGTCGGCGGCGAGCTTGACGCCGTTGCTGATGGCCGGGCCGAACTCGGCCAGCGGGCCGGTGAACGACAGGAGCACACCGACCTTAGAGACGGGCGGGGTCTGCGCGCCGGCCAAGCCGATCAGCGCAGCCACCAGTAACCAAACTAGCTTCTTATGCACGTTCTCCTCCTAGGTTCGAGAAACGCGACGACGTCTACGTGCGGCGGTCGGCTGCATCGTAAGAAACCCCACATAGGCTGTCAACGGCGGCCGCGTCACTCGGAAAGGAACGGTTAAGGGCGAGGCGGCGGCGAGCGGCCGCCCGAGCATGCCGACCGAGACCCAGTGTCACTAAGAAACATCACATCGAGCACAATTCCTCCGCACGCCTTGCAGCGATGTGTTATCCTACCGCTCGTTGCGACGCGCCGACCGACCGGAAGGTCACACAGCACCGGTCGCCGGCCGAGCAGCGTTCGGTCCCCAGGAGGAAGTGTGGCCAAGTCACGCGCCGATATCAAGCAGCTATTGAAGGAACACGACGTCCGGTTCCTCAGGCTCCAGTTCACGGACATCCACGGGCGCAACAAGAACGTCGAGGTTCCCACCTCCCAGTTCGACAAGGCGCTCGACGGCGAGATCATGTTCGACGGCTCGTCGATCGAGGGCTTCACCCGCATCGAGGAGTCCGACATGCTCCTCAGCCCCGACTACGACACCTTCCTCCTCCTCCCGCCCGCGGTGGAGGGCAGCGTGCCCGGCCAGGTGGCGCGCCTGATCTGCGACATCAACGAGCCGGACGGCACGCCGTTCGACGGCGACCCGCGCGGGGTGCTGAAGCGCCAGATCGCGAGGCTGCGCTCGCTCGGGTACGACGACCTGTTCGTCGGGGTCGAGCCCGAGTTCTACCTGTTCAAGCGCGGTGTCGACGGCAGCCCGACGACCATCACGAACGACGGCGCCGGCTACTTCGACCTCGCGCCGGTCGACCGCGGCGAGGACGCCCGCCGCGACATGGTCAACGCCCTCACCGACCTCGGCTTCGAGATCGAGGCCGCGCACCACGAGGTCGGGCCCGGCCAGCACGAGATCGACTTCAAGTACGCCGACGCCATCACGACGGCCGACTCAATCCAGACCTTCCGCACCGTGGTCAAGCGCATCGCCATGAACCACGGCCTGCACGCCACCTTCATGCCCAAGCCCGTCGCCGGCATCGCCGGCTCGGGGATGCATAGCCACCTCAGCATCTTCAAGGGCGGCGAGAACGCCTTCTTCGACCCCAAAGCGCCCTATCAGCTCTCCAAGGCGGCCCTCCACTGGATCGGCGGCCTGCTGGAGCACGCCCCCGGCATGGTCGCCATCACGAACCCCACGATCAACAGCTACAAGCGCCTCACCCCGGGGCATGAGGCGCCCACCAACATCGCCTGGTCCGTGTCCAACCGCAGCGCCATGGTGCGTATCCCGGCGCGGCGCGGCAACGGCACGCGTGCCGAGCTGCGGATGCCGGACCCGTCGGCCAACCCGTACCTCGCCCTGGCCGCCATGATCGCGGCCGGCATCGACGGCCTGCAGCGCAAGCTCGTGCCACCACCGCCCGTCGAGCGCAACATCTTCGAGATGAGCGTGCGTGACCGGCGCAAGCACAAGGTCAAGGACCTGCCGGGCGACCTGAACGAGGCGCTCGAGAACCTGAGGCGCGACCGCGTCGTCATAGACGCGCTCGGCGACCACGTCTACAAACTGTTCGTCGACGCGAAGACCCTCGAGTACGACGAGTACCGCATCGCGGTCCACGCCTGGGAGCTGGACCGCTACCTCTCGGACTACTGAGTGCCCGACCGGGGTCGAACCGTCACCCAACCCGGAGCCGGCGCGCGGCCGCTCCGGGTGGTGGGGGTCGACCCCGGCCTAGCCAACCTCGGACTCGGCGCCGTCCAGGAAGCCGGCAAGGAAGCCGGTTTCCTCGGCGGCGCCCTCGTCTCCACCAGCCCACGCAGCTCCCAAGGCGAGCGGCTCGTCGTCATCAGGCGCGAGCTCACCGCGTTCCTGGACAGCCACCGACCGGACGCCATCGCGCTCGAAGGTCAGTTCCTCAAGCACCAGCGTCAGACTTCGTTCCGGGTCGGGCAGGCCGTCGGGGTCGTGCTGCTCACGGCGGCGGAGCGCGACCTGCCAGTCTTCGAGTACGGGCCGGACCAGGTCAAGCTCGCCCTCGTCGGCAGCGGCCGCGCTGATAAGGACCAGGTCGCTTTCATGGTCCGCGCCCTCTTGAAGCTGACCGCCGAGAAGCGCCCGGATCACGTCACCGACGCGCTCGCGCTCGCGCTGACCCACCTGCAGTCGCGGCGCATCGGCGCGCTGGCCGCCCTCGCGGAACGGCAGCCCTGATCCGCCGCGGCGACCGGGCCGCGGTTAGCTCGGGCCGAGCTGACTTACGACCGCCCGACCCGGTTCTTACCTAGCGCCGCGGGTCAGCGGCGCCGGAGCCCGCGCGCGGCGCGGCGCCGCCTGGCCGCCCGCCTGACGCCCCCGCCCCGCGGACCGGCGAGTCGCGGGTCCAACCCGAACGGGGAGCCGGGCCGGCGTGTCCTATCCGTCGCCGACGGCGGCATCACGCTGCGCTCCAGAGCCAGGTCGCCCGTCTGGACGACGCGTTCGACGCGTGCCTCGTAGGGCCCGAGCTCCAACCACATCCCGTGACGCCGCACCTCGGCGACGTCGGCGCTGCGCGCCACGACGCCCGTGGCGAGGTCCGTGAAGGTCGCGCGCGGCGGTCCGCCATCCCGCAGCCCGAGGGACTCGCTCAGGGTGTCCGAACGCAACCCGCCTCCGCGCAGCGGGTCGGCGTACGGCGCGCTCACGCGCACCCTGCCCGCCACCACGCGCGGCGAGTTGTTGTAAGCGACCAGGACCGTGCCTTGAGGGCCGGCCCTGCTCCGGTCGCCGCCGACACGCCGGTTGACGAACACGAAGGCGTCCTCCACGATGCCGCCGTCCCCGACCAGGTCGAAGAGCCGGAAGGCGTCCGCCCCCGCGAACGTGCCCCGCTCGCGCAAGAGCGGCGCGATCTCGCGCCTGTGCCGCTCGACGAGCGCCGGATCGGGTCCTTCGTCCAGCTTCGGGGCGAGGTACTCCATGCCGTACTTCTCCTGGAGGCCCTCCACCTGCCCGTGCCCGAACATCGGCAGGCCCGGCAAGGTCGCCAGCAAGGTGGCGACGCCGAAGTACTTGTCGCCGGCGCCGAACTGCTCCCGGGCCGTCTCCTCGTCTGGGTTGCTCATGAAGTTCACGTAGCGCTGCATGACCCGCGGATCGAACGCCAGCACGGACTTGAGCAGGCGCCGGTACGCCCCGTTCTCCTCACGCATGAGCATGTGCATGAAGGCGCTGTTGTAGACGCGGTGCATGCCGAGCTCGCGCACGAAGTAGCCCTCGAGCAGCCAGAAGGCCTCGGCCAGCAGCAGGGTGTCCGGAGCGCGCTCGGCCATGCGGTCGACGACCTCGCGCCAGAACTCGCGCGGCATGCGCCGCTCGAACTCCTCGGCGCTCATGGCGAAGCGCGCGCGCGACGGCACGGCGCCACCTTCGCCCGGCAGCGGGTGCCAGAGGCGCTGCACGTGCTTCTTCGCCAGGGTCATGGCGGCGTCGAAGCGGATGATCGGGAACCGCCCCGCCACCTCCTCGATCGTCAGCATGACGGCCTCGCGCACGTCGGCGCGGAGGTAGTCCAGTTGCGCCGTGTCGTTCCACGGCATGGCCGTGCCGTCGTTGCCGTGGTAGACGTAGCGCCTCTCCCCCGTCACCCTGTCGCGGCGCTCGAAGACGACGGCGGCGTCGGAGCCGTCGTAGTAGTGGTCCTCGACGCGCACCTCGACCGCACCGCCGTCCGCGAGGTCGGGCCCCGTGAAGGAGTAGCCGGGGAACGGCGGCTCCTGGAGCTGCACGAACCGTTCCGGGTGGTCGACCAACCACCGCGAGTCGAGCCCCGTGTGGTTGGGCACCATGTCGCTCGCGAGGCGCAACCCGGCAGCTGCGGCGCGGCGGCTCAGCTCGGCGAGCGCCGGCTCCCCACCGAGGTCCTCGGCCACCGTGTAGTCGTACAGCGAGTAGGCGCTGGCGCCGGCATCGGCCTGGCCGCGGGCGCGCTTGAGGTTACGCGACGCCCGGCTCCGCTCCCATACCCCGATGAGCCACAGCGCGTTGAAGCCGTCGTCGCGCAGCGCGGTCAGCGCGGCCTCCGGCACCTCGTCGAGGCGGCCGACCCTCACCCCGTGCGCTCGCGAGAGCTGCGTCAGCCACACGTAGGTGCTCTTCGCCACCATCGCCACCTCGGGCATCCAGGCCCTGTCGGGCGAGTAGCGCGGGGCTCCGACGTCGTAGGCGCCGCGGCCGTTCTCGGGGGGAGGCGGGGGCGGTCCGGGAACGGCCGGGGCCCGTTTGCCCTCCTCCATGAGGAGGTCGAAGGCCCGGAGCAGCCGCTCGCCGAGGCCGGGCGCGCCCGCCAGGTAGGGCGCCCACAGCCGGGCGGCCAGGCGCAGCTGCGCGGCCAACGACGTCGGCTCGCGTCGTTGCGGGGCTAGGAGCACCTCGAGCAGGTCGAGAGGGCGAGGGCCGGTCGACGCTCCCGGCGCCCCGGGCCCTTGCGGCGAGACGTCGACCCCGGCGAGCGCCTCCGAGACGGCCGCGTCGGCCTCCCGCCAGGCACCGGTTCCGGCCAGCGGGTCATCGAACAGCGCGCGCACGCGTGCAAGCGCCGGGTTGGAGGCGGCGCGGGCCAGCAGCCACGTCGCTTCCAGCGCCTCGGCGCCTGTCGGCGACCCGACGGCGCCCGGCGCGTCCGCGACGCTAACGGTCGTCGGCACGTAGGCCCGCGCGAAGGCCGCTCCGTACGCGGCACCGGCCTCCGAGCCGGTCGCGGCCGCCCAGCGCGCCCACGCCACAGCGAGCGGGGCCGGACCGTCGCCAGCCGCGCTCGCCGCGGCGATGACGGCGTGCATACCGTCGTGGAGCGCCGCGGCGCCGGCGAGCTCGCCGGCGCTCGGCGGCTCCCCGTCCGCCGGGCCGCGCGCCTCCGAGATACGCCCGGCCCACACGACGGCGGCGGGGACGCCGGAGCGCGAGGCCGCCTCCCCGCCGCCCAGCACGGCCGCAGGCAACGAGTACCGGCGTCTCGCGGCGCGCGTCGTCAGGAACCGACTTCCTTCGGTCAAGGCCCGACTCTATCACGCCCGCCGGACCGCGCCAGCGGCCCGGTGCCGCGAGCCTGTCTCATGCGCCGCTCGGTACAATCGCTCCCATGCGAAGCAGGTCCATCCCAGCCGCGCGCCGTCTCACGCCGCCGAGATACGGCCCCGTCCTCGCGTCGGTCGTGATCCTCGCCGGCGCCCTCCTAGCCGGCTGCACCGGCGACATGGCGACCCGGGGCGAGGCTCTGCGCCTCGTGGGGCAGGACCTGCCCGCGGCGGTGCTCATGGAGCCTTACGAGGGTCAGCTCCACGCGGTCGGCGGCCTGAGGCCGTACACGTTCACGCTCGTGGAGGGGACGCTGCCCGACGGCCTCACGCTGGAGAACGGCGTCCTGCGCGGCGTCGCCACGGAAGCAGGCTCCTTCGCGATGACGGTCGAGGTCTCGGACGCCAACCTCTCCAGGGTGAGCCAGGAGTACACGTTGCAGGTCGGCGCCCCCCCGCCACCGCGGTTCACGCTCGTGGCGCCCCAGACGGAGGTCAGGGGTCCCGTGACGCTCAGGGCGCGGCTCGAAGGCGCGCGGTTGACGACGGCGGTGCGCGGCCTGGTGACGTGGGACCCCGGCCGCTTCGAGCTCGAGGGGGACCCGAAGGCCTCGCGCCGCGACGCGGCGCTCCTGTGGCGCAGCGGCCCTGGTGAGCTGCAGGTCGACATGGCCGCGCTTGGCGCGACGCTAGACGGCGACGTCGAACTCTTCAGCTTCACGCTCACGCCCCGCACGGCGCCCGACACGGTCGCTATCCAGTACGAGGTCGAGGTGCTGACCGGCAGCGGCGACCCGGCGCGGCGCCACGAGTTCCTCGTCGGCTCGGTTGGCCGTCCCCGGGGCCAGGACGGCGGACTGGAGGACCTGCCGACCGAGATGCCGCCGAGCGAGCCGCCGCCGAGCGAGAACGGCCCCTCGCGGGACGCGGAGGGGGGCGCCGACCTATGAGGCCCTCTGTCCGGACGCCGAGTCGCCGCGCCCGCCTCGCTTGCGCTCTCCGCGCCTGCGCCCTCCTCCTCGCGCTCCAGTCGATCGGCCTCGCCACGACCTACCGCCCCGCCACGCCGGAGGCGTTGGCCTTGCGGGCCGACAGCGTGTTCTTCGGCGAGGTCGCGAGCGTGACGAGCGATCAGGACGCCGGGCTGCCCTGGACGGTGGTCACCTTCGGCCGCGCCCGGATCTTGCGCGATAGGGCCGCGGCGGCCGCTGGCTCGGTCGAGGCCAGGGAGGGCGAGGGCGTGCAGGTGACGCTGCGCTTCCTGGGCGGCAGCATGCTCGGCGAGTCGGACCTCGTAGTGAGCGGGCTGCCAACGTTCGCGCTCGGCCAGCGCTGGCTCCTGCTCGCTTACCAGGATGACACCATCGCCTCACCGATCGTTGGGGTCGCCCAGGGGGCGTGGTTGTTGGGCGGCACGGCCGCGGTCGATACGGAAGGCCGGCCACTGAGCGTGAGCGCCAGCGGCGCGCTCGTCCGGGGCGCGGCCACCGGGACCTCCGCGGCGGCCACCACCGAGGCCGACCTCGCCGACGCCCTCACCGCTATCCTCGCGCGCGGCACGGAGTCGCCGCCGGAGCCAGAAGGCGGCGCGTCTCCCGCCGTCGCGCCCGCCGAAGAAGAGGCCGCACGGGGTCAGGCTGGTCCGGAGCGGGCCGATGGCGACCCCTCAAAGCCCAGCCTAGGCGGCGTGGACCCGAGCGAACCGATCCCTCCGTCCGCGCCGGGCCGCGCCGCGCCTGCCGTCGCCTACCGCGTCGAGGACGACGGCGGGCCCCTCCTCCTCTCGGAACGGACCTCCGATGCTGCCAAGATCTGGGAAGGGGCGGCCCCCGGCGCGGCGGTCTTCACGCAGGACCCGACGGCGGCCACGGT
Source organism: Deinococcota bacterium (assembly GCA_963170125.1). Lineage (GTDB taxonomy): Bacteria > Deinococcota > Deinococci > Deinococcales > Trueperaceae > JAAYYF01. The sequence continues at coordinate 38,315 of CAUJFI010000035.1, read as the reverse complement.
CGTGCGCTACGGGGCCGACGGCCTCATGGGGCCTGACGCCCTGTCGCTGACCCTCCAGCGCTCAGGTCGGATCGAGGTGCTGGTCTCCCCGGGGGCCGGCGCGAGCGTCACCGCCGCCCTCGTCCACGAGCTCGGTATCCTCCTGGGGCTACCGGAAGGCGGGGACGGCGTCATGGCTCGCGCCCTGACGCCGGACGCGACCGCGCCCACGCCGGGAGACGTGGCGGAGCTCCTCGACCGCCGCGCGTACCTGCCCATGGACCTCGACAGGAGCGGGGCGGTGGACTTCTACGACCTGGCCGCGTTCGGCCGCGCCTACGGGCAGACCGGCTTCAACCTGGCCGCCGACTTCAACGGCGACGGCAAGGTGGACGCTGCCGACCTCGCGGCGCTGCGGGACGCCTACGAGTTCGGACCGCCGTCGCGCACGGCGCCGCCCGACTGAGGCCCGGCCGGGGCCGGAGCGGGCGCGTTCAGGCCGCGACGGGGGTCGGCAGGAAGAGGACGGCCACTTCCTCCTCGCCCCTGGCGAACAGGAGCGTGCCGTTCGGCCGTGGCACCAGTAGGTAGTCGGCGAAGGAGCCGAGGACCTGGCCCGGCAGCATGGCGACGAGGCTCTCCTGCGCCGTCCGGCCGCGGCCGCGGTACTGCCTCACCGTGATCTTGAGGTTCGCGAGGTCGAAGGTCATGGGCTCGTCCGTGATCGTCTTCACCTGATGCTCGGTCGCGCCGGACGCGGCGACGATGGCGGCGACGTCCGTGACGGCGGCGCCGTCCACTCCGACGAGCCGCGCGACCGTCTCCCGCATCACTGGCTCGGAGATCAACACACCGGCGGCACGCGCGGCACCGCGGAGGAGACCGTCGAGCGCCTTGGCCTTGTCCGGCGCGCGCGCGGCGACCGCGTTGGCCCTCGCGACCGCCTGGTCTACCACCGCGTTGGGCTCACCCTTGACGTTGTTCGCGATGACCTTGAACACGGCGAGGAGCTCGCTACTCTGCGAGCTGGTGAGCACGCCGTTGACCACGAGCGCGTCGGCGAGGCGCGAGCCCAAGGAGCGCGCGTCGTTGCGGATGCGCAGGTGGACGTAGTCGCCCTCCCTGAAAGCGCCGAGCCGCAGGCGGTCGCGCTGGATGATGCCCGAGCCGTCGAGCTCAAGCTCCTCGCCGTCCAGGTAGAGCGTCCTGGCCCTGCCGACACCGGCGATGGCCAAGTCATGACCGGCCAGCGCCAGGCGCAGCGGCCCGACCATACGCACGGTGACGGCAGTGGCCCCGGGTGGAACCCTGTCCCAGCGCAGGATGGGGTTCACCCCGAACAGGATGCCCCCCTCCAGCTGCGGACCCGCGGCCTCCCCGCCGACGCTCGTCGGCAGGTAGCCGGCGAGCCGCGCGAAGAACGCCTCGACGAGGTCCGTGAACAGCGCGGTGTCGCGCTGGAACGCCTGGCGGTCGGAGCGCTCCTTGGCGCTGACCTCGACGAGCCTGCGCTCCAAGTCTCGGCGCTGCGCCGACCGCTCCTCTTCCGGCAGGCGCTCCTTGCCGAGTTCCTGGAGGGCGAGCCGCAGCTGCGTCGAGGTGACGGACCTGTTCGTGTCCGGCACCATGCGGCCGGCGTACGGGTCGTTCGCCACGCTCAGGGCCGCGTTCCTCACGTACGCGAACGTGCCGGACTCGCCGCGCTCGAGTGGTGGCAGCGGGTTACCCACCTTGCCGCTCGTCATCACGACGTTGATGAACTCCCGCACGATCTCGGCCAGCGAGTCCAGGTCAGAGAGCGACACGAGCGGATCGTTCATGGTTGGGAGCGGTTCGATCACCCGGAACGCGCGCGGTCCGGGGTCCTGGCCGAACGTGCTGCGATCTGCGTTGCGTTGCAGGTTCTGGAGCGTCGCGAAGACCAGCCTGGCGGTGAACCGGTCGCGCTCCGCGCGCCAGCCGGCGGCGACGCGCTGCACGTACTGCTCGAGGTCGTCCCACCAGACGCGCCTCGCCAGCCTCTGCAGGACGGCGTGCTCCTCGCGCTCCTCGGGGGTCGACCCGTGGAGGGTCGGGGTCCTCTCCTGGACCTCACCGGCAAGCTCAACAGCGCCCTCGTCGTCCAGGACGAGCGAGACGAGACTCGGCACGGCGGCGAGGGGCGCCTGCCCTTCGCTCGTGTTCGCCATCGTCCTAGCGGCCTCGTCGAGCCGGGAGCGCTCCGCAGCGCTGAGGCGCTCGCGCTCGCGGTTGAGCATGCCGAGCAGCTCCCATACGGAGCTGAGACCGCCGCGCACGAGGCGGGTGGAGCCATACTCCTCCACCTTGTACTCGAGCAGCTCCAGCGCGATGCTCTCCAGCCTCGGTCCCACGACGGTCAGTATACGTATGGGGGTTCGGCGCGCGGATCGGGAAACCTCACGCTCGGGCGCCTCAGCTCAGAAGCGCGCGAAGGCCTTGCGCGCGCGGGCGATCACCTCGTCGACCTGCGCCTCCTCGATCACGAGGGGGGGCAGAAAGCGCACGGTGTCGGCGCCGCCCGAGGTCGTGACGACGCCTTCGGCCAACAGGGCGTCGATGACGGGCCCGGCCGGCACGGTCATCTCCGCCCCGATCAGGAGTCCGCGCCCGCGCACCTCCCTGACGACGCTGCCGGCGGAGCGCAGCCCGGCCATCAACCGCTCCCCGAGGCGGGTGGCGTTGGCCATGAGGTCGCGCGCCTCCAGCTCCTCGAGCACGGCGAGGCCCGCCGCCGCCGCCAGGGGGTTGCCGCCGAAGGTCGTGCCGTGACCGCCTTTCGGCATGGCGCTCGCCACCTCGTCCGTCAGCAGTAGGGCGCTGATCGGCACGCCGCCGGCCAGGCCCTTGGCGAGCGTGACCATGTCGGGGTCGATGCCGAACGCCTCGCTCGCCAGGAACGTGCCCGTGCGCCCGACGCCCGTCTGGATCTCGTCGAACACGAGCAGCGCCCCGCGGCGCTTGGTGACGGCCCGGGCGGCGGCCAGGAACTCCTGCGTGGCCGGTCGGATGCCACTCTCGCCTTGGATCGGCTCGAGCAGGACGGCGGCCGTGCGCTCGTCGACGGCCGCTTCCAGCGCGGCGACGTCGTTGAACGGCACGAACTCCACCTCGGTGTCGTACGGTCCGAACGGCTCGCGGTACTTGGGCTCCCACGTGAGCGGCAGCACGCCCATGGTGCGACCCGAGAACCCGCGCTGGGCGGCCACGAAGCGGCGGCGGCCCGTGGCGGCGCGCGCCCACTTCAGTGCGGCCTCGTTGGCCTCGGCCCCGGAGTTGCCCAGGAAGACGCGCGTGAGGGGCGGCTTCACGAACTGGAACAACTTGTTCGTGAACTCGGTGCGGACGTCGTTGCCGAGGTTCTGCGGACACACGATCAGCCGCCGCGCCTGGCGTGCGAGCGCGTCCGCCAGGCGCTCGTTGGCATGCCCGACGCTCGCGACGGCGATGCCGGCGAGGCAGTCGAGGTACTCCCGGCCGTCGGCGTCGTAAAGGAGTGCACCGGCGCCGCGCACGAACACGACGTCGGGGTGCCACAGCCCGCTGGAGTGGACGTCCGCCGCCGCGAGGATCTCGGCGCTACGGGAAAGCCTCGGCGCGGCGGCGGTCGGGTCGACGTTGGAACTCGGCATGCGTCTACGCTCCCTCATGGCCGGCCGCTGTGGGGCGGCCGTGCATCCGGGAAGCATACCGCCGCCGGCGCGGACGCTCACGGGGCGTGCCCCGGCGAGCACCGCACGGCTCGAGGTCGTGACGCTCGCCATGCGGACGCGGAGCGAGCTCAGGAACCGATGGTCACGATGCAGAGCGGCAGTTCGGACCGACCGTCGACCTTTAGGAGCTTCGCGAGCTCGTCGTCGTAGAAGTCGGCGGCGTAAGTGGCTGCCAACCCTAGCGCGCTCGCCGCGAGCACGAGCCCTTGGGCGGCCGCCCCGGCGTCGAGGAGGAGGTAGCGGTAGGGGCGCCCCCCGTCCGCGACCCGGTGGCGCGCCGGCACCCCGGTGAAGCAGATCGCGGCCGCCTGCGCCCCGGCCTCGATGGGAGCGAGCGCCACTTCCGCGAACTCGCCACTCACCTCCCCCATCCTGAGCTGGTCGAGGCTGTGGTCGCGCGGGTTGTAGTGGTAGACACCGGCGAAGAGGTCCTGGACGTTGAACACGAGCAGGTACGCCTCCAGTGAGGAGGCCGCCTGTGCCGTGACGTGCACCCGCTGCCGGCCGTAATTGAAGCCGGCCGAGCCCCACAGGAGCTGCGACAGGTGGACCTGCTTGAGCCTGCCGCCCTCGGCGACGCCGCTCCGCTCCCGCGAGAGGGCCGTCCATACGCCCGCGCCACCCTTGAGCTGTGGGGCGGGCAGGCTAGCCACCTCCGCCGGGTTCGCGAGCACCTTGAACGGCGGCGCTATGCGCGTACGAGACGGGGGTAGCTGCCCCCGGCGATACTTCGTCTGGTCGAAGAACTCCGCACCGAACGTGCGGCCTCTGCTCGCTGTCACTAGTCTGGCTCCCGGAGGCACTGTAGCACCGCGCGCAGCGCCGCCGGCCGAGGCACGGGGTTATGCTGACCCAGGCCGCCGCGGCGCGAGGAGCGTGAGCGCCCACGGCCGAGCCGCATGGAACTGAGAGTCAGGTTCGTAGAGACCGATCAGATGGGCGTGGTCCACCACAGCGCGTACGTGCCGTGGTTCGAGGCGGGTCGGGTCGAGTGGCTGCGGGAGCGCGGCCTCAGCTACCGCGAGATGGAGGACTCCGGCCTGTCGCTCGCGGTGGCCAGCGTCGCGGTGACCTACCGGTCCGCCGCGTACTTCGACGACCTTCTCGCGGTGCACAGCACCCTGACCGAGGCCCGGAGCAGACGGGTGGCTTTCGCCTACCGGGTCTCGCGCCCCGCCGACGGAACGCTCGTCGCCACCGCCACCACCACTCACGTGCCGACCGACCGCGCCGGGCACGCCGTCCGCCTGCCGGACCGCTGGCTCACGCCGCTGCTGGGACTGCTCGCCACCAACCCGTGAACCAACGACCAGCCACACCTAGCCGCGAAGGAGAGGGCCCCGAATGAGCTCACAAGCTGTCCGTCAGGCGCCGGCGAAGACCCGGGTCGACAAGATCGTAGGCACCGCGCTGACCTTCGACGACGTGCTCCTGGTGCCGGCGCACAGCCGCGTGCTGCCGAAGGACGTCGACCTCTCGGCGAACCTGACGGCGTCCGTGCGCCTGAACCTCCCCATCGTGTCCTCCGCCATGGACACGGTGACGGAGACGCAGATGGCCATCGCCATGGCGCGCCTAGGTGGCATCGGCGTCATCCACAAGAAGATGTCGGTGGAGGCGCAAGCCGAGATGGTGCGCAAGGTGAAGCGCTCCGAGTCGGGCATGATCGTCGACCCGATAACGCTCGAGCGGCACGCCACCCTGGCCGACGCTGACCGACTGATGGGCGAGTACTCCATCAGCGGCGTCCCCATCGTCGAGCGTGACGGCAAGCTCGTCGGCATCCTCACGAACCGGGACATGCGGTTCGAGACCGACATGACCCGGCCGGTCGCGGACCTGATGACATCGGACGGCCTCATCACCGTGCCCGTCGGCACGACCCTCGAGACCGCCGTGGAGATCCTCAGGGTCAACAAGGTCGAGAAGCTGCTCGTGGTCGACGACCGTGGCTACCTGAAGGGCCTGATCACGATCAAGGACATCACCAAGCGCATCGAGTACCCGCTGGCCGCCAAGGACGCCCTCGGGAGGTTGCGCGTGGCGGCCGCCGTCGGCGTGAGCCGCGACCTCGAGGAGCGCGCGGCCGCCCTCGTCGAGGCGGGCGCCGACGTCCTCGTGCTCGACAGCGCCCACGGGCACAGCCAAGGCATCCTCGACGCGCTGCGCTACGTGAAGGGCGCCCACGCCGTCGAAGTGATCGCCGGCAACGTCGCGACGGCCGCTGGCGCGGCCGCGCTCGTCGAGAACGGTGCCGACGGCGTCAAGGTCGGCGTCGGTCCCGGCTCGATCTGCACGACCCGCGTGGTGACGGGCGTCGGCATGCCGCAGCTCAGCGCCATCCTCGAGGTTGCCGACGTCCTCAGGGGGACGGGCGTGACGCTGGTGGCGGACGGCGGGATCAAGTACTCCGGCGACATCGCCAAGGCCGTCGCGGCGGGCGCCGACGTCGTGATGGTCGGCTCGCTCCTCGCCGGCACGAGCGAGGCCCCCGGCGAGGAGATCCTCCGGGACGGCCGCCGCTACAAGGCGTACCGGGGCATGGGCAGTCTCGGCGCGATGGCGGGCGGCAGCGCCGATCGCTACTTCCAGGACGCCTCGGCCGGCAACCAGGCCAAGCTCGTGCCGGAGGGCATCGAGGGGATGGTCGCTTACAAGGGGCCCGTCGGGGACGTCATCTACCAGGCCGCCGGCGGGCTGCGCTCCGCCATGGGCTACTGCGGCACGCCGGACATCGCGGCGCTGCAGGAGAACGCCAGGTTCGTGACCATCACCCAGGCGAGCCTGATCGAGTCGCACCCGCACGACGTGACCATCACGAAGGACGCGCCCAACTACTCCGTCTCCAAGAAGGGCTGACGCCGGCGATGGCCGGCCACACGGTCGCCCCCAGCGCCGCCACGCGGCCCGGTCATAGACGAGCGCCGGGGCCCTAGAGGAACAGCTCCTGCTCGTGTTCCGGCGCCAGGGTGGCGAAGCGGTCCATGAGCGGCTCTACACCGAACTTCAGCGCGTGGCTGAAGGGGCTCAGCACGCGCTCCGCGGGCTGGCCGAGGGGCAGCAGGTGCGCGGCCAGGCGGTCGAACTGCCTGGTCGTCGTCTCGTCGCGCTCCGCGAGGGCGGCGCTCGTCTTGCCCCGCAGGCGCGCGAGCGTCTCCTCGAGGAAGTGCCTCCCGCGTTTCACGGTGCCGGCCAGCGTCGGGTCGATGCCGGCCACCTCGGCCAGCAGCCCCTCGAGCTCAGCCTCGATGCGACTGGTGGCCGTCCTGAACCTCTCCGCGTGTCCGTGACGCTCGAGCAGCACCCGTTCCTGCAGCTCGCCCCGCCGCGCCCTGAAGCGCTCCGCGTTGACCCCGAGGCCGCCCAACAGCCGGGCGGCCACGGGCTCGATGACGGTGGCCGTGGCCCGCTGCCACGCGAGCGGCATGGGCACGCCGTGGAAGCGGTAGACGTCCTTGAGCTGCGAGACGTAGCGCAGCTCGCCGGGGCCCAGCACGAACACGGCCGTCGGCAGGGCGAAGTCCTGGGTGACTGGTCGCAGGCCGGCGGCCGGCGTGATCGCCGTCGGATCCGTGGCCAGGAGGGCCATGAGGTCGTCGCGCGTGAAGCGCCGCCCCTCCGCCACGAAGCCCCCGTTCGCCGCCCTGAGCAGGAGGCGCTTGCCGTCCAGCTCGACGAACAGGTTGGTGGCTCCCTGTGCCCGCCCGAGCTGCGGCTCGTAACCGAGCGCCTTCAGGCGCCTGCCGGCGGCGTTGATCGCGGCCGGCGTGGCGAGGGGGTCGGCCAGCTCCCGTTCGATGACGGGCATGAAGTGCTCCGCGACGTCCGGCCTCAGGGGGTCGATGAGCACGAGACCGGCGTCGCCGAGGAGGCGCATGAAGAGCGCGGCGAACCAGTCGCTGTACGTGGCGACGGAGCTGGCGGCGCTCTCGAGGAGCTCCCACACGGGTTGGCGGAAGCGCGGAGCGGGCGTGAGCGTCGCGAGACCGGCGGCCACCCCGGCCACCAGCTCCTTGGTCAGCGGGACGCGGCCGACGGCGACGCCGTCCGGCAAGGCGACGGCGATCCTCCGCAAGGTCTCGCCCGCGTCCAGAAGGTAGGTGTTGTCCATCTCGTGAGCGTCGTGGTCTTGCGTGGCGAGCCAGAAGACGGGCACGACGGGCCGCGCCTCAGAATCGAGACGCTTGGCCAGCGCGATGGCGGTCATGGCTTTGGACAGGCTGTAGGTCGGCCCGAGGAGCAAGCCCGTCTGCTGCCCCGTGACGACGGCGCGCGCCTCAGGGTGCGCGAGGCGCTCCAGGTTCGCGAGGACGGGCGCGGGCGCGCCGAGGGCGAGGGCGTGGCGCCGCAGCGCGGCGACGAGCGAGGCGCGTTCCGCCGGACGCGGCAGGGCGACCGCACGCTTCAGGTCACCGGGGGCGACCTCGAAGAAGTCGTCGAGCGAGCCGGAGGAGTAAGCGTGCGCGAAGTCGGTCGGGGGCGTCGCTCGTGGTGGCACGGCGCAGCTTATCCGGCACGGGCGGGCACCGTGACGCCCCGGGCTACGGGCTTGGCGCCGCCGGCTCGGCGTCGTACCACTTGCGCCGCCGGGCTATCTGCCCGCGCCCAGCGCCATGGGCCGCAAGTGGCGCCGGGCTGGCAGGGCCGCCGCTTCGTGATAGACTCACGCCGCCAGAGGTGGGACCGAAACCACCTTCCCGCGAAGGGGGAACCGCGAGCATCGCGGCGGACCGGGCTCAACGGACCTCGGGCGGCCGTATCTCACCCCGGTGAGCGTGTGACAACGCCACCGGCGTCGCTACAAGACACTTATGTTGATCAACACCGATATCGTTCCTAGCGGACCATACTCAGACGTCGTCGTCCTCATAGACGTGCTAAGGACCTGCACGGTCGCGCCGATGCTCTTCGACCAGGGCGCCACCAGCCTGTCGCTGACAACCTCTATGCGCAGGGCACGCGCGGAGGCCGGCAGCGGGCGGGTGCTGGTCGGCGAACGCCAAGGCGTGCCCCCCGAGGGCTTCAACCACGGCAACTCGCCGGCCAACCTCGCCCACGCCTCCGTCGCGGGTCTCGACGTGATCATGGTCTCCGAGAACGCCCCCCGCTGGCTCGACCAGCTCGGTGGGGCGCGTCACGTGCTCCTCGGGTCGCTCTACAACGCCGAGGCCGTCGCCAGGCGCGCGGCCGAGGTCGCCACCGAGCGCATCGACCTCGTCTGCTCCGGGTTCGCCGGCGAGCCGGACCTCGACGACACCCTCGCCGCCGCCCTGATCGCCGGCCTCGTCAAACGCCAGGTCGAAGGCGTGAGGGTGAGGGGCGCGACGCGCTTCGCGACGGCGCTCCTGCGCGCCTTCCCGGAGCCGGTCGACGTGCTGTGGCGCTCCCTGGCCGGGCTCTACCTGCGCTCCATCGGCCTCGAGCAGGACATCGGCTACGCGGCGCGCGTGTCGGCGAGCGAGCGCGTGCCCGAGCTGCGCTCGGTGGCGCCGGGCGAGCACGGGCCGCTCTTCCGTTTCGAGGCCGCTTGAACGGAAGTGGCGCGGGGGCCGGGGCGCCCGATGACACTCGCTTGCTCGCGGACCGACCCCCGGACCCGGTAACGGGCGCCAGCGCCGCCGAGGCGGGAGCGCGGCCGACCGCCGCTCCGGAGCGGGTCTTCGTCCTCGGCTTCCCTGTCGACGTCGTCGACCTGCGGGGCGCGGTGGGCTGGGTAGCGGGCGCCGCCCTGGCGACTGAAGACCCGCGCCTGGTCGTGACCCTCAACCCGGAGATCGTCGTGCAAGGGCTGGCCGACCCTGAACTCGCCGCCGCGCTCAGGAGCGCGGACCTCAGCGTGGCCGACGGCGTCGGGGTCGCCCTGGCGGCCCGGCGCGGCGGTCACAGGCTGCCCGGACGGGTACCCGGCGTCGACCTCGTCACGGGGCTCTTCCGCGAGGCCGGGCCGAGCCTGCGCGTGTACTTCCTGGGCGCCAAGCCCGGGGTCGCGCAGCGGGCGGCCCAGGAGGCGTCACGCCGCTTCGGCGTGACGGTCGTCGGTCACCATCACGGCTACTTCGACCGCGTCGCCGAGGCGAGTGAGGTCTGCGGCGCCGTCAGAGCCGCGAACGCCGACCTGCTGCTCGCCGGGCTCGGGGAGGGCCAGGAGCTGTTCCTCAGCCGCCATGCGCGCGCGCTGGGCGCGAAGGTCCTCATCGGGGTCGGCGGCACCCTCGACGTGCTGGCGGGCGAGGTGAAGCGCATGCCGGCGTGGACGACGCGCCTGGGTGTGGAGTGGCTCTTCAGGGTGACACTCGACCGGCGGCGCTGGAAGCGCGTGCCGCGGCTGGCGAAGTTCCTATGGTTGGTGGCGCGCCAGGGGCGCCCTGGTGCGGCGCTGAAGCCGTAGGCGCGCGGTCCCCTCGGGGAACCGCCGGCCGCTCTCGGCGCGAGGCGCCGGACCGCGGCGAGGCGCGCGAGGCCAAGCCCGCCTTCGGCGGGCCGCCTACCGAGCGCCCCAGCCGGCCGGCTCCAGCCCCTCCGCCTCCGCCAGCTCGCTCGGCCGCCCCGCCGGGTACCGGCCGTCGAAGCAGGCGAGGCAGACGCCGGGCAGGCCGAGGGCCGTCACGAGGCCGTCCAGGGTGAGAAAGTGGAGCGTGTCGGCCCCGATGCGCCGCCTGATCTCCTCGATGCTCATGGTCGCGGCCACCAGCTCCTTGCGCGCCGCCGTGTCGATGCCGTAGTAGCACGGGTAACGGATGGGCGGGCTCGAGACGCGGAAGTGGACCTCCGCCGCGCCCGCCTCGCGCAGGAGCTGCACGATCCGACCGGACGTGGTACCGCGCACGATGGAGTCGTCGACGAGCACGACGCGCTTCCCGCGCACGGCCGCCGTCGGGCGCAGCTTGAGCCTGACCTTGAGGTCTCGCAACGTCTGAGTAGGGTTGATGAACGTGCGCCCCGCGTAGGGCGACTTGTAGAGTCCGATGTCGTACGGCACGCCGCTCCCGCGCGCGTACCCGACGGCGGCCGCGAGGCCGGACTCCGGCACGCCCACCACCACGTCCGCCTCCACCGGCGCCTCGCGAGCGAGTTCGACGCCCATTTGCACGCGGGCCGCGTGCACGTCGACGCCGTCGAGGGTGGCGTCGCCGCGGGCGAAGTAGATCCATTCGAAGGCGCAGGGCGTGCTCGCGCCGTGCAGGACCTGACGCGACGTAAGGCCCGTCTCGTCCGCGACGACGAGCTCGCCGGGGGCGACGTCCCTAACGTACTCGGCACCCACCAGGGCGAGCGCGGCCGGCTCGGAGGCGAACACGTAACCGCCTTCCAGCCGACCGAGCACCAACGGGCGCACCCCGTGCGCGTCGCGCAGGCCTATCACGCGCCGCTGGTCCATGATGACGACGGCGAAGCCGCCCTCTAGCTCGCTCATCGCCCGCGCCGTGGCGTCCGCCAGGCCCAGGTCGCTGTAACGGGCGATGAGGTTCAGCATCACCTCGCTGTCGTTGCTCGTCTGGAACACGACGCCGCGGGAGAGCAGCGCGTCGCGGATCTCGCGGGCGTTCGTGAAGTTCCCGTTGTGCACGAGCGCCAAGTGGCCCTTGTTCGACCGGGCGGTGAGCGGTTGCGCGTTGTAGCGCAAGCTCGAGCCCGTCACCGAGTAGCGCGTGTGCGCCACCCCCTGGCTGGCGCCCGGGAAGCGCAGCTTCTCGAGGCGCTCCTCGGTGAAGACTTCCGCCACCAGGCCCATGTCCTTCTCTAGGCGGACCTGGTCGGGACCGGCAACGCAGATCCCGCACGACTCCTGGCCGCGGTGCTGCAAGGCGAAGATGCCCAGGTGGCATATGCCGGCGACATCGGCCGGCTCCGGCAACCAGACCCCGAACACGCCGCACTCCTCGCGCGGCTTGTCGGGCAGTCGGGCGGTCGGCAGCTCGATCATCCGCTCTGCACGCCCAACGCCACGCCGAACGTGCCCTCGTGCGCGGTCCGCAACGCCTCCGAGCCAAGGGTGAGCGTCTTCCCCGCCGCGCGCACCTCGAACGTCCTGCCGTCGACCGTACCGATCATCTTCCCAGGGATGCCGACCGCTGCGCACCGCGCCAGCGCCTCGGCCACGGCAGCCTCCTCCAGCGCCAGCACCACGCGGGCGCCGGCCTCGCCGAACAGTAGCTCAGCCGCGCTCGCGCCGGCCCCGAGGTCGACCCTCAGGCCCAAGACGGCGGGGCTTCCCGCCAGGGCCATCTCGGCGAGCGCCACCGCCAGGCCGCCCTGGCTCGTGTCGTGAGCCGTGTCGCAGAGCCCGTCCGCGATCAGTCCCCTGACGACCGCCTGGACCTTGGCCTCCTCCACCAGGTCGAGGGGCGGCGGGGCCCCCGCCTCGAGCCCGTGGAGGCGGTAGAGGTACTCGCTCGCACCCAGCGTGCCCGCGGTGCGCCCGACGAGCACGACGACGTCGCCGCGACGCTTGAGCCCAGAGGTCGCGCGCCTGCTCACGTCTCGCAGGACGCCCACCATGCCCACCGTCGGCGTCGGGTGGATGGCGCGCCGGCCCTCGGGCGCCGCGTACTCGTTGTAGAGGCTGACGTTGCCGCCGGTCACCGGCGTGTCGAGGGCGAGGCAGGCACGCGCGAGCCCCGCGACGGCCCTCTCCAGCTGGTAGTAGACGCCGGGGTTCGTCGGGTTGCCGAAGTTGAGGTTGTCCGTGACGGCGAGCGGCAGCGCGCCGACGCAGGAGAGGTTCCTGGCCGCTTCGGCGACCGCATGCGCCGCGCCGAGCTCCGGGTCGAGGTAGACGTAGCGGGAGTTGCAGTCGACGGTCGCTGCCACTCCCAGGTCAGTCCCCTTGACGCGCAAGACGGCGGCGTCCGCCGCGCCGGGCACGACGACCGTGTTCGTCATGACCTGGTGGTCGAACTGGCGGTAGATCGGGCGCTTGGAGGCGACGGTCGGGCTCGCCAGCAGGGCCAGCAATGCGGCGCCCGGGTCGGCGACGTCCGGCAGGTCACCGAGGTCGCGCCCGCGCGCCGCGCTCACCCGGGGGTCCTCGACGCCCTCGCGCACGTACTCTGGCGGCTCGTTGAGCGCCGCCACCGGGATGTCGGCCTTGAGCTCGCCGCGCTCGAAGACCTTGAAGCGGCCGTGCTCCGCGACGGTGGCCACCTCGACGGCGTCGAGCTCCCATCTGGCGAGGAGCGCGAGCAGCTCGGCCTCCCTGCCGGGCGCGGCGCTCACCACCATGCGCTCCTGCGACTCGGAGAGCAGGATCTCGAGCGGCGTCATGCCGTCCTCGCGCGTCGGGACCTTGTCGACGTGGAAGTCGACGCCGAACCCGGCCCGGTGCGCCATCTCGCCCACCGAGCTCGTGAGCCCGGCGGCGCCCATGTCCTGAACCCCGGCGACCAGACCGGCGGCGTAGGCCTCGAGGCACGCCTCCAGCAGGAGCTTCTCCATGAACGGGTCGCCCACCTGGACGGCCGGACGGTCGGAGCTCGAGCTCCCGGAGAGGTCGGCCGAGGCGAACACCGCGCCGCCGAGACCGTCGCGGCCCGTCTTGGAGCCGACGTAGAAGAGGCGGTTGCCCGGCAGCCCGACCGTGCCCTTCTGCAGTGCGTCGTGCCGGAGCAGGCCGAGCGCCATGACGTTGACGAGCGGGTTCTCCGCGAAGCAAGGGTTGACCTCGACCTCGCCGCCCACCGTAGGCACGCCGATGGCGTTGCCGTACATGGCGATGCCGTGCACGACGCCGCTCAGCAGGTAGCGGTTGCGCTCCTCACCGAGCTCGCCGAAGCGCAAGGCGTTCAGCGTGGCGAACGGCCGCGCGCCCATGGCGAAGATGTCGCGGAGGATCCCCCCAACGCCGGTGGCGGCCCCCTGGACGGGCTCGACAGCGCTCGGGTGGTTGTGGCTCTCCATCTTGAAGGCGACTGCCCAGCCCTCGCCGATGTCGACGACACCGGCGTTCTCGCCCGGCCCTTGGATGACCTGGGGACCGGCGGTCGGCAACTTGCGCAGCAGCGGCTTGGAGTTCTTGTAGCCGCAGTGCTCGCTCCACAGGGCGCCGAACATGGCGGCCTCGAGCGCGTTCGGCTGCCTGCCGACCTTGTGCACGACGGCGTCGAACTCTTGAGGCGTTAGGCCGAACGTGGCGGCGTGCGCCCTCAGGTCATCTGGCATGGTTGGGTCACTCCCGCCGGGGTCTCGTCTGCGCTGATCTGGGCTGGCTGTCGGCAAGGCGGCACGGTGCGGCCATCAGGCGCACAGGATGGAGCCGAGGACGACGCGGCCGTCTTCCAGGCCACCACCGAGCTGGGCCTCGACGGCGCGCTCGGGGTGCGGCATCATGCCGAGGACGTTGCCGCGCTCGTTCACGATGCCGGCGATGGCGTCGACGCTGCCGTTGACGTTGGCCGGCGCCGTCCGTTCACCCGCGGCGTCCACGTACCTGAAGACCACGCGACCGTCGCCGTCGAGGCGGGCCAAGGTCTCGGCGTCGGCGTAGTAGCGACCCTCCGCGTGGGCGATGGGCAGGCGCAGCACCTGGCCGACGCGCGCCAGGCGCGTGAACGGCAGGTCGGCGCGCTCGACGCGCAGGTGTACGTCCTGGCACCGGAACTCCAGCTCGGCGTTCCTGGCGAGCTGCCCGGGGAGCAGGCGCGCCTCGGTCAGGACCTGGAAGCCGTTGCAGATGCCTATCACCGGTCCGCCAGCGTCCGCGAACGCGCGGACCGCGCCCATGACGGGGCTGTGGGCGGCGAGGGCGCCGCACCTAAGGTAGTCGCCGTAGCTGAATCCGCCGGGGATGACCACGGCGTCGGGGGCCTGACCGGACCGCGACAGGTCGTCGCTCGAGTGCCAAATCGTCCAGACGCTGGCTCCGAGGACCGTACCGAAAGCGTGGACCGCGTCCGCGTCGCAGTTGCTGCCGGGGAAGGTCACGATGGCCACGCGCATCTCAAGTCAGTAAGCTACCATGCGGGTGGCCCGAGACTTGCCGCACTCCGCGCCAAGTTGGTAGTATCCTCAACCGTCCGCGCGCTATGGCAACGTTGGAGCGAGCGAGGCGCCGAGATGGCGGAACGGTAGACGCAGTTGACTCAAAATCAACCGGGGCGACCCGTGCGGGTTCGAGTCCCGCTCTCGGCACCAAACGTTTCTCGAAGAGGGTAGCGGCCAGCCGATCGCGTCGCGGTCGGCGACTGGAGGCATAAAGGTGTTCTGGATCGCGTTCATCATCTTCTGCGTCGTCTCGGTGGTGCTCACCGCGGCGGTGCTCATGCAAGAGCCGAAGCAGTCCGGCCTGGGCGACGCCCTCGGCGGCGGGGGCGGCGGCGACTTCGGGGCGAGCCTCGGCGGCACGGCCGGCGGGCTGCACCGCACGACCATCTACCTGGCAGTGGGATGGGCCTGCATGGCGCTCCTGCTCGGCATGATCCCGCGCTGAGCCCGACTGCGTGGAACGTTCCCTCAAGGAACCGTGAGGCGGCTGCAGCCTCACCTCCTTGCAGGACCGTCGTTTTGAGGTTACCGTAGGCCGTCGTAAACTCAAGCGTGACGGCGCCGGTCATAGCCTTTGGTCAGTGCCCACGCCGACCTCGTCAAGTGGAGGAGAAATGAAGAGACTGCTCACCCTCATCAGCCTCATGGCGCTCGCCGCGTCCGCGTTCGCCCAGCCGTTCGTCTGGCCGGATGCCTGGTCCAACGCCACGCCGGGCGAAGCCGTCCGTGGCGGCGAACTGCGCATCAGCCTGATCGGCGACCCGCGCACCTTCAACCCCGTCACCTCGGCCGAGTCCCAGGCCCTGTCGGACTACCTGTTCACGAACGGCGCCGCCGTGCTCATCATGCGTGGCCCGGACTCCGACGAGTGGCTCCCGTACGGCGCCTCCTCGTTCACGGCGAGCGAGGACGGCATGACGGTCGACGTCACGGTGCGTGACGGCATGAAGTGGTCCGACGGCAGCCCCATCACGGCCCAGGACTACTACATCCGCTACGTCCTCGAGACCGACCCTGACGTCGGCTCCAACGGCTACGACAGCTGGTTCATGGGCGACGACCAGATCACGGTCGAGCGCGTCGGTGACAACGGCCTGCGCTTCCACTTCCCGCGCCCCGACCGCCTGGCCTTCCCGGTCGTGGCCGTCGCTCCGGTGCCGGACGCGATCTTCGGCGAAGCGTACCGCTCCGGCGGCGCCGAGGCCGTCAAGGCCCTCTGGGGCACCGACGTCGACGTCTCGACCACCGTCTGGTCGAACGCCTTCGTCCCCGCCACGTTCCAGCCCGGCGAGCGCATCATCCTCCAGCGCAACCCGTACTTCGGCGAGTGGAACGTCGACTCCGCGGGCAACGCGCTCCCGTACCTCGACAGCTACAGCATGACCATCGCCGGCGACCTCGACTCCGCCCTGAACCTCTACCTGGCGGGCGACATCGACCAGTTCAGCCCGCGTAACCTCGACGACATCGGCGTCATCAACAACGCCGTCAACAACGGCGACATCGACGTCACCGTCATGGAGTCGGTCAGCCCGGTCGCGAGCAGCCAGTTCATCGTCTGGAACTGGAACAAGGCCTCCGACCCCGACAAGCAGGCCCTCTTCCGCAACGCGAACTTCCGCCGCGCCATGGCGCACGTCATGGACCGCGACGCGATCATCGACCTCGTCTACAACGGCGCGGGCATCCCGATGTACACGAACGTCTACCCGATCAACGACTACTGGGTCAACCACGACGTCGAGAAGTACCCGTACGATCCCGAGAAGGCCGCCGAGCTCATGGCCTCGATCGGCTACGACCGTAAGAACGCTGACGGCCTGCTGATCAACGCCGAAGGCAAGACGGCCTCGTTCATCCTGGCCACGAACGCCGGCAACACGGCGCGCGAACAGATCGCCGCGATCTTCGCCGACGCGGCCCGCGAGATCGGCGTCGACGCCCAGGTGCAGGCCATCGACTTCAACCTCCTCGTCGACCAGCTCCTCTCCGAGGGCGAGGACCGTCCGTTCGACGCCATCCTCATCGGCCTCACCGGCGGCTCGCGCGACTGGCCGTTCGGCGTGAACGTCATCCCTTGCGCCACGAACCTGCACATGTACAACACGAGCGACGCTTGCCTCACGGCCCAAGAGACCCTGATGGGCCAGCTCTTCAACGTCGGTCGCGAGACGCTCGACACTGAAGCCGCCCGCGACATCGGTTACGAGATCCAGGCCACCGAAGCCGACCTCCTGCCGATCCTCTACGCCGTCAGCCCGATGGCGCACTACAGCTGGTCGTCCGCGCTGCGCGGCTACCACAACGAGGGGCAGATCAACCCCCTCCTCGGTGCGTACGAGCTGCCGCTCGTCTTCATGGCCCGGTAACCCGGAGCTAGAGACCTCGAACCTGGGAGTGGGCGGCTACACGCCGCTCACTCCAAGTAACGACTTATCTTGAGGCTTATGTTCGACCACAACGTCGCCGAGACGTGCCAGGCCGGCTCCGCCGCCGGTTCGGTTGGCTTCGGCCGGGGGACGTGACCGATGTTCGTCTATATCGTCAAACGCCTGTTCCAGCTGATCCCGACGTTCATCGGCGCGACGATGCTGATGTTCCTCATCAGCCAACTCGTGCCTGGAGACTTCTTCAAGGCGAAGGAGCTCGAGCCCAACGTCCGCCCCGAGACCATCCAGCGCATGCGCGCGGAGTTCGGGTTGGACAAGCCGGTCTACGTCCAGTACGTGAACTGGATGAAGAACCTGGTGACAGGCAACCTCGGCCAGTCCTTCGTCTCCAACCAGCCCGTCTGGGCGCGTATCGCGCGGCCCATGCGCAACAGCATGTACCTCGCCATGCTCTCCATCGTCTTGTTGTGGCTCGTATCCATCCCGGCGGGCGTCTACTCGGCGGTGAGGCAGTACTCGTTCGGGGACCAGGCGGTCAGCGTGATCTCCTACCTCGGCCTCGCCACACCCAACTTCTTCCTCGCCCAGGTGATCATCCTCACCCTGTTCCTGGTGCGGACGCTGACCAAGGACTGGTTCGGCTTCAACCAGCTCATCTTCCCCGTCGCCGGCATGACGAGCAGCAACTACCTCACCATGAACGCCTGGGGGCAGTTCTGGGACGTCATGTGGCACATGTTCATCCCGTCGCTGGTGGTCGCCACGTCCGGTATGGCGGGCTTCACGCGCGTGCTCAGGGCGCAGATGATCGAGTATCTCGGGTCCGACTTCATCAGGACGGCGCGGGCGAAAGGCGTCGGCCATGGGAAGGTGACCTACAAGCACGCCCTGCGGCCGGCCATCATCCCGTTCGTCGCCGGCATCGGCAACCTGCTGCCGAGCCTCGTCGGCGGCGCTGGGCTCGTCGAGGTCGTCATGTCGTGGCCCGGCATCACCCCGACGTTCCTCGCGGCGCTGCAGTCTCAGGATATCTACGTCGTCCTCGGCCTGCTCGTCATCACCACCCTGCTCCTGATGGTCGGCAACCTCATCTCCGACCTCCTCCTCGCCGCGGTCGACCCGCGCATCAGGTACAACTGAGGCCGCAGCGTGACCGATAGAGACGACCTCCGCAACAAGCCGCCCGGCGCCTCCGAAAGCGCGGCCGACGCCCCCATCACCACGGGGCCGGCCACCGCCACGCCGCAGACCCCGCTCGAGCCCGCGCCAGCCGACTCGGTCAAGTTCGAGCGCGGCGCGGGCCCGATCCTCACGCAGGAAAGTAAGTCCCAGGGCCGCATCGTCTGGGAGCAGTTCCGCCGCCACAAGGCCGCCCTGGTCGGCGGCTGGATCCTCGTGTTCATGTACGTGTCGGCGATCTTCGCCGGCTTCCTCGCACCCTACGGCCTCAACGAGTATCGGCGCAGCCCGGCCGCGGCCTTCAGGCCGCCCACGCAGATCCACTGGACCGACCCCGACACGGGCAGGCTCACCCGGCCGTTCGTCTACGACGTGGTCGAGACCCGCGATCCCGTCACGCGCCAGCGCGTGTACGAGGAGACGACGGACGTCCGTTACCCGATCAAGTTCTTCGTCCACCGCCCGTCGCAGTCCTACAAGATCCTCGGGCTCTTCACGTCCGACCTCCACCTGTTCGGGGTCGACGACCCGGCCAGGGTGTTCCTCTGGGGCACCAACAACCTCGGCAAGGACCTGTTCTCCCGGGTGCTGTTCGGCGGTCAGGTCAGTCTGACCATCGGCATCCTCGCCGTCTGGGTGGCGTTCTTCCTCGGTCTCCTGCTTGGCGGCCTCGCGGGCTACTACGGCGGGCTCGTCGACGACGTCATCATGCGACTAGTCGAGGTGTTCGCCGCCATCCCGGGGCTCTTCTTGCTCATCGTGCTCGCATCGCTGCTCAGGGACCCGAACAACCCCCTCGCGAAGGCCTTCGGCCTGCAGATGACCTCGGCGCAGACGTTCCTGCTCACCGTCATCGTGCTCGGCTTCGTAGGCTGGGGCGGCCTCGCCAGGGTCATCAGGAGCCTCATCCTCTCCGCCAGGGAGCTCGACTACGCCGCCGCGGCCAAGGCCTTGGGCGCCGGCGAGTCGCGCATCCTGTGGCGCCACCTGCTGCCGAGCACGGCGAGCTACGTCATCGTCGACCTAACGCTCTCGATCCCCGGCTTCATCCTGGCCGAGACGGGCTTGTCGTTCCTCGGCCTGGGGCCGAGTGAGGTCGACACGGCGAGCTGGGGCCTGCTCCTGCGAGACGCGACGGCGAGGGGCATAAGCATCCAGTTCGTGCCGTGGCTTCTGATACCCGGTATACCCATCCTCTTCGCAGTGTTATGCTGGAACTTGCTAGGCGATGGACTGAGGGACGCCTTCGACCCCAAGAAGCGAAGGTAGGGGCCCCGTTGCTCGGACGTGAGCATCGCCCACTTATTTCCACAAGCTTCAGGCATATCTTGCTGGGCGCGCTGCGCACTATTCAGCCGCCTGGCTCGGTATCCCGTATGCGTCCTGTAGCCCTAGTGGCTCGGCGTGCCAACGCCAACTTGGAGGAGAGTGCGCACTGATGCCCACACATGACCGACTCCTTGAGGTGATCGACCTCAAGACCTACTTCGACACCGACGAGGGCACGGTCAAGGCCGTCGACGGGGTGAGCTTTCACCTCGACAAAGGCGAGACCCTGGCCGTAGTCGGCGAATCGGGCTCAGGCAAGTCCGTCATGAGCCTGTCGATGATGCGCCTCATCCCGACGCCCCCCGGCCGCATCGCCGGTGGCAAGATCCTCTTCGAGGGCAAGGACCTCGTCACGAGGACCGAGCGCGAGATGCGCAAGATCCGCGGCAACGACATCTCGATGATCTTCCAAGAGCCCATGACGAGCCTCAACCCCGTCTACACGGTCGGCGATCAGATCGCCGAGGCCATCGTCCTCCACCAGGGCAAGAGTCACCGCGAGGCCATGAAGATGGCCGCCGAGATGCTCGACCTCGTCGGCATCCCCGAACCAGGCAAGCGCGTCAAGAACTTCCCGCACCAGATGTCGGGCGGCATGCGTCAGCGCGTGATGATCGCCATGGCCCTGTCCTGCGGCCCCAAGCTCCTGATCGCGGACGAGCCGACCACGGCCCTCGACGTGACCATCCAGGCCCAGATCCTCGACCTCATGCGCAAGCTGCAGAGCGAGATCGGCATGTCCATCCTCTTCATCACGCACGACCTCGGCGTCGTGGCGGAGATGGCGGACCGCGCCGTGGTCATGTACGCGGGGCGCGCCGTCGAGGAAGCGCACGTCAACGACATCTTCGCCAACCCGCAGATGCCGTACACCCTCGGCCTCCTCAACTCGATCCCGCGCGTCGACCGCGCGGCCGAGCACCAGGACCGCCTCCAGGCCATCCCGGGCAACGTGCCCAACCCGCTGAACCTGCCCCAGGGCTGCGCCTTCCACCCGCGCTGCAGGTTCGTCCAGGACAAGTGCAAGGTGGCCATCCCCAACCTCGAGGACACCGGTAACGGACACATGGTCCGGTGCGTCAGGTGGCAAGAGCTCGACCTCAAAGCGGAGATCCCGGCATGAGCAACCAGCCCAGCAAGGACGGCAACGGCGCGGCTACCCAGACGGGCCCGCTCCTCGAGGTCAAGAACCTCCGCAAGTACTTCCCGATCCGCGGCGGCATCTTCTCGCGCGTCGTGGCGAACGTCAAGGCCGTGGAGGACGTGAGCTTCAACGTCCAGCGCGGCGAGGTCGTCGGCCTGGTCGGCGAGTCGGGCTCGGGCAAGACCACGGTCGGCCGGAGCATCCTCCGCCTCATCGAGCCGACCGCCGGCGAGGTGATCTTCGACGGCGTCGACGTCACCAAGTTGAGCAAGGCGCACATGCGCGAGTACCGCAAGCGCATGCAGATCATCTTCCAGGACCCGTTCGCGAGCCTCAACCCGCGCATGTCCGTCGGCGACATCATCGGCGAGGCCATGACGATCCACAACCTGGCCCGCGGCAAGGAGCGCGAGCAGCGCGTCGCGCAGCTTCTCGAGCGCGTCGGCCTCGCGCCGTCGCACATGCGCCGGTACCCCCACGAGTTCTCCGGCGGTCAACGCCAGCGCATCGGCATCGCCCGCGCGCTCGCCGTGAACCCACAGTTCATCGTGGCCGACGAGCCCGTCTCGGCCCTCGACGTCTCGATCCAGGCGCAGGTCGTCAACCTCCTGCAAGACCTCAAGGAGGAGCTCGGCCTCACGCTGCTCTTCATCGCCCACGACTTGGGCGTCGTCGAGTACATCAGCGACCACGTGATCGTCATGTACCTCGGTCGCATCATGGAGATCGCACCGTCGAAGGACCTCTACGCCAACCCGATCCACCCGTACACCGAGGCGCTGCTCTCGGCCGTGCCCATCCCGGACCCGACCGTGAAGCGCGATCGCATCATCCTGCAGGGCGACATCCCCTCGCCCATCAACCCGCCTTCCGGGTGCGTGTTCCGCACCCGCTGCCCGATCGCGACCAAGGAGTGCGCCGACGCGGTGCCGCCGCTCGTCGAGGTCACGCCCGGGCACTTCAAGGCCTGCATCAACCGCTGATGAGGTGGCGTGGCTGGCGAGAGTGACGGTCGGAGCGGCAACGCCAGGCGCGTTTCGCCTCGCGAGCTGCTCCGGCTGGTCCTCGCCAGCTACGCCGCTTCGCTGCCGTACGTCGTGCTGTTCGTGGTCGTGATGCTGGTGGCCACCTGGCTGCTGACCGTCCTGTTCCGCTGACCCAGCACCCGCCGGTACGGGTCTGGGCCGAGGCGCTTCTCGCGGCCTCACCCCAGACCTTCTCGCGGTTGCCGCGCGGTCGGCACCCAGCGCACGGCACCATATACTCGACTGCGTGAACCTCGCCGCCACCATCCGCCAAGGCGTTCTGGACGCGCTCTCCGGCTTCGCCGTCCCCGGCGTCGACCGGGAAGGGCTCGTCGGCGCGGAGCTGAGGCGCTTCGAGGAACTCCTGCACGACTACCCCAAGCGGCAGGGGAAGACCCTGCGGGGGCAGCTGCTGGTCCTGAGCGCCCGGGCGCACGGCGCCCACGACGACGGCTCCGCCCTGGTGCTCGCCGAGGCCCTCGAGCTGTTCCAGGACTGGGTGCTGGTGCACGACGACATCGAGGACGGCTCCGAAGTGCGTCGGGGCGCGCCCGCCCTGCACCGCCAGGTCGGCATGGGCGTGGCGCTCAACGTCGGAGACGCCATGCACATGCTCATGTGGCGCCACCTCGCGCGGCTCGGCGACGGCCCGCTCCTCGACCGACGAAGGGCGCTCGCGGAGTTCACGCGCATGCTGCTCGCCACCGCGGCCGGCCAACACCTCGATCTCGCCTGGGTCGAGGCCGGCAGGTTCGACGTGAGCGAGGCCGAGTACCTGCGCATGGTCACGCTTAAGACTGCCTATTACACCGTGGCGTCGCCGCTGACGCTCGGCGCGGCATGCGCGGCCTCCGTGCCGCCGCCGAGGCTCGAGGAGCACGCCATCGACCTCGGGGTCGCGTTCCAGATCCGCGACGACGTCCTCAACCTGAGCGCCGCGCCGGCCTACGGCAAGGAGCCCGCCGGCGACCTGTACGAGGGCAAGCGCACCCTGATCCTGGCGCACTTCCTCCGCACGGCGCCGCCCGCTCGGCGCGAGCGCGTGGTGGCGCTCCTGGCGCGCCCGCGCGCCGAGAAGACGCCGACCGAGATGGCCGAGGTGTTGGCGGCGCTCGAGGAGACCGGCTCCGTCGCCTACGCCCAGGCCGCGGCGGAGGCTCGCTCGGCCGCGGGCCTGGCCGGGATAAGCGCGTGGCTGCGGACCCTCCGCGACCAGGACGCCGCGCGGGCCGTCGAGGAGCTGCTCGCGGGCCTGGTGGCAAGGGCGGCCTGAAGGGCCGGCCCGGTACCTCGGCCCGCCGCGCCGACCCGACTCGCTACGCGGCCTCGAGCTCGGGCCGCTCCCAGTCGGACCCGTGTAGCCGCGCCCGCAAGGCGGCGGATGCGTGCGACTCGGCACGCGCCTAGCCCGGACCCCGTCGGCGCGGAAGACCGGCTAGAGTCGGTCCATGACCCGCGAACGCGCCGGCTCGTCACGCGTGGAACGGGTCGCTCGTGGCGGGTCGGGCGAGCGCTCCGGCGTCAACGACCAGGGCACGCTGGGCGAGGCTCGCCCGACCGGGCACGAGGCACTACCGTCCCCCCTACCGGCGCCGCCCGCCGGCCCCTTCGCTACCGTGGCCGACCTGGTCGCCGGCCTCGCACCCTGCCCCGCCTGCGGCGTGAGGCCCGCTGGCGCGCTGGGCGTGTGCGGTCCGTGCCGTGCCCTGTTACGTGCGGCCACGTTGGCCCGGACCGAGAAGCCGGGCGACCTCGTCTGGCTCGGGCCTTACGCCGGCACGTGGCTGAGGCTCGTGCACGCCCTCAAGTACCGGGGCGCTAGGCGCCTGGCCGACTTCCTAGGCGAGCTGCTCGCCATGCTTGTCACCCAGGCCGGTTGGTGCTCCGGCTCCGGCGCCATCGACGTGATCGCGCATGTGCCGACCACCGCCAGCCGCGCTCGCGAGCGCGGCTTCGATCAGTCTGCGCTCCTCGCCGCCGCCGTGGCCGCCCACCTCGGCGTGCGCCGTGTGAACGCGCTGCGCCGCGTGCGCGCTACGGCCAAGCTCTCGGCGCGGGGGCGGGCCGAGCGCGCCGCGCTCCTGGCCGGCGCGTTCGAGGCGCGCTACCTCCCCGGCCGGAACGTGCTGTTGGTCGACGATGTCCTGACGACGGGCGCCACCCTCGCTTCGGCCCAGAAGGCGCTGTTAGAGCGCGGGGCCGCGGGCGCGCGCTGCGCCGTCGTGGCACGCACGGTGCGGAGGTCGGCCGAAACTGAGCGCGGGCCGCCCTGAACGTTGGGTGCCGGCGCACTCCTCAGAGAACGACGAGGACCGCGGTAAGGATGCCGAGCACGGCGCCGGCGAAGACCTGCGGGTAGGTATGGCCCAGGAGGGTCTTGAGGGCCTTCGGCTCGAAGCCGGCGTCGAACAGGTGCGCGAGCTCCTTGACGAGCTCGTTGATGGCCTCCGCCTGCTGACCGGCGGCCCTGCGGATGCCCGTGGCGTCGTACATCACGATGGAGCCGAACACGGCGGCGATCGCGAACGTCGGGCTGCCCCAGCCGTAGAGCAGACCGATGCTCGTGGCAAGGGCCGTGACGGAAGCCGTGTGCGAGGAAGGCATGCCACCGGTATCCAGAAGCCGTTCCGGGGCGAAGCGCCGCTCCGTGATCAAGACAAGGGCGACCTTGAGGACCTGCGCGACTACGGTCGCCACCACGGCCGACCACAGGGCCAGGTTCCCGACGACTCCGCTCATGCGCCCCGCCGCCGCCTGGCGGCCGTGAGCGTGTTCGCTATTACCATGACGACGGTCATGAGCCCGGTGCCGCCCGGCATGGGCGTCAGGTAGCCGGCGACACCGGCGACGCCCGGGTCCACGTCGCCCACGATGGCGCCGTCCTCACGCGTCAGGCCGACGTCGAGGACAGCGCTGCCGCGCTTGACCATCTCAGGCGTAATCAGGCGCGGCCTCCCCACGGCCGCTACCAGGACGTCCGCCTCCCGCGTGAGGGCGCCGAGGTCGCGCGTGCGGGAGTGGGCGATGGTCACGGTGGCGTCGCGCTGCAGCAGCAAGGCGGCGAGCGGCTTGCCGACGAGGTTGGAGCGACCGACGACCACGGCCCGCCTGCCCGCCAACGGCACGGCGTAATGGTCGAGGAGGGCTACCACGCCGAGCGGGGTGGCCGGCACGAGCGCGTCGCCCCCCGACCAGAGGCGCCCCACGTTCACGGGGTTGAGCCCGTCGACATCCTTGGCGGGGTCGATCGCCGCGAGCACGTGGGCGGGATCGACGCCGGGAACGGGGAGTTGGACGAGGATACCGTCTACGTCGTCGTCGGCGTTCAGCTCGGCGACCAGCGCCAAGAGCACCTCCGCGCCCGTCCCCTCCGGGAGCACGACGGTCCTGGAGCGCACACCGACCCTGGCGGCCAGCTTCTCCTTGGAGCGGACGTAGTAGGCGCTGGCGGGGTCCTCGCCCACTCGCACGAAGACTAGCTGCGGCCGGTAGGCCAAGCCGGCGACCGCGGCTTGCAGGTCCGCCACCGCCGCCGCGGAGACGACCTTGCCGTCGAGCCGCACCGCCTCAGGCGCTGCCGTCATCCCCTGCTTCCGCACTCTGCTCGGCGGCGCCCTGAGCGGCAGCGCCGCGGTCGGCCGCCGGCCCGCCGGCCGCGTCTCGAACGGGCGCGTCCGTGCCGGCGCGCGCCTCGTCTTCCCTGATCAGCTTCGCGAGCACACCGTTCACGAACCTCCCGGACTCGTCGCCGCCGAACTTCTTGGCGAGCCGAACGGCCATCTCGATGGCCACCTCGGGAGGCTCGGAGCCGTAGCTCATCTCGGTGCTGGCGATGCGCAGTACGTTCAGGTCGGTCTGCGCCATCTGGCCGAACGACCAGCCCGTGATGGCCGCGGCCAGCCGCGCGTCGAGCTCCTCGCGGTGCTCGCCGACGGCCTGCAGCCGCCCTTCGGCGAACGCCAGGTCGTCGAGTCCGAGCGCGCCGCCGTAGACGGCGTCCTCAGGCGACTCCGCGGCCTCCTCGGCCACCTCGATACGCACGTTGCGCCACACCTCAAGGAGCGGCTCCGCCCCACGCTCCGACTGGAAGAGGGTGCGGAACGCGAGCTCCCGCGCACGTTGTCTACTCACTAGTGGCTGGCCCGCCCTCGCGCGTCGCCCCGCGCTCCCACGGGTCTTGACCCGGCGCCTGGCCACCGGAGCCGCCGGGTCCCGCGGACGGTCCCGCGGCGGCCAGCTCGACGGACTCGACCGCGACGTTCACGCTCCGGACGTTCAAGCCCGTCATGGAGGTCATGCCTTCGCGCACGGCCCGCTGCGCGGCGTTCGCGGCCTTCGGGATCTCGACCCCGTACTCGACGGCCAGCGTCAGGTCGACCCAGACGTCCTCCCCGTCCCGTTCGATGGCGATCCCACGTGCGCGCCTGCCACCGAGGAGGTCGGTGACGCTGGAGGGCGGCTGTGTGGGGCGCACCCCGTCCACCTGCTCGAGCGCCAGTTGGGCGATGTTGAGGAGCACGTCGCCCGCGATGGCAAGGTCGGGTCCCTCGGTCATGAGCTCATCCTACGGGCGATGAAGTTCGTGTACACGTCGCCGCGCCTGAAGAAGGCGTTACCGAGGACCTTCAGGTGGAACGGGATGGTCGTCTTGACGCCCTCCACGACGGTCTCCTTGAGCGCTCGCTCCATCCGGGCGATGGCTTCCTCGCGGCTCGGCGCCCAGGCGATAATCTTGGCGATCAGGCTGTCGTAGTTGGGGGGTATGCGGTAGCCGGCGTACACGTGCGAGTCGACGCGGATGCCGGGACCGCCCGGCCAGTGCACGTCGGTTATGACGCCCGCGCTCGGCCTGAAGTCGTGGTCCGGATCTTCCGCGTTGACGCGCAGCTCGATGGCGTGGCCTCGCACGGTGAGCTCGGACTGCTGCAAGGCCATGCCGAGGCCGGCTGCCACGCGCAGCTGCTCTTGCACCAGGTCCGTCTGGGTGATCATCTCCGTGACTGGGTGCTCGACCTGGATGCGCGTGTTCATCTCGGAGAAGTAGTAGCCGCCGCTCTTGTCGACTAGGAACTCGCAAGTGCCGGCGCCGCGGTAGTCGATGTACTTGGCCAGGCGCACGGCGGACTCGGCGATCTTCGCCCTAAGCTCGGCTGCGAGCGTGCTCGGGCCCTCCTCGAGCACCTTCTGGTACCGGCGTTGGATGGAGCAGTCGCGCTCGAACAGGTGCACGACGTTACCCTCGCCGTCGCCGAACACCTGGATCTCGATGTGCTTGGGCTCCTCGAGGTACTTCTCCATGTAGAGCTCCGGGTTGCCGAAGGCAGCGCGCGCCTCCTCCTGGGCGTTGTAGAACTGACGCTCGAGGTCGGAGTGGCTGTGCACGACGCGCATGCCGCGCCCGCCCCCGCCGGCGGAGGCCTTGAGGATCAGGGGGAAGCCGATCTCGTCCGCGAAGCGCGTGGCGGCGCTCAGGTCGGGGAGCGGCCCGCTGCCGGGGGTGATGGGCACGCCGGCCTCGACGGCCAGCGCGCGCGCGGACGCCTTGTCGCCGATGCGGGAGATACTCTCGGGCCGCGGGCCGATGAAGGTGAGGCCGTGCTCCTCGCACATGGCGGCGAACTCGGCGTTCTCGGCCAGGAAGCCGTAGCCGGGGTGGATGGCCTCGGCGCCGCTCACGAGGGCGGCGGCCAGCAGGTTGCGAACGTTGAGGTAGCTCTCGGGCGCCGGGGCTGGCCCGATGCAGATGGACTCGTCGGCCAGGAGCACGGGGAGCGAGTTCTCGTCCGCCTTGGAGTAGGCGACCACCGTCTGCACCCCGAGCTCGCGCGCCGCCCGCAGGATGCGCAACGCGATCTCGCCGCGGTTGGCGATGAGGATCTTGCGGAACATCGCGCTCACGGGCGCCCTCAGGCCGGTTCGATCCGGAACAGTACCTGGCCGTACTCCACCGGCTCACCGTTCCCGACCAGCACTTCACGCACGACACCGGCGCCCTCCGCCTCGATCTCGTTCATGAGCTTCATGGCCTCGATGATGCAGAGGACGGTGCCGGCCGCGACCCGGTCGCCGACCTTGACGAACGGCCCGGCATCGGGGGCTGGCGACGCGTAGAAGGTGCCGACGATCGGCGCCTGCACCTCGATGAGCCTGGCGGCGGGCGACGAGGCGGACGCCGCGACGGGAGCGGCGGTTTCCGGCGCCGGCGCCGAGGATTGGACGGCCTGGGCGGGAACCTGCTGCATGGGGGCCGCGGCGGGCGGCAAGTACGTGAGCGTCTGCCTAGCCTCCTCACCGCGCTTGAGGGTCAGTTTGTAGTCGCCCGTCTCGTAGGTGAACTCCCGCACGTCCGTGGCCGCAAGGGCCTCGAGCAGGCGCCGGATCTCCTTGACGTCCATGTCAGGCCCTGCCCAAGTAGTCACCGGAGCGGGTGTCTACCCTGATGACCTCGCCCTGTTCGATGAAGAGGGGGACGTTGACGACCGCGCCCGACTCGAGCTTGGCCGGCTTGGAGCCGCCCGAGACCGTGTCGCCGCGCACGCCGGGGTCGGTCTCGACGATCGTCAGCTCGACGACATTCGGCAGGGTGACCTTGAGCGGCTTACCGCCGTAGTAGTCGACCGTGACCTCGGTGTTCTCCTTGAGGAAGCGGGAGCCGTCGCCGATCTGGCTCCTGGTGAGGACGGGCTGCTCGAACGTCTCGAGGTCCATGAAGGTGTACTCGTCGGCGTCGCCGTAGAGGAAGCTCATCTGACGGTACTCGATGAAGATGTCCTGCAGCTTCTCGGTAGCGTTGAACGAGCGCTCGACGATGGACCCCGTTTCAAGGTTGCGGAACTTGGCCACCATCTTGGCCCCGCCGCGACCGATCTTCTGGTGCTGGTAGTCGACGCATTCCCAGAGGCCGCCGTCCATCTCGACCTTGGTGCCGTTCCTCAGGTCAGTCACGCTGATCATCTAGTTATCCTCCGACGCGCTTGCGCCGCGGGGCGGCTCGATCTCGCGAGCTCCCGACCGCGCGGTAGCAGGGCTCAAGACGGCTCAAGCTTACCACCCGGGTCGTGATGGCCTGGCGACCACCGGGGTGGCCTAGACCGCCCCGGCTCGCAGGTCGATGACGGTCGGCTCGAGGCGGGCGGCCGTGACGAGCTCGGCGTAGCGCTCCGGGGTCAGCTCGCCCTTGGCGCCCTCCATGGCGACGAAGGTCGCCTCCAGCAGGTTCGTGCCGACGCTCCGTCCGCCGAAGCGCGGTGTGGTCGTGATCAACTTGCTCGCCCCCCTGCTCCGGAGGAACGCGACGTCGTCCGGGGTCGTCGTGTTCGTCAGCACGACCTTACCGGCAAGCGAGGCCGGAGCGTAACGCTTGATGAAATGCCAGTCGCCGGCGAGGACCTCGGCCCACTCGTAGTAGCGGGCGAACTTGCGCTCGTTCGGTTCCTTCTCCTGGGCGCTGCCGGTAGGGTAGAGCCACTTGAAGGGCACCCGCACGACGACGGGCGCCAGCACGTTGGCGAGGCGCACCAGGCCTCCGAGCGTGCGGACGGGCACGGGCAGGCCGAGAGCGAACACGACGTCGCCGTAGAAGACGTCGGCGCCCTGGCGCGCGAGCTCCTCGGCCATGCCGAAGCGGTCGACGGCGGACACCATCAGGACGCGCCTGCCGGGCCAGTCGAGCGTCGGCGCGAGGGCCCGTATGCTCATACGCTCCAACGTGTTCTTGAGGCCGGCGCCGCAGACCACGGGCGTGAGCCTGGCGGCGCGCGCCAGGCGCAGCGCGTCGCGCACGTAGTAACGCTTGGCCTTGACGGCGAAGTAGAGGTCGATACCGCCCAGCCCGATGGCGTCCACCTTGCCGTCGAGCTCCTCGATCATGGTGCGCGCCGCGGCGAGATCGCCGCCCGTGCCGACGCGCCTGAGGCGCACGCGCCTGCCGAGCACCGCGACCTCCTGGTCCGTGTCGCGTTTCACGGAGCCGAGCGAAACGCTCACGACGTCGAGGACCCGGTCGCTCATCTGACCGCCCTCGCGCCGCGACGCCGGCTCACGCGAGCCGCTTGGCGTACCACTCGAGGAGCGGGCGCGCGTCGATGGCGAAGCGGTAACCGAGACTCTCCCAGAAGGCCTTGGCGCGCGGGTTCTCCCCGTAGATGCTCGCGAGCAGCCGTCGGCTGCGCCCCTTGAGGCGCCCTTCCAGGTCGAGGGCGCAGGCGCGACCGATGCCTTGACTCTGCATGTCGCCCCGGACGAGCATCAGGTTGACGGTGGCGTCTCCCGCTTCGGGGTAGTCGAGCTTGTAGTCGAGGTAGCCGACCACTGCAGCCCCGGTCACGGGGTCGACCCCCACCCCGGCGGCCGCGCTCTCGGGCACGACGAGCACGAGCTCGACGTACCGGCGCGGGTCGTGCGAGGCGGTGGCGAGGTCTGTGCGGACCTCGTCGATGGTCGGCACGGGGATGGAGATGACCTCGAAGTAGCCCGGGGTGGCCTGGTACAGCTCGTGGATGGTGGCCGCGTCGGCGGCCGAGGCGGCGCGCGTACGCACCGGGGAGAGAGTCGGAAGCAAGCCGGTCACCTCTTAGGTCTAAGGCGCTGTCGTCACGCCACTGTCATCGCGCTTGACGTGATGTACGTCTGCGAACGTTGGGGCACTAGGCGATTCTATCAGCGCGGCACCGCCCGCCGCCGTGTCGGGCCGCTCACATCCGAGGGCACCCCTTCCCCGCCGCCGCCCGAGCCCGGCCGGCGTCGCGCTGGCACCGACAGCGCCGGCGCGGGGGCGCCCCGAAAGGGCCGTGCGACCGCTTGGCTAGCCCACTTCCCGCCGGGATGCTAGGATCGGCCGAAGCGAGAAGCTCAAGTGGAGGAGATCTTGTCAGAGGTCATGCCCAGCGGAAGTGACAGGGCGCCGGTAGTCAAGGCGCAGGACGCGTTCACGAAGGCCTTCCAGTTCCGCAGGGCGGACGAGGCCGTGAGCATGGGCATGCACCCGTACTTCAAGGCCATCGCCTCGCAGCACGGCGGCACGGTCACGGTCGCGGGTCGGGAGATGGTCATCACCGGCGCGAACGACTACCTGGGCCTCACCCAGGACCCGCGCCTCAAGGAGGCGGCCAGGCGCGCCCTGGACGACTTCGGCACGAGCTGTACCGGCTCGCGCTTCCTGACGGGCACCTTGACGCTGCACGAGGAGCTCGAGCGCCGCCTCGCCCACTTCTTCCAGCGCGAGGCCGTCCTGACGTTCAGCGCCGGCTTCCTCGGGTGCCTCTCCGTCGTCTCGGCGCTCGCCGGCAGGCACGACATCCTCTACTACGACCGGGAGAACCACGCCTCCCTCTACGACGCCGCGCGCCTCTCCTACGCCACGCTGCGCAAGTACGAGCACGGCGACCTGGCCGACCTGGAACGCATGCTCGAGGCGGACGCCGGCAAGCCGGGCGGCAGGATCATCGTCACGGACGGCGTGTTCTCCATGAGCGGCCATATCGCCGACCTGCCGGGCATCGTGAAGCTCAAGAAGCGTTACGGGGCGCGCCTCATCGTCGACGACGCCCACGCCAGCGGCGTCCTCGGCAAGCACGGGCGCGGCACGGGCGAGCATTTCGGGCTCGAGGGCGAGGTCGACGTCATCGTCGGCACCTTCTCCAAGTCGTTCGCCAGCGTGGGCGGCTTCATGGCCGGCGACCGCGCGGTGGTGAACTACGTCAAGCACCATGCCAGGCCGTTCATCTTCACGGCGGCGCTGCCGGCCATGCAGATGGCCGCCGCCCTCGAGGCCCTCAACATCATCGAGTCAGAACCGGAGCACCTCGACAAGCTCTGGCGCAACGTGAAGCACCTGCGAGACGGCATGAACGCGCTGGGGTTCGACACGCTCGGCTCGCAGACCCCGATCGTGCCTGTCCTGATCGGTCCGGACGAGCTCGCCATGGCGTTCTGGAAGTCGCTCTGGGAGCTCGGCATCTTCACGACGCCCGCCCTGCCACCAGGCGTGGCCCCAGGCAGGTCCATCATCCGCACGAGCGTCAACGCCAACCACGAGCCCGAGCACCTTGACCGCCTCCTCCACGCATTCGCGGAGGTCGGCAGGCGTTTCGGCGTCATCTAGAGCGCCCATGGTAAACGTCGAGCGCGTCAGCGGTCGTCGAGCGTTCAAGGAGTTCGCCCTCTACCCCTACCGGAAGTACGCGTCGGACGCCACGTGGGTGGCGCCACTGCGCGTCTCCCAGTTCGAGCTCCTCGACCCGAAGAAGAACCCGTTCTTCGAGCACGCGCGCGCCACCCTCTACCTTGCGCGCGAAGGCGGCAAGGTCGTCGGCCGCATCGCGCTGCTCGACGACGACCTCCACAACGAGACCCACCCGGACGACCACCTCGCCTTCTTCGGCTTCTTCGAGGCCGAGAACGAGGCGGTGGCCGCCGCCCTGTTCGCCGCGGTGGAGGCGGAGGCGCGCGGCCTCGGCAGGCGGTCGCTGCGCGGGCCCGTCAACCCGACGATGAACGACGGCGCCGGCTTCCAACTCGACGCCTTCGACGAGCTGCCCTACGTCATGATGCCGCAGAGCCCCGCCAAGTACCTCGCCTGGGCGACCGCCGCCGGTTACGCCAAGGTCAAGGACCTGTACGCCTTCCACCTCGTCAACGAGGGCCGGGTCCCCGAGCGCGTCAAGCGCCTCGTCGACCGTGCGCGCGAGCGGTACCGGCCGGTGATCAGGACGGCCGACATGAAGCGCATCCACGAGGAAGTGAAGGTCCTCCAGCGCATCCACCACGCCGCCTGGGAGAAGAACTGGGGCAACGTCCCCTTCACGAACTCCGAGATCGAGCACCTGGCCAACGACCTCAAGATGATCGTCGACCCGGAGATGGCGCTGTTCCTCGAGTACAAGGGCGAGCCGGTCGCCGTGTGCATCGCCGTCCCGGACCTCAACCAGGTCCTGGCGCGCTTCGACGGCCGACTCATCACCGGGATCCTCCCGCTGCTCCGGCGCAAGCGGATCGTGAACCGCGCCCGGCTCATGATCCTCGGCGTGCTGCCCGAGCACCGCAACCGCGGCTTCGACCTGGTGCTCATCGACGAGGTCGTGCGTCGCTCGAAGGCGGTCGGCATCGAAGAGGGCGAGTGCGGCTGGACCCTGGAGGACAACCACGCCATCAACCGGGCCATCGAGGCGGTCGGAGGGAAGCGCTACAAGACGTACCGGTTGGTGCAGAAGGAGTTGTGAGCCGCCCAGGGACCATCCGCACCGGCGCCCTGCGACTCGTGCTGGCCGACCTCGGCGAGCTAGTGCCGAGGGGCGAGCGCGCCAAGTACTGGTTCTTGCTGTTCGCCTCGCTCGGCCTCCAGGCCGCCTTCTGGTACCTGGCCACGCCGGGGCCGACCCTCCTGCGCCTCGCGCCGCAAGACCCAGCGACGGCCCTGAACAGCGTGGCGTGGTCCGTCGTGCTCCTCCTGTTGGTCCCCGCCGTCCTCTACCGCGCACTGATCGGCCGCCTCGAGCCGGCCGGGCTGCGCCTCGGCGACTGGCGCTTCGGGCTCGCCGCCGCGGTCCCGCTCGCCGTCGGCGCGGCCGTCCTCATGGCGCTCGTGAGCTCCGACCCTGCCCTCGCGACCACCTACCCCTGGCCCGGTCCGTGGGCCGGCCGCAGCCTCACCACCATGGCCATCTGGCTCGTCGCCTACGCCTGCTACTACCTCTCGTTCGAGGCCTTCTACCGCGGGTTCGTGCTCGACGTCGCCACGCGCGCGGCCTCGCCGGCGGCGGCCGTGTGGCTAAGCGTGGTGATGGCCACGCTCGTGCACCTCGGCAAGCCCGTCGTCGAGGTATTGGCGGCCGCCCCCGCCTCGCTGCTCTTCGCGGTGCTGGCCGTGCGCTCACGGTCCGTCCTCTACCCTGCCCTCTTGCACCTGGTCATAGGCCTCTCGCTCGACGTCGCGGTCCTCGCGCGCGCCGGACACCTGCTCCACTGACCCGCCACCTGATACCGTCGTGGTGATGAAGGTCCTCGTCAGCGGAGCACACGGCTTCCTGGGGAGTCACGTCAGCGAGGCCCTGCTCGCCAACGGCGACGCCGTCCGCGCCCTCGTCACCCCCTGGGGCTCCGACGCCAACCTCGCCCACCTCATGGGCGACGAGCGCCTCGAGGTGACTCGCGCCGACCTCACCGACGAGGCGAGCGTGCGCGGGGTCTGCGAGGGCGTCGACGCCGTCGTCCACGCCGCCGCGCGCGTGGCAGACTGGGGCCCGTGGGACGCCTTCTACCGCACCAACGTGGTGGGCACGAGGGCGCTGCTGCACGAGGCAGCAGGCGCCAGGTGCTCGCGCTTCGTGTTCGTGTCGAGCGTCGCCGTCCACCGCTACTCGGGCTTCAGGGACGCCGACCCACGCACGCAGCCGCGCGACAACGTGCGCAACGCCTACGCCTACTCGAAGATCCTCGCCGAGGACCTCGTGCTCGGCGATAAGCGCCTCGAGGGCGTCGTCGTGCGCCCGGGCCTATGGCCGTTCGGCGAGCGCGACGCCACGTTCGGGCGGGTGGCCCACGCCATCCTGACCGGCACGCTGCCGCTCGTGCGGCGCGGCGCCACGGTCATCAACACGGCCTACGCGCCCAACTTCGCCCAGGGGGTGGTGCTCGCCCTCCACGCCCCGGCCGCCGCCCGCCACGTCTACGTGCTCGCCGACCACGGCATGCCGAGTTGGCGGGAGCTGTTCGACGCCATCGCGGAGGCCGTCGGAGGAGACTCTCCGCGCCTGCGGCTCCCGGGTAGGCCGACGCGCGCGCTCGCCACGGGCGTCGAGGCGACCTGGTCGACCCTCTTCCCACGCACCGAGCCGCCCGTGACGAGCTACCGGGCCGGGCTGATGCTGAACGACGTCCACTTCTCCTTGCGCCACGCCGTGGAGGAGCTAGGTTACGCGCCGCGCTACACCTGGCGTGAGGGCATCGCCAGGAGCGTCGCCGCCCTAGGCGGCGCTCTCGGCGGCCCGCCGGGCGGCCCGCCGAGCGGCGCTAAGCGCCAACGCCCAGGCCCGACGGGACACAAGCGGTGAGGCGACGCAGCGTCTTCTTCGCCACCATCGCGGCCGGCGGCGGGCACGTCGCCACGGCGACGGCACTCTCCGAGGCGCTGCACGCCGACCACGCGGGCGAGTTCGAGACACGCGTCAGCGACGTCATGGCGGAGTTCGGCGCCGCCGACCTCGACAGGCGTCACAAGGCCCAGTGGAAAGCCCTGCTCGCTCAGCCACGGCTGGTCAGGTGGGGCCAGAAGGTCATGGACCTGACGCCCGCCGTGACGCGCGCCTCGCAGGGCGCGCTGCTCGACTCGTTCGCGAGAGGCATCGCCAAGGAGCTGAACGAGCTCGCCCCGGACCTCGTCGTCGCGAACCACGGCTGGCTCGCGACGGTCTTCGCTGCGGCGCGCCGTCGGTACGGGCTCCGGATGCCCGTCGTCGTCTTCGCGACCGAGCCGTTCGACGCCAGTGCGCTGTGGTCCGAACCACGCTCGGAGCTGGTCCTGGCGCCAAGCCTCGCGGCTGCGGCCGACCTCGCGCGCCTCGGCGTGCGCGAGGACAGGCTGCGGGTCGTCGGCTATCCGGTCAGGCGGGCCTTTCTCCGCCCGAGCCCGCGCGCCGCCGCGCGCGCCGAGCTCGGCCTCGGCCCCGGCTTCACCTGCCTGCTCTCGTTGGGGGCGGAGGGCGTCGCCGGCGAGGCGGTCGCGATGGTGGAGCGCCTCCTCGCGAGCCGTGTGGCCGTGCTGGCCGTGGCCGGGCGGAACGCGGAGCTGCGGTCGCGGCTTGACGCCTTGGCCGAGGCGAGCGCCGGTCTCACCGTGTTCGGCTTCACGGACAGGATGGCCACGCTCCTGGCCGCGGCCGACATCGTCGTCGGCAAGGCCGGGCCGGCAAGCACGATGGAGGCGCTGGCCGTCGGCAGGCCCGTCCTCGTGACGGCCTACGCCGGCCTGAACGAGCTGGCGGTAGTGAGGTTCCTGGAAGCGCACGGGCTCGGCGGGTTGACGAAGGTCGACGAGGTGGGCCTGGCGGCGGCGACGTGGCGCGACGCCCCGGAGCGCCTCGCCGAGGCTGCCCGCACGGCCGCCGCGCTCGACTTCCCCGGCATGACGGCGCGCTCAGCCGCGCTCATCGCCGCGCTGGCGAGCGGCGAGACGCTCCCCCCCGCCGACGCGGCCGCCCTGGGCCGCTTCGAGAGCGTGAGCAAGGCGACACTCGCCGCCGCCCGAGGTCGCAGGGCCGTACCAGTACACTGGCCCACGTGAGCACGCTCTGGCGCATGGCGCTGCGCAACCTCTTCAGACACCCGTGGCGGGCACTCGCCACCACCCTTGGCATCGGACTCGGCATCGCCGCGGTACTCACGACCCTCTCCGTCGGGGCCAACGTCGAGGCGAACCTGCGCAGCGCGCTGCAAGCGGCGGCGGGCAAGGCCGACCTCGTCGTGACGCCCGGCCCGGGCGGCCGTGCGGTCTTCGCAGAGGAGCCGCTCCTCACCGCCGTCAGGGCGACGGCCGGCGTCAGGGCCGCCTACCCCGTGCTCCAGACGCGCGCGGAGCCGGTCAGGTCGGAGCGCGTCGTGGACCGTTCGGTCATCCCGGGCATCGACAGCGGCTTCCAGATCCAGGGGCGCCTAACGGATCGCCCTGACGACCTGCCCGCGAGCCTCGACAGCGGCGCCCTGCCCGCCGCCGGGTCGCTCGGCATCGCCATCGCGGACGGCTTCGCGCGCTCGCGAGGGATCGCGGTGGGCGACGCCGTCGCGTTCACCACCTCGAGCGGACCCGTCGAGCTCACCGTGACCGGGCTCCTCGACGACGCCGTCGGGGTGGCGAGCACCAACGGGGGGCGCGTGGGCATCATGCACCTGGCCGACCTCCAAAGCGTGCTCCGCCTGGAAGGGCGCGTCTCGAACCTCGAGGTGGAGGCCGTCGGCGCCGACCAGGTCGACGCTACGAGGCTGCGGCTGACCGCCGTCGTCGGGGACGACTACACCGTCACGCTGCCGGCCACGACCGGCGACTTCACCTTTGGCATCGTCCAGACGTTGCAGTCGGGGTTGAGCGTCCTGGCCGCCACGCTCCTCGCCCTCGGCGCGTTCCTCGCCTACAACAGCCTCATGGCGACCGTGGTCGAGCGCGGCAACGAGTACGCGCTCCTGCGCACCATCTGCATGACGCGCGGCGGCATCAGGCGGCTCGCCGTCTACGAGGCGCTCGTGCTCGCCGGCCTGGGCGTCGTGGCCGGCGTCCTGCTCGGCATCGCGCTCTCCTACCTCATGACATACGTGAACGCCGCCACGCTCGGTTACGAGTTCCGGACGCTCGTCGTCCCCGTCAAGAACGTGGTGGTGGCGAGCGCCCTCGGCGTCGTAGCGGCGCTCGTGGCCGGCGTCGTCCCCGCCCTGAACGCCGGCAAGGCGTCGCCGATAGCCTCGCTCCAGGCGGTTCCCGGCCCCGTAGCACTTAGCACCCTGCTGCTCGGCCTGCTCGCGACCGGGCTCGGTGTGGTCGCCGCGCTCCTGCCGTGGCCCGGCACCGCCGCGCTCTACGCCACCACGGCGGCGCTCGGGCTCTTCTTCGTAGGGGTCTCGCTCACCGCCCCCGCCCTGCTGCCGAGCGTCAGCCGCCTGGCGCGTGGCCCGCTTACCAGGCTCCTCGGCGCCCCGGGCCGGCTCGGCGCGGACGCGGCCCAGCGCAACGCCGGTCGCAACGGCGTGGCGATCGGTACCGTCGTGGTCGGCACGGGCCTCGTGATCGGCGTCGGGAGCATGGTGGCGAGCACCAACCGCGCCATCTCGGACTGGATAGACACGACCGTCGTCGGCGACCTGTTCGTCACCACCCCCGTCACGTTCCCGGACGACTTCGGTGCGCGGGCCGGGGCGGTCCCCGGCGTCGACGTCGTCAGCGGCGTCAAGATCACGGCCGTGCGGTTCAGGGAGCTGGCCGATGATCAAGGACCGGCGGCCGACAGTCGCGGGCGCTCCGTCGCGCTCGTGCTCGTCGACCCGGAGCGCTTCAACCCGCGGGGCGGCTTCGGGCGCTTCCAGTACCTGCCGGGTCAGGGCGACGATGAGACGGGCTACCGCGCGCTCGTCGACGGCCAGATGCTAGTGGCCAACACCATGCGCGACCGCTACGGCCTCGGGCGTGGCGACAGCGTGGAACTGCGGACGTCGGACGGCTTCGAGGCGTTCCCCGTCGGCGGCGTCGTCGTCGACTTCACGGGCGGGGGTGAGGCCGTCATCGGCAGCATCGGGAGCATCGAGCGGTTCGGGGGTGGCAACCCCAACCTCTACATCTTCACCGTCCTGCCGGGCAACACGCAGGCGGCGGTCCGCGAGCGGCTCATCGCGGCCTTCCCCGAGCTGGCACTCGACGTCACCCTCAACGCCGACTACCGCAAGCACATCCTCGCCGTGACCAGCCAGGCGTTCGCCACGACGCGCATCCTCCTCGCCATCGCCGTGCTCGTGGCGGCGCTCGGCGTGGCCAACACATTGGGTATGAACCTCGTCAACAAGGGCCACGAGATCGCCGTGC
>CAUJFI010000034.1 GCA_963170125.1 Deinococcota bacterium | reverse complement strand
CGCTCACTGACGCGCGCGGGGAGGAGCGACGCGAGGAGGTCGGGGCCGATGCTGACGGTGTAGTTGGCCGCCACCGCCACGACGACCTCGAGGCTTCCGGCCACGCTGCCGGCCCGGACGGGCGCCGGGCTTGGCGTCGGGGTCCGGTCGGGGGTGGCGCCACCGGCCGCCCCGCTTCGTGCGTCCGGCCCCCCTCGGGGTGCGCTCATGCTCCGTCCTCTCGGGCGGCGGCGCGGTCGTCCGCGACGACCGCATCGCGGGCGCTCTTCCACTCCTGCAGCCGCGCGACGATCTCCTCGACGACCTCGGCCGACGGACGCCCGTCCGTGGACACCTGGAACGAGGCGGCGTCCTCGTACGCGGCCGAGCGCGCCGCCATGAGCTCACTGATGCGCTGCATCGGGTCCTCGTGCTGGAGCAGCGGACGGTGGCTGCGCTTCGTGCGCCGGTAGACGGTCTCGGGGCTGGCGGTCAGCAGGACGACCGGCCCGCGGGCCTTGAGCGCCGCCCGGTTCTCGGGCCGCACCACCGTGCCACCAC
The DNA here is from genome assembly GCA_963170125.1 of Deinococcota bacterium. Taxonomy (GTDB): domain Bacteria; phylum Deinococcota; class Deinococci; order Deinococcales; family Trueperaceae; genus JAAYYF01. The sequence continues at coordinate 24,520 of CAUJFI010000034.1, read as the reverse complement.
CCGTCGAGATGACGACCTCGTCGAGGCGCACGCACCGGTGCACTACTTCGGTCTCGTAGTCCCTGAACACCTTCTCGCCGTACAGCTCGAACAGGTCGGGGATCCGTAGGCAGCTGACGCGCTCGATGACGCGGTCGGTGTCGATGAAGGTCAGCTGCAGCCGCCGCGACAGCTCCCAACCGATGCGGCTCTTGCCGGTGCCCATGAAGCCGGCCATGGCCAGCCAGGTCACGACGCGCTCGGGTGGCAGGTGGCGCTGGCCGTTCGGCATGGGAGCCGTTCTCAGAACTCGGCTGCGTAGGCCCGGTGGGCGGCGAGCCTCTCGCGCAGCTCGCCCAGCGTGTCGCCACCGAACTTGTCGACGAAGGCGTCCGCCAAGGTCAGCGCAGCCATGGCGAGGACCACGATCGACGCGGCCGGCACGGCCGTGACGTCCGAGCGCTCACGCGCGGCGTCGGCCGGCTCGTGGGTGAGCACGTCGACGGTCGGCAGGGGCTTCATGAGCGTGGCTATGGGTTTCACGGCGGCGCGTACGACGAGCTCCTCGCCGTTCGTCATGCCCCCCTCGAGCCCGCCGGCGCGGTTCGAGGCGCGGCCGTAACGCTCGGCTCCGCCCGTGATGGCGTCGTGCACCTGGCTGCCGGGCAGGCCGGACGCGCGCCACCCGTCGCCGATCTCGACCCCCTTGACGGAGTGGACGCTCATCACGGCTTGCGCGAGCTTGCCGTCCAGCTTGCGGTCCCACTGCATGACGCTTCCCAGACCGATGGGCACGCCCTTGAAGCGCGCCTCGACCACGCCGCCCAGCGTGTCGCCGTTCTCCTTGGCGGAGTCGATGAGGTCGATGATCCGCTCCTCGGCGCTCTGGTCGAAGGTGCGCAGGGGGCTGCCGTCTAGGTCGGCCAAGCGGTCCCAGCGCATGCCGCCGTCGCAATCCACACCGCCCAGGCTCACGACGCGGGCGCACGCCGCGACGCTGAGCTCCTCCAGGAGCCGCAAGGAGACGGCGCCGGCCGCTACCCTGGAGGCCGTCTCGCGCGCCGAGGCGCGCTCCAACACGTCGCGCAGGTCCTTGTGGTGGTACTTGACGCCGCCGGCCAGGTCCGCATGGCCGGGACGCGGCTGGGTGAGGGCCCGCTTGCGCGGCTCGTTGCCGGGCTCGGCGCCCATGACGTCCTGCCAGTTCGCCCAGTCGCGGTTGAGGATCTCGATGGAGAGCGGTCCTCCCGTCGTGCGGCCGGCCCTGACACCGCCCCGGAAGGTGGCGTGGTCCTGTTCGATGAGCATGCGTTGGCCCCGGCCGTAGCCGGCCTGCCTGCGACGCAGCCAGGGGTCCACGTGGTCCGCCGCCACGAGGGGCAACCCCGCGGGGACCCCGTCCAAGAGGACCGTGAGTGCGGGGCCGTGGGTCTCGCCTGCGCTTAGGTACCTGAGCATCCGGTTAGGGTAGCACGCGCCGCTAGCGGCGTCCGAAGCGCGCCAGGCGGTCGAACGCGCCCGTCAGCGCCGGGTACAGGCCATGGAACACCGGATAGAGGTCGTCGTACAGGGCGGCCTCGGCCCCGTTCGGTTCGTAGGTGCGCTCGAAGCGCACGAGGGCGCGTGCGACGTCGGCCAACGGCGCGCCCGTCTCCGCCGCCTTGGCGAGGATGGCGGCGCCCATGACCCCGGAGTCCTTCACGCGCGGCACGAGCACCGGTCGGCCGGTGACGTCGGCCTTGATCTGGTTCCAGACGCCGACGCGCGCCGTACCGCCGCTCGTCGCCAGCGAACTGACGGAGGCGCCCAGCTCCTCCAGCACGGCGATCACGCCGCGGATCCCGAAGGCGACGCCCTCGAGCACGGCGCGCGTGACGTGCTCGCCGCGGTGCTGGCCGCCCAGGCCCACCAGCGCGCCCCGGGCGTCCGCCGAGTAGACGGGGGTGCGCTCGCCGAGCAGGTAGGGGAGCATGACGAGGCCCCCGGCCCCGGGCGGCAGTGACGCGACGGCGCGGAGCACGGCCTCGCGATCGGCGCCCGGATGCCACGCGGCCAGTGCCCAGTCGAGGGCGCTGCCGCCGTTGGACATCGAGCCGCCCACCAGCCAGCCGCTGCCGAAGGGGCTGGGGACGCCGAACACCCGGAAGCGCGGGTCGGGGAGCGGATCTGGCCAGCAGAGCGACACCCCTTCCGAGGTGCCGCCGATGTTGCACAATCGGCCCTGCTCGGTGGCGTCGACGCCGATCCAGTGGGCGAACGCGTCCACGGTGCCCGACGCCACGACGCAGTCTGGGGCCAGGCCGAGCTCGGCGCCGACCTGCGGCGCGACCTGGCCCACGATCACACCGGGCGGGACGGCCGTCGCGGGGAACTTCGCCGGGTCGAGCTCCGCGGCCTGGAGCCGCTCCGGCGTCCACTGCCGCAGGCGCGCGTGTGGGTAGGCGGTGATCGCCGAGCCCGTGAGGCGGAACGGCAGGTAGTCGTAGGCCTGCAGGAACGCGGCGGTCCGCTCGTACACGTCCGGCTCGTTACGCTTGAGCCACATGATGCGCGGGAGCGCTTCGAACTCCACCCGCACGGGTGTGCCGACCTTCTCGCCGAGCCAGGCCGCCTCGGCGGTCGCCCTCCGGTCGGCCCACGTGATGGCGGGCCGTAGTGCCCGGCCGGCGGCGTCGACTGGGACGATGGTGGGGCTCTGCGCCACGATGCACACGGCGCGCACGCGCGCCAGGTCGACGGTCCGCCGCGCCTGGGCGAGGGCTTCCTCGAACGCGCGCCACCAGTCGTCCGCGCTCTGCTCGGCCCAACCCGGGGCGGCCGACAGCAGGGGATAGGTGGTCCTGCCGCCGGCCAGCTCGGCGCCCGACGGGTCGAAGACCCCGAGCTTGAGGCTGCTCGTCCCCAGGTCGACACCGAGGTAGAGATCGCCGGTCACGGGCGGCCTGGCGGTTACAGCTCGGTCAGGGCCTGGTCGACGGTGGCGTCCTCATGGATGATGCGCGCGAGAGCGCGCACGATGCCTCGCGTGTTCGCGTGGCGCCACACGTTGCGGCCGACGGCGACGCCGGAGGCGCCGCCACGGATGGAATCGTGGACCATGCCGAGGAGGTCGGCGTCGCTCTCCTGCTTGCTGCCGCCGAGCACGACCACGGGGGCGAACACGCCCGACGTCAGGGAGGAGAAGGAGGGAACGTCGCCCGTGTAGAGCGTCTTGATGATGTCGGCCCCGACCTCCGCGCCGATGCGGCTGGCGAGGGTGATGTTCTCGGGGGTGTGCACCGACTTGTCGAACCCGCCCGGCATCATCTCCGCGAGGAGCGGCATGTTCCAAGCGATGCACTGGCCGGCGATCCGGGCGAGGTTGTGCAGCGTCTGGCCTTGGTTGACGCCGGGGAAGCCCATGGCCGCCACCGCGTCCGCGCCGAGGCGGAGTGCGTCCTCGACCGTGTAGCGCTGCTCGAATACCAGCGAGTTGTCGAGGTTGGAGCCGGCCCCGTCGACGCGCATGATGAGGCTCATGCGGCCGAAGCGGTCGGCGAACGTCGACGCGATCCCCATGGTGGTGAGAACGGCATCCGCGCCGCCCTCGCGGACCTCGTCGAGGATGCGGCCCGGGTCGGCGGCGTGGGGGAGAACGTTCATGAACGACCCGTGGTCCATGGCCACGATCAACGAACGGCCGTTCTCGCGGAAGATCCGTTGCATCCTACGTCTCTTGGCCAGCTTGCTCTGCACTTGTGTCCTCCGGTGCGGGTGAGGGCCCGCGGGCAGTCCTGGGGTGGGGTGGTCGATCGGGGAGAGGGGCGACTAGCGCCCTAAGCCATGGTCACGACGACGCGCTGTGTCGCGCCGCGCGGCACGCCGAGGGCGAGCTCGGTGGGAAGGTCGTCCAGCCCGATGCGGCGCGAGACGAGCGGTTCGAGGTCTATCCCTGGCAGGAGTTGGACCGCCCTGCGCACGTCGTCGCGCGTGCGCGACTCGGTGCCGTCGATGCGGATCTCGTTGTAGTGGATGCGGTTCCAGTCGACCGCGACCTTGGCCGGCGGGTAGCTCGCCGCGTAGAGCACGACGCTGCCGTACTTGCCGGTCATCTCGATGGCCTGCTCGGCGGCGGCCCCCACCCCCGCCGTCACGAAAACGGCGTTCACCCCGCGACCCGCCGTGAGCTCCTTGGCGGCCGCGACGGGGTCGTGCGTGGTCGGGTCGACGGCTGCCGTAGCGCCGAGGCGCTCCACGGCGAACGCTCGTCGCTCGGCGTCCGGGTCGCTGACGAGCACCTTGCAACCTTGCAGCTTGGCGAGGACGACGTGCAGCGAGCCCATGGTGCCCGCGCCGATGACGGCCACGGTGTCACCGAGCCCGACGGTCGTCTTGCCGAAGCTGTGCAGCACGCAGCCGACCGGCTCCGCGAGGGCGGCGATGTGATCGGGCACCGACTCATCGACCTTGAACACCTTGGCCGGGTCGACCGAGACGTACTCGCCGAAGCCGCCCCCCATCAGGTGCCTGCCTTCCCAGGTCAGACCCTCCTTGAAGAGCCTCACGCACTGGTTGTCCATGCCGCGCACGCAGTAGTAGCAGCGGCCGCAGCGGTAGACGAGGTCGAGAGCGACCTTGTCGCCTTCGGTGAGGCCCGTATCGGCGGGCGCGGCGACGACGCGGCCGGCGACCTCGTGGCCCGCGATGACCGGCATCGGGATGTGCTTCTGCGCCCCGCTGAAGATGCGACGTTCGAACGTGCAGATGCCCGTGCTGGTGACCTTGACGAGGACCTTGCCCGGTTCCGGCTCGGGTCGCGTGAGCTCCTCGAGGCGGATGTCCTCGGCGCCGTAGAAGGTCGCTGTTCTCATCGAAGCGTTCACGCGCTTCCCTCCTCGCGTTCGTCCTGCGCTTGGTCTACGTCGGACCCCTCGGCGCGTTTACCGCCCTGATGCCACGGCTCGTGACCGAAGTCGAAGCGCTGGTCGGACCTGCCGAGTTTCTGGAGCAGGATGCGGTTGTACTTGGTGAAGGCGGAGCGGAAGCGCTCCGGGTCGGCGGCGAACAGCCGGATGAACAGGAGGTCGACCACGAGGAGCTGGGCGATGCGTCCGCCCAGGCTGCCGTCGGGCAGCAGGTGTTGCGTGACCGACGTGGGCACGACGATGTCGGCCGCCTGGACGATGGTCGCGTCGCGGAAGTTGGTGAGCGCGATGGTCAGGGCTCCCTGGTCGCGCGCCATCGCCAGGTTCTCGACCACGCCGCGCGTCTCGCCCGAGTAGGTGACGGCGACGGCGACGTCGCCCGCGCTCAGGCTGGCCGACGAGATGGCCTGCGTGTACGCGTTGTCGAAGCTCGATGCGTAGATGCCGAGCCGCTTCAGCTTCTCCACCAGGTCCCTGCCAACGAGGTAAGACGTGCTCACGCCGTAGACGTCGACGTGTCTCGCTTCGCTCAGCGCGCGCGCCGCCGCGTCGAGCGCGGTGAAGTCCATGCCGGCGATCGTTTCGCGCAGGCCGAGCACGGTGTTGTCGAGGACCGTGCTGGCGTAGCCCTCGTCCTCGAGCGTCGCCGTGGGGTCGAACTGCGGCAGGAGGGTGCCCACCTCCTGGGCCAGCGCGATCTTCATCTCCTTGAGACCGTCGAAGCCTATGTCCTTCGCGAGCCGCACTACGGTGCTCGGACTGGTATGACAGCGGGAAGCAAGCTCCTGGACAGAGCAGCTCAGGGCCTGGCTCGGCTGCTGCAAGATGAACTCCGCCACCCGCTGTTGCGCGGCCGAGAGGCTCGTGAAGCTCTGGCGGAGCCTCTGCAGGCAGTGGCGCGATGGGCGGGCGTTCGCCATGACGTTCTCACGATAGTCCCACGAGCCGCTTCCTGTCAAGATAAAATTCGCCTGGCCGGTACTTTGTACCATCGGTCACTCGACTACGCGGCTGCCGCATGCTAGAAGTGGCCAGCATGGAACTAGACGTGGCCTTCCTACCACCCGATGACCCGACCGACGCCCCGACGGACGTCGCCGTGGTCATCGACGTCTTGCGCATGACCACGACGGCAGCCGCGCTCATCGCCGGCGGGATGAGGCGCCTCACGATCGTAGCCGACACGGGCGACGCGATCGCGTACGCCTCCGCCTCCGGCGCGCTCCTCTTCGGCGAGCGCATGGGCCTGCCGTACCCCGGCTTCGACGGTGGCAACTCGCCCGTCGAGCACGCGCAGCGCGATTACGGCGGCAGGTCGGCCATCCTATGCACCACCAACGGCTCCAAGGCCGTCGGGCTCGTCGCCGGGGCTCGCTGCCTCCTGCTGGGCGCCATCGTCAACGCTCCGGCCGTCGCGCGCCTCGCGGCGCGGCTGGCTAGCGAACGCGTCACGCTCGTCTGCGCCGGCACCGACGGTGCCGTCTCGCTCGACGACGTGCTCGGCGCCGGCTGCATCGCGGCGGAGGTCCTGCGGCTCGGCGGCTTCGAGCCCACGGACGCGGCGAGGATCGCGTTGGCCGTCGCCGCGGGTGAGGCGGGTGTGAGCGCTACGCTGGCCTCGGCGCGGCACGCACGTACGCTCGCCGAGCTGGGGTTCGCGGAGGACGTCGAGTACGCCGCCGGGTTCGGCAGCGTCGGCGGGGTCGCGCGGCTCGTCGGTCGCGCCCCGTTCGAGTTCGAGGTCGTCACGCCCGGCTGAGGGCGGTGGCGGTCTCCGTCCTCGGGCCCGGCGCGTAGAAACTTTCTTTCGTAGCCTGGTATAACAGTTCAAGAACGCCACCGAGGGTTGGAGCGAGCACGCCGAGCATGCCTCACTTCGTCGTAAAACGCCTACTACGGGGGATCGCGACCGTCTGGTTCGTGCTTACCGCCGTGTTCCTCGCGTCCCGGGCGGCCGGCGACCCGATCACCTTCCTCCTGCCCGACAACGCCACGCCGGCCCAGCGCGTAGAGCTGCGTCAGCGGCTCGGGCTCGACAGGTCGATCGTGGAGCAGTACGCGCTCTACCTGAGGGGCGTGCTCACGGGCGACTTCGGCGACAGCTTCAGGGAGCGCCGACCGGTCACCCAGGCCTTCATGGAGCGCCTGCCCGCCACATTGAAGCTGGCGGCCGCCTCGCTCGCGCTCGCTGTCGCGCTCGGGGTTGGAGCGGGCATCCTCGCCTCCCTGAACCGCAACGGACCGCTTGACCGCCTCATCATGTCCCTCACGTTCATCGGCCAGGCCCTGCCGAACTTCGTGCTCGGGATCGCCATGATCCTCGTCTTCAGCCTGCTCCTACGGTGGCTGCCGAGTGGCGGCTACGGCGACTGGCGCAGCTTCATCATGCCGGTCATCACGCTCGGCACGAGCTCCGCCTCGAGCATCGCCAGGCTCACGCGCAGCGGCATGCTCGACGTCCTGAAGCAGGACTACGTCAGGACCGCGCGGGCCAAGGGGCTGGTCGGCGCCGTGATAGTGCTCAGGCACGCCCTGCGCAACGCCGCACTGCCGGTCGTCACGCTCCTCGGCATGCAGGCCGGCGTCCTGATCGCGGGCTCGGTCATCGTCGAGACGGTGTTCGCGTGGCCGGGCATCGGCCGGCTCATCGTGACGGCGGTGACCTTCGGCGACTTCCCCGTGCTGCAGTTCGCGATCGTGATCGTGTCCGCCAGCGTGGTGCTCGCGAACAGCCTGACCGACGCTCTCTACACGGTCCTCGACCCGAGGGTGCGTGTGGCATGACGGAGCCGCGTCGCGGGGCAGGGGGGGCCGCCGGGCGCGTGCGCCGGCGGAGGGTCCCACCGCTCATCGTGACCTGCTGGGTCGTCCTCGGCCTCCTCGTGGCGCTGGCCGTCCTGGCGCCCATGATCGCGCCCTACGACCTGCGCACACAAAACCTCCTGCAACGCCTCAAGCCGCCGGCCTTCCTGGGCGGCTCCACTGACCACCTCCTTGGCACCGACCAGCTCGGCCGCGACATGCTGACGCGGCTGCTCTACGGCCTGCGGACCACGCTCGGCATCGCGGCGATCGGCACCGTGATAGGCATGGCACTCGGCGTGACCCTCGGGGTCCTGTCCGGCATGTTCGGCGGTTGGCTCGACGACGTCGTGATGTTCCTCGTGGACGTGCAGATGTCATTGCCCTTCGTGCTCGTGGCGCTCACGGTCATCGCTATGCTCGACACGAGCCTCGTCGTGCTCGTGCTAGTGGTCGGCATCGCCGGGTGGGAGATCCATGCGCGCGTCGTCCGGGGTCAGGTGCTGGCCGTCAAAGGCCTCCCGTTCGTCGAGGCGACGCAGGCGCTCGGTGCGCGGCTCCAGCGCGTGGCGCTCAGGCACGTCCTGCCGAACGTCATCTCGCCGATCATCGTGCTGACGACCGTCAACTTCAGCTACGTCGTGCTCCTGGAGTCTGCGCTCTCCTTCCTCGGCCTCGGGGTGCAGCCCCCCAACACCTCGCTCGGCGCGCTGCTCGGCGCCGGCCGCGACTACATGATGTCGAACTGGACCCTACCCGCCATCCCTGGCCTGGTGATCGTCACGATCACCATGGTCGTCTCGCTCATCGGCGACTGGCTGCGCGACGTGCTCGACCCGCGCCAGCGCGACTGAGGGGGTCGTCGTGGAACGCCTCACCATCGCGCAAGCGGCCGAGCTGCTACGGACCAGGTCCGTGTCGCCGGTGGAGCTGGTCGAGACGCACGCGCGCCGTATCGAGCGGCTCGACGGCGTCCTGAACGCCTTCGTGACGACCACCCTCGATGAGGCCAGGGCGGCCGCGCTGGCCGCGGAAGCCACGTTCGCGCGCGCTGGCCCGTGCGGCCCGCTGCACGCCATCCCCGTGGCGCACAAGGACATCTACTCCACCCGCGGGGTGAGGACGACCGCCGGCAGCCGCGCGCTGGCGGACAACGTCCCCGATCACGACGCGACCGTGGTCGAGCTCCTCGCCGCCGCCGGCGCGATCAGCCTCGGCAAGGCCAACTGCCATGAGCTCGCCTGCGGTGCGATGCAGGGCTTCGGCGTCACGCGCAACCCGTGGGACCCGGCCAGGGCCGCGGGCGGCTCGAGTTCCGGCTCGGCCGCGGCAGTGGCGGCGGGCCTCGTCATGGCGGCCACCGCGAGTGACACGGGCGGCTCCGTCAGGGTGCCGGCGTCCTTCACTGGGACGGTCGGCCTCAAGCCGACGTTCGGGCGGATCAGCCGGCACGGCCTGTTCCCGATCAGCTACACGCTCGACCATCCGGCGCTCCTCACCGCGTGCGTGGCCGACGCCGAGATGGTGCTCGCCGCCGTGACGGCGCCCGATACCAAGGACAGGACGACCGTCGCAAGGCGCGACGCTGGGCGCTGGCCCGCCTTCGACGACGGCCTGGCGGGCCTGCGGTTGGGTGTCCCCACGGCGCTGCTCGCCTCCGGGCTCGACCCGGAGGTTGAGGCGGCGCTCGCCGCCGCCGTCGCGCGCCTCGAGGGACTCGGCGCCACCTGCGTGCCCGTGGACGTGGCGGGGTTCGACCTCGTCGCCACCACTCACTCAGTCATCTGGCTGGCTGAAGGGGCGAGCAGGCTGCGGGGGCTCATCGCGGGGCGGCGGGATAGCGTCGGGGCAGTGGTCGCACGGCGGATGCTGCCGGGCCTCCTGCTCTCCGCGAACGACTACTTCCTCGCCATGCACGTCAGGGAGCGCTTGCGGGAGTCGATGAGCAGGCTCTTCGCCACCGTCGACGCCCTCGTGCTGCCGGCCACGCCGTTCGCCGCTCATGAGATCGACGACCTGGCCGCGGCGCGAAGCGACGTGTCGCGCTTCAACCGCCTCGCGGACTTGACGGGCGAACCGGCTCTGGCCCTGCCGTGCGGCTTCACGGCCGGTGGCCTCCCCATCGGCATGCAGCTGATGGGGAAGGCGTGGAGCGAGGGGCTCCTCCTCCGCGTGGCGGCGGTCTACGAGCGGGCCACGCACTGGGGTGAGCGGACGCCGAACGAGCGCGCCTTGACCGAGTGGCGCGACGACGGGCGGGCGGAGACGTACCTCCGCCAACTCGACGGCCCCGCGGCGGACTTAGGCCTGGTGGACGGCGGCGCGTCGAGCGGGGCGGCCGCCGCCGACTGGGTGCGGCGACGCGCGGCGGCGGCAGGTCTCGCCCTCGCCGAAGGGGACTTGGACGAGTTGAGCGGGCAGGCGCGTGGCCTGATGAGCGCGCTGGCGGACATGCGCGCCTCCGTCGACCTCGCCGCTACGACCTCCACCCTCGATTACCTGGTCTAGCCAGGGCGGGTCTCGGTGACCCCGAGAACGTCGAAGAGGGGGGCGGGGGCCCCCACGTCACCGCCCCCCACACCGGTGTGCAACCCGAACGCGAGCGCGGTCAGTCGAACGACAGGTTCGAAGGCCTCAGGTCCATGTAGAAGTCGCTGTAGGGCTGCCAGTTCACGCCGTCGCGTATGCCGTAGAACTCCACGGAGTAGTAGAGGGTCGTGCCGGGCGCCTCGTCCTCCCAGATGTCGAGCATGCGCCAGTAGTCGGCGCGGCGGACGTCGCGGTCGGTCGTCTGGAGGGCCTCCGTGCCGAGACGGTTGAACTCCTCTGGGGCGTTCCAGTACCCGCTCGCCTGCGGCGGACCGGACGGGCTCCAGTTGGCCCAGAGGCCGCCCGCCGGGTCGGCGTAGCGCATGGAGTTGGACCACGTGTTCACCATGGCCATCGGGTCGTCCGCCGCCAAGCCGAAGAGCTCGGCGGGGCCAGACACGACCCGCACCTGGGCGTCGATGCCGATGGCGCGCCACATCTCGACGATGGCCTCGGAGGCCGCCATGAAGTTCACGTACCAGGTCGGGTGGGCGTTCAGGTAGATGGTCTGGCCCGTGTAGTTCGACTCGGCGAGCAGCTCGCGGGCACGCTGCGGGTCGTAGACGTCTACCGGCCGATCGGCGTCGTACATGTCGCCGAAGGCCTTGAACTGGTGGCTGCGCGTCACCTCGGCGGCGCCGCCCCAGAGGGCGTCGGAGATGAGCTGCCTGTCGATGGCGAGGTTCATCGCCTGGCGGAGGAGCTTGTCGGACAGGGCCGGGTTGTTCGTGTTGTAGCGGAGCAGGTGGATGTTGTCGAGGACGGCCTCGCGGACCGCGACGCCGGAGAACCTGCGGATGGTGTCGAGCTGGTCGGGTGGCACGGCCGTGATGATGTCGACCTCGCCGTTGACGAGCGCCGTGATGCGCGCGGCCGTCTCCGGGATCACCCGGAACACGACCTCCTTGGCCGCGGGCTGGCCCTCCCAGTAGGCGTCGAACGCCGTGAGGGTCAGCTGATCGCCCGTGGAGAACGACGTCACCTCGTAGGGACCCGTGCCGACCGGCAGCTGGTTGAACCGTGAGGCCTCTTCCGGCGTCGCGTAGGCGCCTGCCGGCAAGATGGCCGTCTCCTGCATGGTCAGGACCTGCTCCAGGACGGGGTCGGGGGTCTTGGTATGGATCCGCACCGTGTACTCGTCCACGGCCTCGACCTGCGCGACGTTCTTGAGGGTGCCGCGGGCGGTCACGAAGTCCGACGCGGGGTCGATGATCCGTTCGAACGTGTAGACGACGTCGTCGCTGCCGAAGTCGCTGCCGTCGTGGAACTTCACGCCGTGGCGGAGTTCGAGCTCGAGCGTCGTGTCGTCCACCCAGTGCCAGGCGGTGGCCAGCCCGGGTTGGAGGCCACCCGCGAGGAAGTCGCGGTGGATGAGCCGGTCGAAGACGGAGTAGAGGGTGCGGAAGCCGTTGGCGCCGATGTTGATGTTGACCGCTGGGTCCAGGCCGTCGGGCAGACCCGTGACTCCGATCCTCAGGGTCGGCCTCGCATCCTGCGCCCAGGCGACGCTGGCCAGGGCTATGACGAGTGCGACGAGCGCTCTGCGCATTGTCCAGTCTCCTTAACTACGCGGTGGTGCTGTGCTTGGTTGCGGTTTCGGGTCTTGTCGCGACGACGCGGTCACTGGGTCAACTCGGTCACCTCACAAGCTGCACGGCGGCCAGCCCGACCTACCATGCCAAGGCTTCGGCCCCACCCCTGCCGCTAGCTGAACTACGCGAACAATGTATCATGGCGGGGCAATAAGTTCCATTCGCCGGCTCCCGGGGTCCGGCCGCGTGTTAGAAGGTGCGTATGCGAGGTTCCGAAGTCCACGGGCGCCGACGGGTGCTGATCATCGGAGCGGACGGCCTGAGGCCGGACCTGGTGAACCGCGAGCAGATGCCCACCTACCATGCGCTCCTCGGTCGGGGCTCCTTGTACACCGCGTTCCGCTCCGCGTTCCCCACCCATACGCGCGTGAACATGACCACCTTGACTACGGGCACGAAGCCCGGCAGGCACGGCGTCATCAACAACACCATGTACGTGGCGGGAGCCGCGGCGCCCATCGACACCGCCGACCCCAAGCAGCTCCTCGAGTTCGAGAGGCTGAGCGGGGAGAGCGTGGTGCTCACCCAGACACTCGGCGACCGGCTCCGCAAGCAAGGCGAGCGCCTGGCCGTGGCGGCGTGCAGCACGCCCGGCGCGTCACTGCTCTGGAACCCAAGGAACCCGCAGCGCATCCTCAACGCCACCACCGACTACGGCGACGCCGACCTCGCGGCCGTGCGCGACAAGCTCGGCCCTGTCGAGCCGGACGCCGGGCGCACCAAGTACAACGCCTGCCGCTGGGCTACGCGGGCGCTCATCGACGTGCTGCTCGACCAACCGGAGAACCGGGTCGTCACCTTGTGGCTCACGGAGCCCGACGCCAGCCAGCACTTCTATGGGTTGGGCTCGCCGGAAGCGCTGGAAGCGCTGCAGGTCATCGACGAGTGCGTCGCTACCGTGCTGGACGCGCTAGCCGCCAAGGGGCTCGCCGACGAGTTCGACCTCCTGCTTGTGAGCGATCACGGCCACTCTTCCGTCCGCCACTCCGGTTCGCTGGCCGAACACCTGGTGGAGGCGCGCGAGGAGCTGGACCTGGGCGATCTGATCGCCGTGGCGGACTTCGTCTACTCGCCGGACGGCGCGTACGACCCGACCGCCCTGCCGCGCCTGGCCGAGTGGCTGCTTGAGCGCCCTTGGTGCGGGCTGCTGTTCTCGTCCGTTCCCGCGATGCACGGCCGCCCGGGCGTGCTGCCGCTCGCGTTGGCGACCGGGCCGCTGACGCATGCCAGGGCGCCGCTGCTGGCCGTCAGCCCGACCTGGAGCCACGCCGCCAACGCCTTCGGTGTGCCGGGCAGCGTCGACACGCTGACGTCGTACTCACCCCTGAAGTCCACTCACGGCACCGCCTCGCCCTATGACATGCGCGCGTTCTGCCTTGGCGTCGGACCACGGTTCGCGCCCGGCGCTCGCATCGACGAGCCCTGCGGCACGGTCGACGTCGCTCCGACGGTATGGGACCTCCTCGGCCACGACGGACCTTCGGCGAGCTACGGCTTCGACGGCGGCTCGCTCCTCACCCTCGGGGCCGATACGTCGGTGCGGCGCGAGCGGTTCGCGGCCGAGTCGAGCCGGGAGGGCGTCGAGATCGCGCACGTCGACGGGCGCAGCTACTTCCTCGGGAGCGTGGCGCGCTGACTTCGTAGCCGCCCGGGGCAACGCGAACGCCGGGGCCCCGTAACGAAGACCCCGGCGTCAGGCGGTGGGCTTGGTACTGCTAGACCCTCAGTCGATGACCTGCGCGGTGACCACGAGGAGCAGGTCGGTGGTCTCGTCCTCCGAGGTCGTGGACCCGAACAACTCGCCGATGATCGGGATGTAGCCGAGGACCGGCACGCGCTTCTTCGTCAGCTTGTACTGGTTCTGCATCAGCCCGCCGAGGAGGGCCGTCTGGCCGGGCTGCAGGTTGACGGTGGAGGAGACGGAGCGGTTGGACAGGTTGAGGAAGCTCGGGTCGTTGGTGGTGGAGATGACGTCCTCGACCTTGGCCACGATGTTGAGCGTGACGCTGCCGTCCTTGGCCACGCGCGGCGTGATCTCGATCTGCACGCCGTAGGGGATCTCGCGCTCGATGTTCTCGCTGGCGCCCGGGATGCTGATGAAGATGGTGCCGCCGGACTGGATGTAGCCGCGCTGGTTGTCGAGGACCGTGATGTTGCCGTCGTCGACGCGGCGGGCTAGGCCTTGGGTCTCGAGGGCGTCGAGCACGGCGTTGATGTTGAACGAGGAGACGGCGGCCGCCGTGTCGAAGATGAACTTCAGGCCCGTGTCCAGGATGTTCGCCGTCATCTGCCCGAAGCCGCCGGCGAGGTCGAGGCCGAGGTCGTAGCTGACGCTATGCGCCACTTCCTGGATGCGGACCTGGACGTTCACCTGCTGGCGCGCCTCGTCCAGCTGCGGGATGAGCTGGGCGAGGCTCGCCTGGACGGCGGACGTACCCGTGACGATGAGGGCGTTCGTGCGCGGCTCGGCCACGACCGTGAAGTCGGTGCCTGCGGCCTCCTGGCCGGCCGGGACGACGCCCGTCGATTGGAGCACGGTCGCGAGGTCGCTCGCTACCGCGTTGTTCAGGAAGTAGGTGCGCTGCTCGAGCTGCACCTGCTCCGCAGCCGTGTCGAACTGGTCGAGGAGCCGCCGGACGCGGTCGTGATCGGCCTCGTTGGCGACGACCATGATGCTGCTGACGCCGGGCAGGGCCTGGATGTCCGTGGTGGGCATGGCGCGGTGCAGGATCTCGACGACCTGCTCCGGATCGGTGTTGACGCGGTAGAAGCGCTGTTCGAGGTCAGACGCCTCGGGTTGGGCCGCGACCGCCGTCTCGACCGGGGTCCGGAGCCTGTTGACGGAGGCGGGGGTGCCGACGACGACGATGTCGTTGTCGAGGAGCACGTAGTCGAGGTCGTTGAGCGTCAGGACGATGTTCCAGACCTGCCTGAACGGCTTAGGGTCACCGATGTCGTAGACGATGGTCTTGTCGGGGACGTCGTCAGTGATGGCCGTGAGCCCGATGGCCTTGGCCAGCGCGGTGATCATGACGGGCAGCTGCTCGCCGTTGCTCCCCGTGCTGAACTCGACCGGAGCGTCGTAACGTTCCGCTTCGGGCAAGGGCGTGAGCTTCCCTTGAGCGAACGCGACGGCCAAGGTCGCGAGGAGGCTTAGGAGTAGGATCGTCCGCTTCATGATCACCGCCTGAGGTCCAGAGAGAGGACCTGGGTACTGTCACCCAGTGAGAACTTCGCTTCGTAACCGCGCAAGTCAGCCAACACGATATCAGTGTCCGGCAACGACTGGCCCAAGGTAAGCACGACGGGCTGGTCCAGATGGTTGGCTCGGAACACGCCGACGCTCAGGGGCCCGAGGGCCGTGCCCGTGAACCGCACGTCGTTGTCGCGGAGGTAGCGGCTGAGGGTGTCGATGCCGGCCACCAGAGGGAGCTTCTGGACGTTCGTAGGGGTGCTCGGCTCCATCGCCACCACCGGTTCGGTCGGCTCGGAGCCCGTCCCGCTCGGCTGGCCTGGACCCAGGACCTCGACGGGGGCGGCCGAGCCCTCCACGGGCCCGTCCCCTACGGGCGGCAACTCGGTCGGGGCCGTCTCGGTGGGTTCCACGAGCGCCGCGACTGGCGTCTCGGCCTGACTGGGCGACTGCACCGGCGGGGCAGTGCGCGCGTCGCGCAGGATGTCGGGGGTGAGGGGCAGAGTGCCCGAAGGCAGCGGACGTGGGAGCTCTCCGACGCCTGACGAGGCCGGGGCGAGGGCCCGCGGCGCCGGCGCCTGCGCCGGCTGCGCGGCCGCGACCACGGTGGCGCTCGGCTGGCTGCTCGTCGCGCTGGCGCCGGCCGGGGGCGCGCCGTCGTTGTTGACGACGATGACGGTCGGCTCGGGGCTGCTCGTCGGCGCCTCGGCTAAGACGGGCTCCGGTTGCGCCTGGGGGGTCTGAACGAGGACGGGGGAGAACGGGTTGATGTTCCCGCGTCGGCCGGCTTGCGGCCGGGTGGCGCCGCCGGCTTCCTCTTCCGCCTGGGTGGTCTCGACCACCGGTGGCGAGGTGACCAGGAAGGGCAGGTCGTCGACGACGAGGTCGCGCAGCACGACGGTGGGTGGCGCGACGACGGCGGGCACGGAGACGGGGCTCGGTTCGTCGGCCGCGCCAGTGGCGGTAGCGGCGGCAGTGGGCTCGGTCGCTCCGGTGTCCGCGGCCGGGGCGCTCGCAGGAGCCCCGACGATCGCTTCCGACCCCGTCGCGAGGAGCGGTGCCGCCGTGGTGGTCGGCGAGTTCGCCGCCGCGTCCGCCGCGGCCGCCCCCGGGACGGTCGTCGGGGTGCCGGCCAACGTCGTCTGCGGCTCGGCGTTCCTCAAGTAGCTCACCCAGACGAACGCCGCCGCCGCCACTAGCAGTAGCGCGATGAGGATGCGAGCGGTTCTAGAAAGAGACATGGCCTATTGCTCCCCTGGGTCGCTACCCGTGAAGACGTAGACGGTGAAAGCGAAGGAGGCGTTGAGGTTCGGGTCGCTGGACGTGTTGTCCTCGATGTCGAGGCTCAGGCGACCGATCTTCGCGAAGCGGCGCATGGCCTCGAGGCGAGAGAGGTAGTCCATCGTCTCCCCGTACGTGCCCTGGGTGTCGATGGTGAACCCGATAGGGCGGATGTCCTGGATCGACTCCTGGGCCGAGCCTTGGCTGAACGACCTGATCACCACGTCCGACTGCTGGGCGTTGGCACGCAGGGAGTCTATGAGGCCTGCTATGTCGCTCTCGCGGGGCAGCTGGGAGAGGAAGTCGCGGCGGTCCGCCTCCAGCTCCGCGACGGCGAGCCGCAGGTTGGGGAGGTTACGCCGCGCGTCCTCACCCCGCCGGATGTCCGCGTCGAGGCGCGTGATGTCCGACTCCAGCTGAGTGATGCGCTCCTGGGTGGGGCCGTACATGTAGAAGTACCAGAGAACGGCGGCCACGATGGAGAGGACGATGCAGACGATGGCCCAGTCGCGCTGCTTGAGCCTGCGGAGGCTGAACGACTTGGTCATCGCGCCCCATCCTGGATGCTCCCGACCGTCAGGGAGTACTGGTAGACGCCGTCCTCGTCGGAGCGCTGCGCGTTCTGGAACGCCACCCCATAGTTGTCGCTGCGCTCCAGGGCGCGGATGAACTCGGCGAGCACCTCCGTGTTGACGACCGTACCCGTGACGCTCAGCTCGGCCGTGACGGGCCTGCCCTCGTAACGTTGCGCGTCGGCTCGGGGCGGGAAGATGCTCTGCATGGACAGCGAGCGGAAGTCGATGGCCGGGCGCGTGTCGCCGCCCACGGGCAGGTTCTCCAGGAGGCCCGCGATCTCGCCCGTCCAGACGATCGTGTTCTCGCGCACCGACTGGGCCACGGCGATGAGCTGGTTGAGCTGCTGCTGCCGGGAGACGAGGTCGCGCTGCTCGCGCAGGAACGGTTGCAGGAGCGCGAGCTGGTCCTCGCGGGCGAGCTTCTCGCGCTGCAAGTTGGCGGCCGTCGCGTTGGCGGTGTATTGCATGATGCCCACGACGACGAGCACGAGCAGTGGGAAAGCCACAGCAAGCAGCCGCCAGTAGCCCGGCTCGCGGACGCGCCTGAGGTTCTTGGGAAGTAGGTTGATGTTAATCAACGCCGGCCACCCCCCTCAACGCCAGGCCCAACGGCACCGCGAACTCCGGTGCGATCTTCTTGAGGTACTGGGAATCGAAGCGGCCTTCGTCGAACGTGACGGCCAGCCACGGGTCGCCGAGCTCCACCTTGATGCCGAGGGCGTCGCCGATGGCGTCCGGCAGACCGCGCAGCTTGGCGCCGCCGCCCGTGACGAGCATGCGGCTGATCGTGGCGTCGCCGGACTGCACGCGGAAGAACTCCAGCGACCGCCGGATCTCGGTCGTCAGCTCGACGAGCACGGGCCGCAAGGCGTCGTACACGCGGCTGGGGGAGAACTGCTCGCGCTTGGCGTCGAAGTTGAGGAGGTCCTCCTCGTCCTCAGTAGGGATCGTGGCGGTGCCGTACTCGAGCTTGACCTCCTCGGCGCTATCGAAGTCCAGCCCGAAGGCGCGCTGGATGGCCGTCGTGAAGTCGTCGCTGCTGACGTTGATGTTGCGGTTCATGAGCACGCGCTGGCCGCGCACGAGCGTGACGGTCGACGTGCTTGCTGCGATCTCGAGGACCACGCCGATCTCGTTGCCCTCGGTGAAGTTCTGGCCCGAGAGGGTCGCCTTGGTGAGGTGCTCGCCGTGCAGCGAGCCGCGCAGCGCCCGGAGGAGGGAGAACGGCTTGACGTCGATGACGTGCGGCTCCAGGCCGGCGTGCTTGAGGTAGTCGACCTGTTGTGAGACCTCGTCGAGGCGCGCGGCCGCGATCACGACCTCGAGTTGCTCGCCCTCGGCCACGTCCTCAGGGTTGTCGAGGACGAAGTAGTCTAGGACGACCTCGTCGATGGGGAAAGGGATGTAGCGCTCGGCCTCCCAGCGGATGGCCTCGTCCAACTCCGCCACCGACATGCGGGGCACGTGGATGTTACGCGTGATGGCCTGTCGGTTGCTGACCGCCGTCACCGTGAAGCGCTTCTGGATGCCTGCCTCTTGGAAGAGCGCCTTGATCTCCTCGGCCAGTCCCTGTTGATCGGTGACCTCGTCCTCGCTGACGAGGCCTGCGGGCATGGGCCTGACCGCCAGCGCGCTCAGCGTCGGCGGGTTGCCGGCGCGAAGCTCAACCACCTTGAGTGCGCTGGTCCCGACCTCGAGGCCGACCGCTTCGATCTTGGGACTTAGCATGCGAGCGAAACGCTCGCGAAATGAGACCATAGCGTCTCCTCCTAGTAAATCTGGGGGAGTCTATCACGCGACCTTCGCGCCACCACGTGAAAAAATGCCGTACAGACCAAGACGCCTTGGGCTCCGGCCGGGGCGCGAATCAGCCGTGGCCGCCCTTGGCCAGGTCGTTGAACCGCACGTGCGCGTTGTGGAACTGCAGCTCCAGGCTGCCCGTCGGCCCGTTGCGCTGCTTGCCGATGATGATCTCGGCGATGCCGTGCTTCTCGCTATGCGGGTCGTAGTACTCGTCGCGGTAGATGAACATCACGAGGTCGGCGTCTTGCTCTATCGCGCCCGAGTTATGCATGACGACGCCGTCCGCGAGCCACGACGCCGGACCCGGAACCGTCAGGTCGTAGGCCTGGTGCATACCGACGCTGCGCACGCTGACGATCTCGTCCCAGTACAGGTCGGAGTCGGCTACGGCCGCCAAGGCGTCGTCTCCCAGCGCTTGCGCGTAAGAGGAGAGCGTGGCGCGCGAGGGTGAGAACCTGAAGTGCGAGGTTCCGCCGTACGAGGTGCCGCGCGCCGCGGCGAGTTCGCGTGTCGATACTCCAGCGGCCAGCGCGGAGGCACGTACACGGTCGAAGACCTGGCGCGGGATGGTATCCCGGTTCGGGTTCTCGTGAACGCCTGCTAGAGCCTCTGCCAGCCTCTTGGCCTGTTCCTCGCGAGGGCCGTGGGCTCCGACGTCCCTCAGGAAGCGCCGCTGTTGCTCCGCACCGGAGACGTCAACGCTCCACGCGCCCTTGGTGCCGATGGGTTCCCGGATGGTGGCAACGATGTCGAGGCGCAGGAGCAGCGCAGCGACATCCTCTGCGAGCAACCTGCTCGATGTCGAGAAGAACACCCTGTGAGAGCCCTTCTGGCCGCGGTCGCGCACATGGATGCAGCCGTCCGTCGCCCACAGATGCCTGAGCAGCAACGCCTGCTGCGATCTCGGCAGCGCGAACACGAGTTCGGGCAAGCGCTTCTCCCTCGAGCGCTGTCCGAAGATGCCTAGTTCTTTGAGCCAAGCACCGACGCCGGCCGGGTGCCAGCGGTCGCCGTTGCCCGAGATGAGCAGTTGCCACCAGTTGCCACGACCGGCGTAGCGTCTGACGCCACTACCGAACAGCGCCGCGCCCTCACGCACGGTCGCCTCGTTGGCCTCGTGAGCCGTGGTGAAGCGGAGGGGCTGGCCTTTCAGGCACGAGCCGTCACCTACAAGCTGTCCGAGAAGGGCGACGGCCGCGTCGGCCATGGTTGCCGACGGCTCTACCGCCGGCAGGCGCCGGGCGATGGCGACCCGGTCACCTGGCCCTAGTCGTTCTAGCCGCTTCCAGCCGTCGAAGCTGTACCAGAGGTGCCGGGCGGTCGTCCGCCTGACCCGGCCGCTGGCGAGGCGCACCTCGAACAGCTCCTTCTCACCGACCGGCCATACCTTGTCGCTCTTCGCGGTGACGACCTTGCCGCGCTCGTCGACCGCGAAGAGCTCCGGTTGCAGCCCAACGAGGTCCGCGATCGGCATACGCCTGCCGTCGGCGAGGTCGACGAGGGTATCGCCGCCGACGCATTCGCGCAGGTCAGAGAGCATCGGCCGCTTGTTCGGCCTGGCCTCCACGGCGCGCGACAGCTGGCTGAGGACGAGGACGGGGACGTCGAGCTCGCGCGCCAGCCCCTTGAGGCCGCGCGAGATGGCCGAGATCTCCTGCTGGCGGTTCTCGCTCTGGCTCCGGCTGCTACCCGACATGAGTTGGAGGTAGTCGATGATCAGGAGGTCGAGCCCGTGCTCGGCCTGCAGGCGCCGGGCGCGCGAGCGCAGCTCCATGACGGTCATGTCGGCGTGGTCGTCGATGAAGACGCGGGCCTCGGACATGCGCCCGGCGGTGTCGGCGAGGCGCTGGAAGTCGCGATCGGAGAGCTGACCGGACCTCACCCTGGACATGTCGACCCTGGCCTCGGCGCAGAGCATGCGCGTCACGAGCTGCACGGCCGACATCTCGAGCGAGAAGATGCCTACTGAAGCGGCCTCTTTTAGGGCGGCGTTCAGGCCGATGGTGAGGGCGAAGGCCGTCTTGCCCATCGAGGGGCGCGCCGCCAGGACGTTGAGGCTGGCCGGCTGCAGGCCGCCCGTCAGGCCGTCGAGGTCGCGGAAGCCGGCGCGGAGGCCGGAGACGGGGTTCGGGTTGGCGAAGCGCTCGTTGATGTCCTGGAACGTCTCGGTGACGAGGGTGCGCATGCCCTCGAAGTTCGTGCGGCGCTTGCGGGTGGTGAGGTCGAAGATGGCCTTCTCGGCCTGGTCGAGCACCTCCTCGAGCGGCCCGGACTGGTCGTACGCGGTCTGCATGATGCGTCCGCCCGCCCCGATGAGGTCGCGCAGCGTCGCCTTCTCCTGCACGATGCGCGCGTAGCTCTCGGCGTAGGCGGCGGTGGGCACCATGTCGACGAGGCCGACGAGGTACGCGACGCTGCCGACCCCTTCCAGGTCGCCCGCCACCCTGAGCTCCTCCGAGAGCGTGACCAGGTCGAGCGGTTCGCCGCGCCGGTGCAGCTTCTCCATGGCGCGGTAGAGCTTCCGGTGGGCCTCCTTGTAGAACTGCTCGGCATGCAGGGTGCCCTCGAGGTTGGCGAACACCTCGTTGTCGAGGAGGATGCTGCCTAGAACGCTCTGTTCTGCCTCGATGTTGTGCGGCGGGGTCCTGCTCTCCACCCCGCCATCTTACCGGCCGGCCCGACGGTCCGTGGCCGCGCGGCGGGTAGAATGGCGCTGTTCATGGACCTACTGACGACATGGGCGTTGCCGTTGCTGAGTGCCTACCTGATCGGGTCGCTGCCGTTCGGTGCCTGGCTCGTCCAGGCCGCTTCGGGCTTCGACCCGCGCGACGTCAACCCGCACCTCCTCGGCGTCGAGAACGTCTACAAGCTCGTCGGGCCGTGGGTGGCGGTCAGCTCGTTCGTGCTGGACGTCATCAAGGGCGCGCTGGCCGTCATCCTCGGCGCGTTGCTGATGGTCGCCACGCAAGGCGCGGCCGAGCTCCTCCTCGACCCGGTCCTCGGGCTGAGGGTGGAGTCGCCGTGGTCATTGACGGGTTTCGACGGGTTCCTCGCCGCCGCGGCCACCGCGCCGCTCGACCTGGGCATCGCGGCCGGCTGCGCCTTCCTCGGGGTCCTCCTCGGCCACCTCTACCCGCTACCCTTCAAGCGCCTCGCCTCGACGCCGCGCGGCCGCGGTAACGGCGTGGTCATCGGCGGCCTCGCCGCCCTCTTCGGGCTCGGGGTGGTGCCGTTCTGGCTGCCGGCCACGGCCGTCGCCGCGTACGCCGCCGCGCTCGCCCTCAGTGGTTACGTGGCGCTGGCCAGCGTCGCGGGGTTGGCGACGCTCGCCGCATTCTGGGCGTTGGCCGCCGGCTCCGGCCTCGTGGCATGGCGGCCCTTCCTGCCGGCGCTGCTCGCCGCGCTCGTGCTCCTGTGGCGGCACAAGGCCGCGCTCATGCGCATCGGCGACGGCACCGAGGCCCGCCTCGGCGCGCCACCGCCCGTGCGCGGCCTCGACCCGAACACGGTGCTCTGCGCCTTCATGGTCCACCCCCTCACCTACGACGACGTATGGCAACCGCGCTCGAGCCGCTGGCTGCGCTGGGTCGTGGAGACGCTGGTGCGGCCGGGCATCCTGCCGGAGGCGTGGCTCAAGCGGCTCTTCCTCAGCATCCGCCCGCAGTTCCACGGCGTCATCGAAGGCATAACCCTGGCCGACGGCCGCAACCTGCGCGTGCTCCTCATCTCGGCCCCCCTCATGCCCGACCAGTTCCGCTCGAACCCCGACGACGCCTTGCGCACGGCCATCCTCGGCGCCAGGTTCGCCCGGCGGCTCGGCGCGGAAGTCGTCGGCCTCGGCGCCTTCTGGTCCACGGTGGGGGAGAAGGGGCAGGCCGTGCAGGAGGCCGTGCCGGAGATCGTGGTCACGAACGGAGGGGCCTACACGGCCGCCACCGTCAGGGCCGCGGTCCCGGGCCTGCTGCGGCGCTTCAAGGCGCAGGGCGGCAACCTCCGCACGGCCAGCGCGGCCGTGGTCGGCGCCAACGGGGTCGTCGCGTTCGGGGTGGCGCGGATGATCGCGCCCGAGGTCGGCGAGCTCGTGCTCGTGGGCCGCGACCGGGAGCGCCTCAACCGCTCGGCCGACAGCCTGCGCAAGAAGTACCCGCACACGCGCATCCTCGCGACGACCGACGTCGAGGCGGTCGCGGGCTCGGACCTGATCTTCACGGCGACGTCCGACCCGGAGCCCGTCATCTTCGCGCACCACGTCAAGCCGGGCGCCTGGATCTACGACCTCGGCCGCCCCGTGGACGTCGACGAGAGCGTGCGCACCGTGCCCGGCGTCGAACTCGTGCCCGGCGGCGTCGTCAGGCCGCCCGGCAACATGCGCAGCCGCATCGACCTGCGCTTCGGTGACGGCAACGTGCCCGCCTGCCTGGCCGAGACCATGATCCTGACGGCCACGCACGCGTACGACAGGCGGAGCCTGGGGAGCGCCACCCGCTCCGCGGACATCGAGTTCTACCTCCTGGAAGGCGAGCGCCTGGGCTTCGAGATCGTCACGCGCGACGCGCGCCTCTCCCCGGTAGCGGTCACCGCTTGAAGGCCTACCGGGTGCCGGGGCTGACGGGCGAGTCGCCCGAGACGGCGCTCCTCTGGGACCTCGGCTGCCTCGGCCTGCAGGAGGAGGAGGGCATCGACGGCGTCGGGGTCCTCGCGTACTTCGCGGTGGAGGTGGACGTGCCGTTGCCGGGCGCGTGGGTGGAGCTGCCCGATGTCGACCACGTGGGCGCGTACCTGGCGAGCCTCGCGCCCGTGCGTTGCGGCACCGTCGTCGTGGCGCCGAGCCATAGGCAGGCCGTGCTCGAGCGGGGCGAGACCGTCGTCTGGCTCGATCCGGGCACGGCGTTCGGCACCGGCCATCACGAGACGACCGCCATGGCCCTCGAGGCGCTATGCGGCCTGGAGCTGCGCGGCATGACGGTCCTCGACCTCGGCACCGGCAGCGGGCTCCTCGCCATCGGGGCCGACCGCCTGGGGGCGGAGCGGACGTACGGCCTCGACATCGACCCGGAGGCGGTCAGGGTGGCGCGCGAGAACGCGGCGCTCAACCGTTCGCGTGCCCGGTTCGCCTTGGGAACGCTCGGCGCCGCCCCGGTGCTCGGTGCAAGCGGCGAATGGGGCGGCACGGAGGGCGGGTCCACCCCCCTGTCCGGTCTGCCCGGCCGCTTCGACGTGATCGTGGCCAACCTCTTCGCGGAGCTGCACGCGGCCCTGTTCGGCACGTACGTCGCCAGGCTCCTGCCGGGCGGCGCGCTCGTGTTGACCGGCATCCTCGCCACTCACCGGGCGCTGGTCACGCGCGCCGCGCCGCCCGGCCTACGTTTGGAGCGGGAAGAGGCCCGCGGCGACTGGCTGCTGCTCGAGTACCGGCTCACGGGGACGCCTTGAGGCTGAGCCGCGTCCTGGTGCCGGGCCTCGCCGAGGCCGCTCGGGGCGGGGAGGTAGGTGCACTCAGCCCGGTGTTGGGCGACGAGGCCGCGGCCGACACTGCGCGCAAGGTCTTCACTGTCGTGCTGCGCGGCCAGGAGGCCCACCACCTGCGCGACGTGCTCCGGCTCGGCGGCGGCGCCCCTGTCGAGGCCTTCGACGGGCTGGGCAACGTGGCGCGGGGCGAGGTAGGGAGGGCCGCCCGCGTTGGCGTCGTGCTAGGGCTGGGGCCGCTGGCGGGGAGCGACGCCGAGGCCGGTCTGCGCCGCACCGTCGCCGGCGCGCTGCGCCCGGGGGACAAGCTGCGCGACGTGGTCAGGCAGTGCACGG